>CAZAKZ010000033.1:0-30540 GCA_964485695.1 uncultured Planctomycetota bacterium | reverse complement strand
CTCCTCAACGTCCTCCGGAGATTCATCCGCATCGACTTCCTCGGACTCGTCGGGATCCTCAACGTCCTCCACAACGTCCTCCACGGACTCCACCAGCGCGGCCTCGGGAGATTCGTCCGGGGTGTCCTCCTCCGGCAAGTCGGCTTCCTCGTCGTGCTCCTGCACAGGGGCGGGATTCAGGTATTTCGATATTTCATCCACGGGCCCCGGCACACAGAAGAGATATCCCTGGATCGAATCGCATCCGTTTTCCTTCAGGAATTCGAGCTGCTCCTCGTTCTCGACACCCTCAGCCACCACCTTCAATCCCAGGCTGTGCCCCAGGGCGACGATGGCGCCGGCCAGACTGCCGTCGGCGTTTCCAGAATCGGTGGTGAGGTTGCGAACGAACGACTGGTCGATCTTGAGGGAGTCGATGGGAAAGCTCTGGAGATAGCTCAACGAGGAATATCCCGTTCCGAAGTCGTCCACGGAGATCTGAATGCCCATCTTGCTGACCTCACGCAACACCTGCGCGGAGACCTCGAGATTGGCCACGATGGCGGTCTCGGTCAACTCGATGCCCAGATATTCGGGACTCACGTTGTGCGAGGACAGGCCCTCGGCCAGGGCTGGAACCAGGTGATCCGGCTTGACCTGCTGACCGGATATGTTGATGAAGATGCGGCAGGGAGTGAGGCCTTCCTCCTGCCAGGTGCGAATCTGGCGGCAGACCTCGCCGATCAACCACTGGCTCAGCTTCAGGATCAGGTCGGACTCCTCGGCCAGGGGGATGAAGATGCTGGGGGCCGATGAGGCCTATGTCCTGGTGACGCCAGCGCATCAGGGCCTCCATGCTGGTGACTTTCCCCGTCAGGAGGTCCTTCTGCGGCTGATAGTAGACTTCGAGCTCATTGCGCTCCACGGCGCGGTGGAGGTTGTTTTCCAGTACCAGGCGCTCGACGGCGGCCGCATTCATGGATTCCGTGTAGAGCTGGTAGTTATTCCTGCCCCGCTCCTTGGCGTAATACATCGCCGAGTCGGCATTCTTGACAAGGGTTTCGAAATCCGTTCCGTCCACGGGAAAGAGCGCGATGCCGATGCTCACCGTGGCGAAGACCTCGCCGCCGCTCAGGTTGAGAGGCTTCGACACGACCTGCAGGACTCGCCTCGCCACCTTGACGACCGCCTGCACGTTCTTGACCTCCGAGAGAATGACCGTGAATTCGTCCCCTCCCATGCGGGCGATGGTGACCGGCATGTCACCCTGATTGCTGTCGCCCTTCGTCACGGTATCGGACACCCGAAGGGCGTTCCGCAGACGCCGGCCGATGGTCACAAGAAGCTGATCGCCGACTCTGTGCCCCAGTGTATCGTTGATGTGCTTGAACCGGTCAAGGTCGAGGAACATCACCGCCACCATGTAGCCGTGCCGCCTGGCCAGGGCGATGGACAGCTCCAGGCGATCCTTGAACAGCAGCCGGTTGGGAAGTCCGGTCAAGCTGTCGTGATAGGCGAGGTGGGCGATTCGCTGCTCGGAGTACTTTCTCTCTGAGATGTCGCGGACGAGGGCGACCACCTGCTCGCCCATGACAGGAAACATCCGCACCTCGATGAATTGATCCTTGATCTCGCTGAACTCGAAGCAGCTGAGCCTGCCCGTGCCGAGGACCTTGACAATCGCTTTCCGGAATTGCTGTGCAACTTCGGGGCCGATGAAGTTGTACAGACTCATCGCGGTGGGATCATCATTGTCAATGGTGAGGTGGTTTCCCTTGCCGGGCCGATATTCGAGAATCGTGCCGTCGGAGTGCAGGCGGAAGAACTGGTCGGGCATCGCCTGGATGATGGCGCTCATCTCCTTGTTGGCCTGGACCAGATCGCTCGAGCTGACATCCAGAGACTTCCTCAGCTCGGACTGCTCCTCTTCGTGCTTGTAGTAGGCGTCGCTCACAGCTTGTAGGAATGCGCGCCGGTTGACCAGATCCGCCCAGGCATAGACCCGGTGTAACTTGATCTGGTCGATCAAGGTGCTGTGAAAGCCCTTCATTATCACTACCCAAAATCGATACGCGAAACAGCCATGACGGCTTTAAAACTGGTTTCTCCCCACAATTGGATATTTCGGAACCAGCCTTTCATTCATGCAGCCCCATCCCTGATGAAATCCTGCTTGAGCGACGATCCTGGCCCTAACTCCATGTATACAAATGGAGTGTGAAAATCCAAAAATTGAGGCTCAGGAGCAGACACCCCCTGCCGGAGAGGGGCGCAGGGGGGGGTACCCACCCCCGGTTTCCCAGGCCCGGGCGTGGGTGCGCGCCGGGTACGCCGCCACTCTGGCAGAAGGGGAGCGCCCTCACCCCTGTGGGAGCCCGGTGAAGGCACCGGGAGCCGCGCCGCGCCTGCGCATCGATCCGTCTGACATGGGCGTGAAAATAGTGTAGAACTGGGGCTGGAGAGGAACTAAATCCTTATCCATCCCACCCCGTGAACCCCCTCGCCCGGCGAGTGTTTCCGGTGGTTGCTGAACCGGTGTTTCCGAACCCATCAATCAGGAATAGGAGTCGAGATATGAGAAGGATCCTGGTCACCGGAGCCGTGGGCCAGATCGGCTCGGAGCTGTCCCTCTTTCTGCGCGAGAAATACGGCGCGGATAACGTCGTGGCCGCCGGCAACAGGACGGAACCGTCCGATGAGCTACGCGACTCGGGGCCATTCGAGTTCGTGGACTGCACAAAGATCGACAAGGTCCAGGACGTGGTCAAGAAGTACGACATCGGCACCATCTACCACCTCGGCGCCCTTCTTTCGGCCGTGGCCGAGGCCAAGCCGCAGCTGGCCTGGGACGTGAACATCAACGGCCTCTACAACGTCCTCGAGGTGGCCCGCGAGAAGGAATGCGCCGTCTTCACTCCGAGCTCCATCGGAGCCTTCGGCCCCTCGACGCCGCTGGACAACACCCCCCAGGACACCATCCAGCGCCCGAACACCATGTACGGCGTCACCAAGGTGTCGGGTGAGTTGCTCTGCGACTACTACCACAAGCGGTTCGGCGTGGACACCCGGGGCCTCCGGTATCCCGGCATCATCTCCTACGTGACCCCGCCCGGCGGCGGCACCACCGACTACGCCGTCGAGATCTTCTACGAAGCCATCAAGAGCGGGAAGTACACCTGCTTCCTCGCGGCGGGCACCTTCCTGGACATGATGTACATGCCCGACGCCCTGGATTCGGCCCTGGCGCTCATGGAGGCGGACCCCTCCAGGCTGAAACACCGCAACGCATTCAACGTCACCGCCATGAGCTTCGATCCCGAGATGATCGCGACCGAGGTGAAGAAGCACTTCCCCGATTTCACCATGGACTACGACGTGGACCCGATTCGCCAGGGCATCGCCGAGACCTGGCCCAACAACATGGACGATACCGCTGCTCGCGAGGAGTGGGGCTGGGATCCGAAATACCGCCTCCCCGAGATGGTGTCGGACATGGTCGAGAAGCTGTCAGCCAGGCTGAAATAGGTATTGATTTCACACTTACACAAAAAAAGGCGCCGCCCATGGCAGCGCCTTTTTTTTGTGTAGATATTCGGGGATACCCGGCCTGATCAGTTCTTCAGAACCCCGAGCTCCTTGCCAATCTTGGTGAAGGCCGCGATGGCCTTGTCCAGGTGTTCCTTCTCGTGGGCCGCGGAGATCTGGACCCGGATCCGTGCCTGCTCCTTGGGGACGACCGGATAGGAGAAGCCGATGACGTAGATGCCCTCATCCAGGAGCTTGTTTGCCATTTCGTTGGCCAGCCTGGCGTCGTAAAGCATGATGGGCACGATGGGATGCACGCCCGGCTTGATGTCGAATCCGCGAGCCGTCATCTCGTCGCGGAAATACTTGGTGCTCGCCTCGAGCTTGTCCCTGAGCTCGGTGGTCTCGGAGAGCATGTCGATGACCTGGATGGCGCCACGCACGATGGGTGGAGGCATGGTGTTCGAAAAGAGATATGGGCGGGACCGGTTCCGGAGAAGCTCGACGACCTCCTTCGGCGCGGATGTGAAGCCGCCGGAAGCGCCGCCCAGCGCCTTGCCCAGGGTGGAGGTGATGATGTCCACCCGACCCATGACGCCGCAGTGCTCGTGAGTCCCCTTGCCGTGCTTGCCCATGAAGCCGGTGCAATGGGAATCATCCACCATGACCATGGCGTCGTACTTCTCGGCCAGGTCGCAGATCTTGTCCAGGGGCGCCACGACACCATCCATGGAGAAGGCGCCGTCGGTGGCAATGACGCGGAACCGGCAGTTCTGCGTCTCCTTGAGCTTGTCCTCGAGGTCCGCCATGTCGGCGTTCAGGTAGCGGAAGCGCTGGGCCTTGCAGAGGCGGACGCCGTCGATGATGCTCGCGTGGTTGAGCTGATCGGAAATGATGGCATCTTCCTTGGTCAGCAGGCACTCGAAGAGGCCTCCGTTCGCGTCAAAGCATGAAGAGTAGAGGATTGTGTCTTCCATGCCGAGGAAGTCGGAAATCTTCTTCTCCAGCTCCTTGTGTCGGTCCTGGGTGCCGCAGATGAACCGCACCGAGGAGAGGCCGTAGCCGCGCTCCTCCAGGGCCGCCTTGGCGGCATCCACGAGCTTCGGGTGACCGCCGAGGCCGAGGTAGTTGTTGGCGCAGAAGTTCAGGACTTCCCCCTGGGGCACCTTGATCGCCGCCCCCTGCTTGGACTGGATGATGCGCTCATCCTTGTAAAGACCCGCTTCTCGGATGCCGGCGAGTTCCTTACGTAGATGCTCCTTCATTTTTCCGAACATTGCTTCAGTTCCTTACATTGAGATTTTGTTCGTTCCTGTTGCATCAAGTGGTTTTTGTTCAGGATGCCGGATTTTCGTCCAGGTTCGTGCTCCCGGAACGCGCTTCGAATCAGCGATTCCAGAGTGTTCCGGATGTGCGGACCTGGGCGGAAAGACGGCGTTCTGGGCAAAAACCACTTGATGCAACAGGAACTTATTAGAGAAAGATAGCACATCCGGGGGGCCTGACAATCCAATCGAAAGGCGACTTCAAAGGCCTTTTTCCCCGCCTGGGGCGGCCTGCGTACACGAAGCGAGGGCAGCCCCTGTAAGCCGCCCTCGCTGGTATCGTCCCTGCGATTCCGTCACGCGGTCGTGATGACCACGAGTACGTCGTTCTTCTTCACCATGGTCCCGGTCTTGTTGACCAGGGTCTTGATCTTACCGCCCGAGAGAGCAGGGATGGCATTCTCCATCTTCATTGCTTCCAGCACGACCACGGTGTCGCCTGCTTTGACGGTGTCGCCCTCTTCCACCGTGTACTTGAATATGGTGCCGGGCATGGGTGCGGCCACGCCCACCTCTCCGTCACCCACGGTCACCTTGGCCGCTTCGGCGGGTGCTTCCGCCTCGGCCGTGGCGGCTCCGGCGCTGGTGATCTCGCCGGCCAGGACCTTCTTGATGAGCGCGTCCTGCTTCTGGATGGATTCGAGGGTGATGGGCTTGACGTCGTCCGGTACCTCCTCGAGGCCGTACTTCCATTTCAGAAACCTCAGGCCGGTCTGGGGATACATCGCGTAGCACAACACGTCGCCGATGTCCTTGGCAATGCCTTCAGTGGCTTCCTTGGCCTTTCCCATCTCGGGCTCGAGGATGTCGGCGGGCCTGTGGGTGATGGGTTCCTCGCCGCGTTCGTACCCGGCCAGGATCTGCTTCTGCACGTCGGGATCCATGGGAGCCGGCGACTTGCCATACATGCCGTAGGCGTAATCCTTCACCTGTCCGGTAACCATCTTGTAGCGACCGAAGAGGACGTTCTGCACGGCCTGGATTCCCACGATCTGGCTGGTCGGGGTCACCAGCGGCGGATAGCCGAGCTCCTTGCGGGCGCGGGGGAGCTCCTCGTGCACCTCGCCGATGCGGTCGAGGGCATCGGCCTCCCGGAGCTGGTTCACCAGGTTGGAAGCCATACCGCCGGGAATCTGGTGTGAAAGCACGCCGGTATCGATGACGGACAGCTTGCTTGTGTCGAGGTATTTGCGATACTTGGGCCCGATTTCCTCGAAGTATTTGCCCAGCTTGAGCAACCGGTCGAGGTCGAGGCCGCTGTCCCTCGGGGTTCCCTTCAGGGCCGCCACGATGGGCTCGCAGGCCGGCTGAGACGTGCGAAGCGCAAACGGCGCCAGAGCACAGTCGATGATGTCCACCCCGGCCTCGATGGCCTTGAGGCAGGTCATGGAGCCCATGCCGCTGGTGTAGTGGTTGTGCAGCTCGATGGGGATCTTCACGTTCGCCTTGAGCGCCTGGATCAGTTCATAGGCGTCGTAGGGAGAGAGCATGCCGGCCATGTCCTTGAGGCACAGGCTGTGGGCGCCCATGTCCTCGAAGATCTTGGCCTTGTTGACGAAGTAGTCGATGTTGTAGACCGGCCCGCCCAGGCGCCTCTCGGTGAGCGAGAAGCTCAGGGTGGCCTGGATGTGCTTGCCGGTTTTCTTGATGGCCTCGTACGAAGCCTTGCAGTTGCGCTCGTCGTTCAGGGCGTCGAAGACGCGGAAGATGTCGATGCCCACCTCTGCGGTATGGTCCACGAATGCGTCGACCACATCGTCGGCGTAGTTGCGGTAGCCGACCAGGTTCTGACCCCGGAGAAGCATCTGCAGCGGGGTGTCCGGCATGAGCTTCTTGAGGACGCGCACTCGTTCCCAGGGATCTTCGTTCAGGAACCGGGTGGTGGAATCAAACGTCGCTCCACCCCAGACTTCTGCCGCATGAAACCCGACCTTGTTTATCTCGGCCGCAATGGGCTCCATGTCCTCTGTGCGCATGCGAGTTGCGAACAGGGACTGGTGCCCGTCTCGCATTGTGGTATCCATGATCTTGATAGGATTCGTCGCAACATTGCCGGACATGAGGGGGGTCTCCTTCAGATTTACGTAACCTGCATGGTCGATGAATTTTGATAATTCTGGACCAGAATCACACTTAAGACCAGGTATGGATCCAAGCGCACCCGCGTCGGCACCCCTAATCTGTTGGGGCCCATGAGCTTGCGTCTCTGCAGGCCGACGCCGCCGTACGCTTTGACCTCCTGTCTGAAAGGTAGGGAAATCGTAGCCTCCTCGGGTCCGGAGGTCAAACCGAGATTCCAGGATCCGGACCGAAACGCCGGAGCCTCGATCTGCCGGGAATCAGGCTCCTTCCGCTTCTCTCTTTCCTGCCCATGAATATAATGCCGGTGAATGCTCACCTGCCGGTTTGCACCCGGTTCGCTGCAAGGCACAAACACGGAGCGCCCCTCATGAACCAGCCAGTAGGATTCGACCCAACCACTCAGGTCCCGACCCCGGACTTCCCGCCGATGACCGAGCCCATGGTCCGCGCCATGCTTGCCATCGGCCCCTGGGCCCGGTTCTTCTCGATTCTCGGCATCATCTTCACCGTCCTGGGAGCGATGGGGGGCCTGATATTGATTGCCATGGGTATCGCCGGAGTCAGCATGCCGAGGGACATGGGGGGCCGCGAAATTGAGTTCATTCCAATGATCGGTTTAACGGTCCTGGGGCTGCTCTACCTGGTCATGACCCTCCTCTACGTCTTCCCCGTCATATTTCTGTTCAAGACCGCCAACGGAGTGGCCCGGATGAAGAGAGGCGAGATGGTGGGGGGAATTGAACACGCCCTGACGAATCAGAAATCGCTCTACAAGTACTTCGGAATCCTGACCATCGTCATGCTCTGCCTCTATCCCGTTTTCATTATCGTCATCGTCGTTGCGGCCCTGGCCAGCAGCATGCCTAGTTAATATCAAAATAGGCCGTCACGATTCTTAGCAGAGTATCAGGGGAAGGTCTTCAGGAAGGCGTCCGGAGGCGAGTATCCCGCGACCTTGTTCACGACAGAGCCGTCCGGCCGCATGAAGACCACGAGTGGTGCGGCCCCTTCGCCGAACCGGTTGAAGAACGCCTGGTTCTCCGCGACCTCCAGACGAACCGGAACGTAGTTGCCGTTCACCTTATTTACGACCCGGGGATCCTGGAACGTGACCCGTTCCATCTTGACACACGCGCCTCAGCCGGGATCCGAGAACTTGACGAGGAGATTCCTTGAACTCTCCCGTGCCCTTGCCCTGGCGGTCTCCATGTCCGAGGTCCAGTGGACGGCTCCCCTGTCCGAGGTTTCTTGAGACGCACCCGGCGTCCCGCACCCGCCGGCGCCTCAGGGAGACCTGTTGAAGTAGAGGAGGACCAGGCCGCCGGCCACCAGCAGGACCAAACCCAGGCCCGGTAACGATCTGAAGGTGCTCGCCATGAGGATTCCTTTCCTTTCAGGGTATCGATTGAACGATCCCCGGCCCGTCAACCGCAATAGATAATCCCGGTACTCAGGGGCGCCAGAGGTAGAGGAACGGCGAACCGCCCCGGCTCAGGTAGGTGTCGAGGTCGAAGGACGGCCCCACCTGGACACGGGCATCGATGCGCGCGGACAGGATCTGCTCCAGGACCGAGGGCGCCCTGTTGTAACGCACCACCCGCAACGACTTCACCTTGGCCAGGTCGACCGCCTTGGCCACGACGTCATCCAGGGTTCCCAGCTGGTCCACCAGGCCTCGGGCCAGTGCCTGTTTCCCCGTGAGGATGGTACCCTCCAGGGCTCGAACCTTGTCCTCGGAGATCTTGTCCTTACGGCACTTCACGACGATACCGACGAACTGGTCGTAGAGCTCGTCCACGATGGACTGGAGGTGCCTCTGCTCCGCCTCGGTCATGTCGCGAAACGGGGAGAGGATATCCTTCTGGGCGGCGGAGGTGTAGGCCCGGATCTTGATGCCCAGCTTACCCTCGGTGAGGCCGTTGAGGTTCTTGTGCAGAAGGATGACCCCGATGGACCCGGTGAGTGTAGTAGGCGACGCCACGATCCAGTCGGCAGGTGCGGATATATAGTACCCGCCAGAGGCAGCGAGGTCCTTCATGTGGACGACGACGGGAATGCCCGGATTGTCTTTCTTGAACTTGACGACCTCCCTGTAGAGGGTATCCGAGGCCGTGACGGCGCCGCCGGGTGAGTCCACTTCGAGGATGACGGCCTTGACCTTGTCCTTAGCGGCCTTTTTCAGCCGCTTCCGGACCGCCTCGACCTGATTCAAGCCGCCCCAAAGTAAACCGCCCCCTTCTACATCCTGGATGATGCCCACGACGGGAATGAGAGCCGCCCTGTCGGACGCCTTGGTATCACCGGTCACGAAGTGGGTCTTGAGGTCGCGATCCGGAAATCCCTTGGGTGAGGACACCAGGGCCAGAAGGAAAATTCCGCCAAGCATCAGCACGATACCAAGCAGGGCAATCACCGCCAGCGCCACGATGGCCACCGGAATGCCGCTGCTCTTCTGCTGAATGACGACCGGCTTCTGGGCACCGGCACCTGAATTCATCGACTCCATGGCCGCCTCCAGGGAGATGGGGATTTCAGTCGTTCCGCCGACTATTACACCCGCATGGTACGGAGTCAGAGCGAAATGTGCAATACGGGTCCGCTCAATCTGTCCCCAGCATTACAGGTTCTTCAGCACCAGCAGGGCCATGGCCGTGCCGTAGCTCTTACCAAGCTCGTGGTCGTCGATGAAACTGCCGTCGATCTCCGGAAATCCGGTGACCCTGTCCAGGAGCGTGGACTCGACCCGCTTCTTCATGGATCCCTTGAGCAGCGCCTTGGCCTCGGATGCGTGGAAGAGTGCGTGCCAGAAGAAGAACCCGCCAAGCTGGCCGTCGGCGTGGTAGTCAATTTTCCGCACCTGTTCCAGACGGTCAAGGTACTTGAGGAAGGTGGAGAAAGCTTTCCGCATCTTCTTCGGGCTCGAGGCCCCCATGGCCATGAGGACGCCCTCGCAAAGGGGCATGCGGGCCGAAGCGTTCTTGAGGTTTGTCACATTCTCCTTCTTCTTCCCGCCGGATGTCCGCTGGGGCCGGTTGGCTCCCGCATAGACGAAGGTACCGTCTTCGCGCCGGGCCGCGGCCAGGGCCTTCGTGCCCCGCTTCAGGACCTCCTCCGGGACCTGGACGCCCGCCTTCTTCGCAAGGTGCAGCGACCAGAGCACGACTCCGGTGCAGAAGGCGTTGTGGTACTCGTGCATGAAGAGGCCTTGGCGGGGATCCTGGATCTCGGCCACACGCTTCACCAGGGCCTCAAGGTGTTTCAGGGCCTCGCTCCTGGACGGGGGAGACGCGGCTGCTTTCCGGACCCAGTAGAGAATCCTGTAGGCCTGGACGTAGACCTCCTCCTCGGTGCCCAGCGCCACCCCGCCGTCATCCCGGAGATATCGCTCCGCCCTGGCCACGGCCTCCTCGGCCCGGGCCGGATCCAGATCCCACCAGGCGAGGACGGCGGTTGCGGCCAGCGCGGTGATGGCCATACGGACGTTGGGGAGAATCCGCGGCGCCGGCCAGTACGCATACCGGGTGTCCGACCAGGAGCCGTCCGGTCGCTGCTGGGACAGGAGGTAATCCAGGGCCGCCTTCACCACGGCCTTCTTGGCCCCGGCCGGGCTGCCCTTTCGCGGAATCTCCGAGGTGGCAGGGACGCCGGGCGCGTACACGGCCTCAGATCCGTACTCGAGGAAGGAAAATCCGTGGGCCAGCGGCGACAGGGGCGTGGTGTCGTCGGACAGCGCGATCATGGCCGCCGCCCTGTAGCTCCAGGGCTCCTCCCCCAGATCCACGACGCGGTGGAAGTGTTCCCGGGCCTTCTCCTGGTCCCAGGTGACGTGATGCGCCTGGCCGAGGAGGAACTCGGACTCGGAAGTGGGCGGGTAGTTCTTCAGGACTCGCTTCACCGCATCCCAGTCGCCGAGGGCCAGGTGGATTCGCGCCGCCTCGAGGGACAGGTGCGAAATCCCGCCCTCCCCGGCCTGATTCCGGGTCTGGGAGATGCCGGAAAGGGCCTCGCGGCCGCGCCTCAGCAGGCGCAAGGTCCGGGCCCAGGTCATGAGGTGGCAAACCCGGGCGGCTTCGGCCCGGTCCAGGGTTCGCCTGGCCCGCTTCACTTTCCATTCCCACAACCTCACCTCCCGCGGCTTGGCCCCGGCGCCGGGCTTGGCCGCTTCGACCTCACGAACTCGCTTTTTCGCATAGACCCGGCTGGTCTCTACGAGGGCCGATGCCTTCTTAAGGCTCTTTTCCGAGGCTTCCTCGTTTCCGTCCAGACACTGCTCTCCTGCCAGATGGATCAGGGCGTCCGCGGATTTTCCGGGCTCGCGAAGGGCCCGGGTGTTCACCGAGGGCTTGTCGAACTCCGGATGAATACGGAGCACCTCCTTCAGCACGTGGCGCATCCAGTGCACGGAAAAGGTATTGATACGCTGCACGATGTGGAGGACCTTGCCGCCGGGGGAAACAAAGAGGAGGGCCGGCTCCACCGTCTTAAGAAAGCCCTCGCTGCGGGTGTTCTGGACGCCGAGTACCTTGCCGACGTGGCGGTCCACGTAGAGGCGCAGCGGGATGAACTTCCGATTCACGAGCTCCACCAGCTCCGGATCGGAAAAGACGGTGAGGTTCATGTAGTCATCCAGGACGGGCCCCCTGTACATGTGGCTGCCGTGGATGCGGAAGGCGTAGACCAGGACGAGGCGGTCCGTGGCCCGGGCGCGGTCGAGTGCCCGGGAAAGGAGGACCTTTCGATCGACCGAGGGATTGTAGGGCTGAGAAGCCGTCTGCTCGTGCCGCAACAGGTCGAGACGCCGGTAGGGATCCCGGATCCAGTGGATGCCGGACCCCGCTCGACGCGCCAGCCGCGTGAATCTGTCGTTCTCATCGCGAGTCTGGGCCGCGGTCTCCGCAGCGAGGAGGAGGCCGAGAAGAACACAAGAGATCCGCCGATAGGACATCTGCTTTTCCTCACTCAATTGCCGATTCGGGCCCGCGAAAAAATTTCCGCCGGTGGCCTGAAGCGGCCATTATCCGCGATGACGGGCACCCCTTCAAGCCACCCGTGAGGCTCCCTCTGGATTCAGACCTCGAGATTTGGTATCTTCATAAGTCTACTCCAGATAGAAAAAGGACAGATTGATGCATCACAATCCATTCGTGGTATCACCACGCCTTCACCATTGGTTCATTCTCCTGGGGATCCTCGGCGTCCTGGCCGGTCCCGGCACGGGCCAGGTAGCTCCCGTGGGCACCCTCGGTTCCTACCCCGATCTCTATCGTGACGCCTGGGGCGACCTGCATCTGGCCTACGCGCGATCAGGCAAGACCTATTACCGGCTCATCCACACCGACACCGGCCGTATCGACGCCGAGGAGGACACCCGCGTGGGCGCCTCGCGCGACCACCAGATGCAACCGGACGTTGTCGTGGATTCGCGGGGCGTGGTCCACGCCCTGGGCAACGCCACCTACAATACCCGTACCCTGGGCGTGTGGGGAACGCCCATGTCTCCCGGCGTGAGCCGCGACCACCACATGGCCGTGGACTCCCGGGATGACATCTGGATCGTCTACCGCGCCGCCATGCTGGCCGTGAACCGGAAGAAGGCCGGGGAGACCACCTTCGGCCCGCGCGTCTCCATCTTCAACGAAGGCACCAGCAACCACGTCTATCCCGACATCGCCGCCGGCAGCGACGGCACGGTCCACGTGGTGTTCCGCGCAAGGGGTGCTCCGTACATGAACTTGTACGACTGCGGATACGTGTGGTTCGACGGCTCCAATTGGCACAAATCCGAATGGCCATGCGGCCACCAGCCGGGCAAGGTGGAGGAGGGGCCGCACGTTGCCCTGGACGTGAACAACGTCCCGTGGGTGAGCTGGGCCGACGGACGGGTCCGGGTCAACGGCAGGGTGAACGGCGTCTGGGGCACTCCCAAGAACATCGGCGTGGGTCACAGCCGCGACGAGCCCGTCATCAGCGTGGACCGGGCCGGCAACCGATACGTGGCGTGGTGGGGGGGACGTTTCAATGTATACAACCAGGCGGCGGGCAAGTGGCTGAGCGGACAGCTCGCGCCAACGGGCAAGGACCCCATCGGCTACGTGGACCTGGCGGCCGGAGAGAACGAGACTTACCTGGTGTGGGAGGAGGGCTCCACAGTGAGCAAGTCGGGGGCCGGTGCCGTGGACCTGGTGGTGGCCCGGCTACTTCCCGACACCCGGGTCGTACCCTTCAAGGACGAGACCAAGCCCACTCTCGCCATCAACACCACCGAGGTATCGGCCGCACTGGGCGCAAACGTCGCGTTCCAGCTGACACCGGGTTCCTCGTTCAGCAACCGCCCCTTCCTCCTGGTCACAGGCGTCACGGGCACGGTACCGGGGACGCCGCTGCTGGAAAACGCGGTGCTGCCCATCAACCTGGACGCGGTCTCCCTGCTGGTCTACTTCCTGACGTTCAGCCTGCCGGAGTTCAGTGGCCTCCAGGGAATCCTGGACCACGAAGGGCTCGCCAAGGCGACGATGAAGGTCGCGCCCGGTCTGCTCACGACCCTGATCGGGGCCCGGTTCACCTTTGCCTACATGCTTCTGCCCCCGAACCACACCTCGAATGCGGTGTCGTTCCTGGTGAAGCCGTGAGAGGCCAGTAAGGTGTAGCTGAGTTTCAGTTACACCCTGCTTGTGGGCGCCTGCTATTTCTCGAATATCCCGAGGCTGTTCAGCATCCGATCTACCCTTTCCACCGAGATCACTCCCGATTCCAGATCGCCCTGGACGGCCCGTAGCGCCCGGCCGCGCATCTCCTCGAAGGATAGCGCCGTTTCCTCCTCGACGAGGAAGCCCCTCGACTCCAGGTCCTCCCTCAGAGCCTCGGCCTTTCTGCCGAACCGTAGCACCTCCCCCGCCTCGAGCTTCTCCAGAAGCGCCTCGGCGTTCCAGTCCACCGCTTCCGCAACGGCGATGACCTTTTTCTGAAAGGTATCCGACACGGCATCCGAGTCCGCGATGGCCCGGCGCGACAGCGGCTTTCCCCGCCCCCGGCGCCAGGCGGCGGCAAAGGCCTCGAGAGCCGCCGCATTGGCCCGTATGGTGTTGAATACTTCCCCCCTGCCTTCCAGAGGATCCTCGCCCGTGATCCCCTTCAGCTCCTGGAGGGCCCCCCAGAAGCTCACACGGCGCTTGCGCAGGGAATACAGGGTATCCGGATTCTCCAGGAGGTACCAGAGGTCCGTCCCCCGGATGTCGCGGGCGTAGGGGTCGAACCGCGGGACGTTCAGAACTGCACCGTATTCCTCGTGGGTTCGGCCAGCCGGCTCCGGGACTTCGTCTTCGGGAGGGCTCACGATCTCGACGGCCGGAAGTGATTCTTCTTCCCGGAAGGGCGCCAGTTTCCCGAGATCGATGCTCTTGAACTCCACCTCCTCGGCTCGGGCGACGACGCTCCGCCACTTGCCCACCTCGTCGGCCTGGGCCGTGAAGTAGAAGACCTGGCGGCCGCCCCGGGCCACCTCGGCGGCCGCCTCTATGATGGCGCGGGCCCGGAAGTCGTCGCTGTTGGCCAGGGTCTCGTCCAGGAGCAGGGGCAGCTTCACGCCGTGTTCCTCGGTCTCCACGAAGGCGAGGCGCACGGCCAGGAGGAGCTGCACGCGGGAACCGCTGGAGAGCTGGTCGAGGGTGAGGACGAGGCCGGTGCTGTTGTCCCGCGCTCGGAACCGAGGCGACTCCGTGTCATCGAATTCCAGCCGATACCTGCCATGGGTGATGGTGGCGAAGACCTCCCGGGCCCGGTGGAAGACCCGGGGGCGGCTCGCGTCACTGCTGCGCTCCTTCACGTGGTCCGTGATCATGGAGCCGAGGAGAGCCGAGGACATGGTCTCTCGCTCCCGTCCAAGTGCCTCGAGGCGGATCTCATGCATTGAAAGCTTGTCCTCGATGGCATGGCTCTGCTTGGCCTTTCCGATCAAGGCCTCCGTGCGGTGGATCCTCTTGTTCAGGTCCTCGAGGCCGGACGCCCGTTGTCGGTTTTCCTCGAGCAGGGCCCCGAGCGCCCGTCGGTCCGGTGCCTTCAGGCCCGGCCGATCGGCGAGGACCTCCTCGGCCTTCATGACATCGCGAGCGGCCAGGTCCTCGGCCTTCCGGGCTTCCTGGTATGCACCGTGCTGGTCGCACAGGTCCTCGAGGCCCCTCTCGTCTCCGGTCTCCAACCCCATGTCGGAGTAGAGCGCATTCACTTGCCCCGTCAGGTCCTCGATCTCCGGCTTCACGCGGGTTTCCAGATCCCCGGTCGCCTCGCCCAGGCGCTGTTTCGCCTCCTCGTACGAAGACACACGAGCATCGAGGTCGTTCATGCAGCTCGCTACATCCGCGTGGCTCTTTCCTTCTTCGTACCCGTATAGGACCAGCGCCTCGTTGATCTCGCCGAGAAGGCCCGCGTGGACGCCTCGATGGCGATTGAGATCCTCTCGGGCGCGCTCTGCCTTGGCGTGAGCATCACGCCACCGCACGAGGTTGTCCGCCAGGACGTGGAGTGCCGCTTCGTCCACGCCGGGGGCCAGGCCCAGATCCTCCACCAGGTCCTGCCGTTCCGCCTGGAGGCCGGTCCAGGTCTCCTCGAGCCTGGCCCGGTCCGCTTCCAGGGTCTCCCGGAAGGCACATTTTTTCTTCTCTAACCGGAACGTCGCGAGGTCCTCGCCGAGGTCGTGAACGAGCTCCGTCACTTCCTCCGGCTTCCAGGCCCTGGGCATCTTCAACTGCAGGCCCTCGTACTCCTTTTGAAAGATCTCCCGCCCGCCGTCGTCCTTCTTCGCGGCCAGGGCATACATCGCCGCCGCAATCCCTCCCAGAGCCAAGAGTCCCAGGGCGAGGTGGACGTAGGCCGCCAGGAGGACGCCCGCCATGACCAGGCCCCCTGCGGCCAGGAGCAGTACGACCTTCACCGCCGGATTCGCGCCCGGCGTCACCGGAACCCTGAGCCAGCTGTTCAGGCGGTCGATGCCCCGGCGCCACCGGTCCGTATCGCCGGTCTTTTGCGCCTCTCCAACCAGGGCTTCGGCCTTTTCGAAGAAGGCCCGTTCCCCGCGGACGTTTTCCACACGGCGAGCGAAGTCGGCGAGGCGGCTCACCCGTTCATGGTCCAGGACGGCCAGCTTCGCCTCGGACACGGCCTCGCCGGAAAAGGTGCGCCGCGTTTCGGCCTCGGATCTCTCGCGGCTCCACTCTTTCCGGGCTGCCTCGACCTTGCCTTCCAGCCCCAGCAGCCCACGGCTCTTCTCTTTCAGTGCACCGACCTGGCCCGGGGGAATGCCGGCCTCGGGAAGTCCGGCTTTCTCGACCTGCTTCCGGGCCCCGTCGCGCTTCTTCTCCACCTCTACCCGGTACGCCTGCGCCTTTTCGAGGCGGTCCTTCAGACCGGCAAGGGCGTCCCGTTCGTCTCCTTTGACCTTCGTCATCCGGGCGTCAAACGTCTCCACCGCACGCCTTGCGGCATCCAGCTTCACCCGACAGTCGGCGAGGGTCAGAGCCTGCACGATACGCTCCGCCTCCCGTGCCGCTTCCTGCGCTCCTTCCCGCTCCTTCCCGAGGTCCCTGAGATTCGCCTCATCTTCCTGGAGGGCCTGCTGTTCGCGCCGCGCTTCCCGGAGCTCCCCGGCCGAGGTCCGGCACGCGTCCACGAGTGACTTGAGCTTACGAGAATGGGTTCCGGGCGGCTCGAAACCGAGCCGGTAACGGGCCTCCTCCAGGCTGTACCCCCCGGCCGATTCTTTCATGACGACTTTCGCCAGAGGCGTGTTGCGCTCCTCCACGCGCAGGAGCTCGTGCAGCGCCAGGCTGTAGCGTGCCCTGGCCTCTCCGGACGGCAGCGACGGCGGCGTTTCGCTCTCCCCATCTCGACGATACGAGGTGCGCCGATTCTCCACGTCGATGCGCCACTCTTTTTCCTCGAGATCGACGGATGCAGATACCGATACGCTTTCGTCCGCCAACTTCGGCCAGAGGAGGGCCTCCATGGCCCGGGCCAGGGTGGTCTTGCCCGAGGCGTTCGGCCCGTGGATCACGTTCACCCCCGGACCGAGCTCCGGGACGATGAAGCCGCCCTCGCGAAATCCGGGCATGGACCGGATCGTGATGGCTCTGAATTTCAGTGTCGATGGACTCATAGCGCCCCCTCCTTCTGAACCAGGAGGGCGTCGAGGAGGCGGTAGCTCTCCTTCAGGGCGCGGATTCGCGTCATCTCCGGAGACGGCCGGGGATCCTCGAGGAAGGTCATGAACTCGGCTCTCCTGGAAAACAGCACGTGCGCGTGGTGAAGGTCGCGAAGGAGCTGCGTCTCGCGGCCGCCTCCCCCGCTCTCCTCGAGAGCCAGGATGACTTGCGCCACCACGGCCGGTGGATCGGAGCCGCGGGCAAGGTCCGCCAGGTCCACTGCCGGGCGCGTCTCGTTCCCTATCCGTTCGATGCGCGCCTGAACCGGGCCGGCGTCAGGGGCGAACTCGGATTTGAATTTCTGAAGCTGCGCCTCCATGTCGATATGATGGCGCGTCCGGCCGGTGATGCGCAGGCGGTAGGAGACGAACTCCAGGGGGCCCCCATGGCCGGCGAGATCCTGCAAGTCCACGAAGACCCGGGTGGAAATCTGCTGGTCCAGGGTTTCGAGGTCGGGGGTGTCCTGGACGTCGATGGTCAGTTCCCGGTAGACCACCCGGGAGAGTGGAACCTGCCGGAGGACGGGCTTGTCGCCGCTCTCGAACTCCAGGATCCAGGCGCCGCGGAGGCCTGTCTCGCCCGGATCGAGGGCCTGAAGGGAGCCGGGACAGAAGATGAGGGGTGCCGCCCCCTCGTCGGACACGACCCGGGGATCGTGCTGATGGCCGAGGACCCAGACGTCCGGCGGAAGCGCCTCGAGGTCGGCGCGGGTCACGGGCGCGTAGTGGCTCGTGGTCTGGTCCAGGTCGGCGTGGAGGAGTCCGAGT
Organism: uncultured Planctomycetota bacterium; assembly: GCA_964485695.1. Classification (GTDB taxonomy): domain Bacteria; phylum Planctomycetota; class JAFGQW01; order JAFGQW01; family JAFGQW01; genus CAZAKZ01. The sequence continues at coordinate 12,669 of CAZAKZ010000033.1, read as the reverse complement.
ACGGGCACCTCCTCCACGCGGTCCAGGTCGTAGAGCTTCGCCGGACATTCCCGGACGTGGTCCGAGGGAAAGGACCAGCCGTCCACGTGGAGGAGCACCTTTCCGTCCCGCTCCAGGGGGCGGCGTTCCCACTTCCCGCCGGCGCCGAGAAGATGGAATCGCTTACTACCCACGACCCGGGTCAGTTTCCGGAGCACCTCGTGGTCGTGGTTGCCGGCCACGGCAAAGGTCTCGACGTCTCGTTCGGCCAGATCCCGCAGGCCCCGCTCCAGGGGACCGACGGCCTCGTGGAACCGATTCTCCTGGTCCACCACGTCGCCGGCCAGGACCACCGCATCCACGGCCTCCTCCAGGGCGAGGTCCACCGCCCGTTTCCAGGCCTCGGCGGCCGAAAACCGCCGCCCCTCCAGCTCCTCGGGGATCTTGCTCGACCGGCGACCGATGTGGATGTCTCCGACGGCGAGAATCTTCAAATTCCCATCCTCCCCTGGGGTGTGAGCGTGTTCCCGGATCCGGTATTGGATCCGTCTTCCTCTCCGCAATTATCCTCCTGGGCTGGACCTGTCAACCCACTACGCAGATTCAGGCCAGATTCACGGGCTCTCGCTGGAAAAACAGGCCCCACACGCAATCGGATCTGTGATACAATTCTTCCTGATGGAAGCAGAAAAGGAAAAAACGGTGTCCGCCCTGAAACAGTTCGCGTGCGAGATCGACACGCTGCTGCGCGGCGGCTTCACCCGGAAGGAACACCTCAAGGCCGGGACCATCGCCATTCCCGTCCGGACCCTGATCCTGGCGGGCCTGGTCCTGGGCGGCATCTACGGCGTCATGATGGGGCTCTACGCCCTGTCGTATAACGGCGTGGACGGGTTGCTCCAGCTCATGGCCACCACCGTGAAGGTCCCGCTCCTGTTTCTCCTCACCCTCCTGATCACTTGCCCCTCGCTCTACGTCTTCTCGGCGCTGGCGCGGTCCCGCCTCTCCGGGACCGACACTCTGCGCTTGCTGCTGGCTGCCATCGCCATCAACCTGGCGGTCCTCGCCAGCTTCGGCCCTGTGACGGCGTTCTTCACCCTCTCCACCCGGAGCTACCCCTTCATGGTGGTGCTGAACGTGGTCTTCTTCGGCGTCGCCGGCCTGGTCGGCCTGGTCTTCCTCAACAAGGCGCTCACCTCGGTATTCGAAGTGCCCCCGGAGCCGTCCTCCCCGCCCGAGGAGGTACCCGAGGAAGTACCCGAAGAAGTAATGGACGTTTCGCAGGCGGAAGCCGAGGAGGGGGCGAAGGAGCTCGAGAGTATGAAGAAGATCCAGGCCCGGAGGGAGCAAACTGCCCGGCGCGACCTCGCCGGTCGCGTCTTCGGCGCCTGGCTCGCCATCTACTGCGTGGTGGGGGCGCAGATGGGGTGGGTCCTGCGGCCCTTCGTCGGCTCCCCCGATCTGCCGTTCCAGCTCTTCCGCCCCCGGGAATCCAACTTCCTCGCCGCAGTGTTCCGGGCACTGGCGCAACTGTTCGAGTAGCCGTGTTCTCCAAAATCGACGCCCTCCTCCGCGGCGAGGAGGCGGTACCCTGGCGCGTCCTCATCGCCGCCGGCTGTATGGCCGGCTTCGCGTACGGCGCGGTGATGGGTTTCTTCGGGGGGCGGTGGCTGCAGTCGTGCTACTCCGGCCTGAAGGTGCCGCTGCTCCTCCTCGTGTCCACCCTGGTGTGCCTGCCCAACTTCTTCGTGATCAACACCGTCCTCGGCCTCCGGGACGACTTTGCCGCCGCCTACCGGGGCGTGCTCTCGGCCCAGGGGGGCGTGGCCGTCTGCCTCGCGGCCCTGGCCCCTCTCACAATGGTGGGCTACCTCTCCAGCAGCCACTACACCTTCGCCCTCGTGCTGAACGGCACCATGTTCGCCCTCGCCAGCCTGGCCGGCCAGGTAACCCTCGCCCGGCATTACCGCCCCCTCATTGCCCGGAATCCACGCCACCGCATCGGACTCACCATGTGGCTGGTCCTCTACGTGTTCGTGGCCATCCAGCTGGCCTGGGTGCTCCGGCCCTTCATCGGCGACCCGAGCCGGCCGACCACGTTCTTCCGGGAGACGGCGTGGGGAAACGCCTACGTGAAGATCTTCGTGGCGCTGTTCGGGGTGTGAGGGAACCAGGTTGACCGAAATCCCGCCGGCCCATCCCTCTTTTGGCCTTGCCCGGAAGTCCGGCTCCGGTACAATCAGGGTGCTCGGCGTGGCCGGAGATCCCGTCGGGCTGTTTCGACAGTCGATGGAGAGGAGGCACTCATGCACCGGTTCCGAGCGTGTCTATTCGTTCTCGCCGCGCTGGCCGCGGCCGCGATGGCCAGCCCCGCCTCGGATGAGGACACCGTATCCCGAGAATTCCAGCTCGTGCAGAAACAGGTGAAGATCGCACGCGATCGCGTGCTCCCGGCCCTGGTCCGGGTCCAGCCCATCATCGAGACCTTCCGGGGCGGCCGGAAGGTCAGCCGGACCGGGTACGGCTCGGGAATCATCACCGGCCCCCAGGGATACGTGGTCACGAACTACCACGTGGCGGGAAAGGCGAAGAGCTGCATCTGCGTCATGGCCAACAAGGAAGAGATCCCGGCCAAGCTGATCGGGGGTGATCCCTGGACCGACATCGCGGTCATTCAGCTCGACCTGAGCCGCTACTCGGGCAACAGCATCACCTGGGCGATCCTGGGTGATTCCGACCGCATGGAGGAGGGAGATTTCGTGCTCGCCATGGGGTCACCCTTCGCGCTGACCCGCACCGTCACCTTCGGCATCATCTCCTGCCGGGACCGTTCCCTTGGCGTCATGGGCATCGAGGGACCACAGAAGACCGGTCAATTCAACACCTGGATCCAGATCGACGCCCTGATCAATCCCGGCAACAGCGGCGGGCCGCTGGTGAACCTGCGCGGTGAGGTGGTGGGCATCAACGCCCGCGGGGGTGCCGGCATGGGTTTCGCCATTCCCATGAACATCGTCAAGGAGGTCTTCCGACAGCTGGTCGACCACGGAAAGGTCACACGCTCCTGGATCGGCATTCGCTTCCAGCCCATGGAGAAGTTCAAGAAACGTTTCCTGGGCGACATCGCGACCGGGGGCGTGCTCGTGGCCAACGTGGAGGAGGACTCTCCCGCGTCGCGCGCGGGAATCCGGCCGGGGGACGTGATCATCTCCTTGAACAAGAAAACCATGAAGGCGCGTTTCGAGGAGGAGATCTACCCCATCGCCAAGATGGTGTCCGACCTCCCCGTGGGCACCCGGCTGGAGGTGGATTACGTCCGGCACAAGCAGAAGATGAGCGCGACGCTGACCACCGAACCCCTCGAGAAGGTCTCGGGCGACGAGGTCGAGTTCAAGGAGTGGGGATTCACGGCCAAGGAGATCACCCGGGCCTACGCCCGGGAGGTCCGGCTGCCCGATGCCCGAGGCATTCTCATCACCGGATCGGTGAGCGGTTCGGTGGCCTACAAGGCCGGTTTCCGGAATGGCGACATCCTGAGGAAGATCGACGGCGTGATGGTGAAGGACCTCGAACACTTCAAAGCGCTCTACGAGAAGATCAACAAGAGCGGAAAGAAGCGCATTCTGGCCCGGGTTCTCAAGGATGGGCGGACGCCTCGCGTGGCAGTGGTCAAGCTCGAGAAGAAAAAGGCGGAGGACCGGAAGGCCGGGGAGAAAACGGAAGTCCGGAAGAAAAAGGGGGAGCTACGATCCAGCATCCGCCCGATTCCAGGTCGTTGAACAAGGAGAAGGAAAATGAAAAAGCTGGCCATCTGGACGGTTGCCGTGGTCCTGACCCTGACGACCTCGGCCCGGGCCGACGAAAAACAGAAGGCCATCCTGAAGGCCATTCAGGATCACGCCGGCTCCATCGTGAAGGTGGAGTTTGAATGCAAGCAAACCGACGGGAAAGGGGCGAGAAAATACACGAACACCGGAGTGGTCGTGAGCGCCGAAGGCCTCGTCATGGTCACGACGGTCAGTCAGGTCGATCCGCCGGTGGGGGGGCGGTACCAGAAGCCCGAGGAGTTCACAGTCATATTCGGCAAGGACGTCAAGGCCAAGGCGGCGTTTCTGGGCAAGGACGAGGAGTTGAACCTGGCGCTCCTGAAGATCAAGAAAGAAGAGCCCAAGGAAGGGGAGAAAGCGCCCGTCTTGAAGCCATTGACCCTGAACCGGACGGAGGCGCTGGGCCAGGCCGAGGAGATTCTCGTTCTCGATCGACTGCCCAAGGACGCGGACTACAGACCGACCTTTCGCTTGCTGCGCGTCACTGCGATCGTGGTGAAGCCCGCTGGTCCCCCCGAATACCGGGTCTCGGACTCTCTCTCGGGCGTGACCGGTTGCCCCGTCCTCAATCTGAGGGGCCAGGTCGTGGGCTTCGTCGGCCGGGATGCGGTCAAGACCTCAACAAGATCGGATAGTCGCCAGAGCGTGACCGTCGGGGGACGGACCTTCTTCATCGGCGGCCGGGGAAGATCGCGCCCCAGCAGCCCCCGGGTCCTCCTTTGCCGCGATTTCGCCGAATTCCTCGCGGACCCCTCCAAGTTCCTGCGCCGCAAGTGCTGGTTCGGCGTCCGGGGCACCCAGGCCCTGACCAAGGAGCTGGCCAAGGAGCTGGAAATCGAGGAAAAGGGTGGTGTCATCCTCGGCGAGGTTCTCGAGAGGTCGCCGGCGGCCCGGGGCGGTTTCCGGGACGCCGACATCATCAGGAAGATCAACGGCGAGAAGGTGGAGATCGACGAGGACAAGGACGTCGAGAAGTTCACCAAGCGGATCCAGCGGGCAAAGGCCGGTTCCACGCTCGTATTCACCGTGCTGCGCACCGGTGACAAGGGGCTCGAGGAGACCGAGGTGCGCGTGGTCATGGAGGAGGAACCCAGGCGGGAGTACGAGGTGGAGGACTGGGAGGAAAAGACCTTCGGGGTCCGGGTCAAGCCGATCACCCGCGACTTCCTCGACCGGGAGCGCCTGCCGCTGGATACGCCGGGGGTGCGGGTCACGCAGGTCGAATCCGCGGGCTGGGCCTATCTGGCCGGTGTTCGCCGCGATGATATTATCCGTGGGATTGTGCTGAAGAAGATCAAGAATCTGAAGGACTTCAAGGCGGTCATGGCCGTCGTCATCAAGGCCAAGGAAGCAGAGGTGTGCTTCGGCGTCATTCGCGGAGGGAAGAGCCTGTTCCTCTGCGTCCGGCCCCAGTGGGGGCTCAAGAAAGCGGACAAGAAACCCTGAGGCGGCCTGCGGCATTATTTCAATAGCCTGGCCAGCAGGATATCCTCAACGTTTCGGCGTCCGTCGATGACGGAAACGACATACACTGTCTTCTCCTCGATCCTGTAGATCACCCTCCAAGGTTTGACCACGATTTCGCGGTATCGCGAGATCCCTTGCCTCAGCAGTTCGGGGACGATACGGCCCCGCTTTGGAGAATGACCCAGCTTGGCCGTTCTGGATCTGATCTTGTTCAGGATTACCAGAGCGGCCCCGGGATCGTCGTCGGCAATGAGATCGACGATTCCGAGGAGATCATTCTCGGCCACGGCGGCCCAAAGGATCGCGAAGGGCTCTTTCATTTCTTGCCGATCGCCTTCTCGATTTTCGAAAAGACCTCATCCTGGTGCCTGACTTTCCCTTTGCGAATATCTTCCTCGCCCTGTGAGATCAGCTTCAGAAGCCCGAGAGCATTTCTCATGCTCTCGTAGCTCTGAGGATCTTGAAGAACCGCCTTGGGTTCGCCGTTCTGGGTGATGATGACCGGACGATGGGTCTCGTTCACCTGCTTCAACAGATCCGCTGCCCTTGATTTCAGATACGTGATGGGCCGGATATCTCTTTCCATGCTCACGATTGACACCTCCTGTCTTTATATGGTGCCAAATTCGGTCCGGCCGTCAAGGGCGGGTTTCGAATTTCGTGTTGCCTGCAAAATCATCCGGAAAAGCGGATCATAGAAGCCCGATTACCCGGCTCCGGTCAGCACCACATATTCGTCGCTCATGACGAAGTAGATGCCCGCCTCCACGACCCGTTCGCCCGTGCTCCTTTCCCAGGCGTCCCGGTAGGCGGCGAGCTGGGGCGCGTACCGGCCGGCCGCGTCGGCGAGGTCCTTCCCGGACGTCCTGTCCGTCTTCCAGTCGACGATGACCCAGCCGTCCGCCTCCTCGAAGACCAGGTCGACAGTGCCCTTGAGCAGGGTCGGCGTGCCGGCGGCCCTCGCGTCGCCCTCCGGAAGGAGGACCTGCAGGGGCGTCTCTGCGAGGCAGCGCTTTGCTTTTCTCGCGCGCTCCCAGACGGCCGAGCGGACCACGCTTTCCACGAGGTGAAGGGCCGTCTTCGCGAAGCGCCTGTCGATGTCCTCCTCATCGAGGATCGAGTGGGCCAGCGACGTCAGGTCGCGTGCAGGGTCGAGGACGGCGGTTTCGAGCAGGGCATGGATCACCGTGCCCCAGCCCGTGCTCTGGTCCGGACCCGGGAGGGGAAGGTCCTCGGGCAGGGCACCGGCGTCGCCCGGCGACTCGATCCCGGCCGGCTCCGCGCCCGGCAGGGCCGGCGCTTTCCTTGCCGTCATCGTGGCGTAGGTCCGGGCGCGCACGCGGTCCCACCGGGTTGCGATGTCCCGGCCGGCCGCATCGACCTCTTCGGCCGTTATCGTCTTCGCGTCCACGAAGGGTGCGGCCTGCTCGCCCGGATTCTGGATCTCCGCCACGTCCTGAAGGTGTGAGCCGAAGAATTCCCAGGGATTGGATTTCTTGTTGCTCTGCACGACCACGAGGCGTGAGCCCGCCCGCGTGGCGGCCACGTAGAGCAGCCGCTTTTCCTCGGCCTCGAGGAACCTCTTCTCCTTCTTGGCCAAGTCCTCCCAGCCCGGGGGGCGGGCGAGCTCCTTCTTCGAAGCGAATCCGGCTCTGTTCGTTCTCCCCGTCGCGGTGATCCGAAGGTATCCGAGGACCTTTTCCCCCGAGCGGTCGATGTGGACATCCGCTTCGTTTCGACCCTTGCCGTAGGGATCGGCCAGGAAGACCACCGGCGCCTCGAGGCCCTTGGCCTTGTGGAGATTCATGACGCGCACCACCGGTTCAGCGGAAGGCCGCGCCGGCAGGCCGTCGTATTCTTCCTCCCGGGCGGCGATCTTTCCCAGCTCGGCGGCCACCTCGGCAGCCGATCCCGACGCGGCCTGGCCGGCGCGGAGGATCTCCAGGGCCCGGGCAAGGCCGCCGGCGAGGCTGTTTCCCTCCTTCTGCCCGGCGGCGCGCACGAAGAGGCCGAGGTCGGCGGCAATTTTTTCCATGGCCGGAACGGGCGGGAAGCGCAGGAGCCAGCCGGCGTACCCTTTCAGCTTCTGGAAGGCCTCCTCGAGGTGACCGGCCACGCCGGGATCGAGGCTGTCGGGAAGTCCGCTCCGGAAGTGGAAGCGCCCGCCCGCTCGCCGGAAGGCGTAGAGCGCCTCGTCGCTGATGCCGAAGAGATCGCTCCGAAGCAACGCCACGAGGGCCACGGGATCCTCCGGCATGAGGGCGGCTTCAAGGACCCTGTGCAGCAGCGCGATCTCGGGCACCTCGTTCAGGGCGTGGCCGCCCGAGACCTGGTGGGGGATGCCGAGGACCTGCAGAGCACGGCCGTACGTGCCGAGAGCCGCCTTATTACGCGTGAGGACGAGGAAGTCGCCGAAGCCTGCCGCGGGTTTTACCCCCTTCTCGACCTCTTGCCGGGTGCGCGGCACGTGCATGCCGGTATCCACGTGATGGCGGATGATCCTCGCGAGCGTTTCGGACTCCCAGTCCCTGATGTCTTTCTGGTTCGTCCGGTCCTTGGGAACGCGCATCACGGCCACGCCCTCGAGGTCCGGGCCGGACGTGCCGTCGATGCGGCCCTGGTCCAGGGGAACGTACGTGGGTGAGTGCCGGTCTGCTTCGGCGGGGAAGACCCCTTCCGCGTTGAAAACCGTGTTCACCCACGTCCGAACCGGGTGCACGGTGCGAAAGTTGGCCGTGAGCGACACGACCCGCCCGCCCCGGTTCTTGAGGATGTCCTTCACCTCGTTGTAGGTCACGATGTCGGCGCGCCGGAAGCGGTAGATGGACTGTTTGGGATCACCCACCACGAACAGCGATCCCGGCACGGGCGCGCACTTCTTCCAGTCGGTCTCATGGTGATCACCGGCGGTGAGGAGCAGAATCACTTCCGCCTGGATCGGATCGGTGTCCTGGAACTCGTCCACGAGGAGGCGCGTGAACCGGCCGCTGAAGTAAGCGCGCACGTGGGGATTCGAGCGCAGCAGAGCGGCGGCCCGCATGAGGAGGTCCTGGAAATTGAGCACCCCACGCTCTGCACGGAGGTGGTCGTATATCCAGCGCGCCCGTCGGTAGGCTCGCATCACGGGGGCGTACCTGGACTTGAGGAATCGCTGAACGAATGGTTCGGCGATCTTTTCGGTGAAGGCTTTCCACCGCTCGAGCTCCTTCTTGCCGAGGCCGCCTTTCTGCCCGCCCGGCCAGCACTTCTGGACGATGGTCCGTGACTTGAAGCATTCCATGACCTCCAGCACCTCGGCCGGGTCGCGTATGTCGTTCTGAGCGACCATCCTCGGGATCTGCTCGTAGAGCGGCATCAGCTTGTCGTTGCCCGCATCGCCGAAGCCGCGTACCAAGTCTTTCATGTGGCGGGCGTAGGCCTCGAGCGCCGCCACTGCAGGCTCCAGTGGAAGGCGCTCCACCTCGGGCGCGGGCCACGCTTCCACGTCGGGGTACCCGGCATACGTCGTGAAGCCGCGGCCCAGGTCGGCCGGCCACAAACCGGCGTCGCGGAGCTCGCGCCCGATCTCGTCAGCCTCGGCGTCCAGGCCGGTAAGGACCTCGGCCACGAACAGGTCCCACGCCTCCAGGCGGATCTGTTCATCCTCCTCCTTGTCGATCTCCCGGAACTCGATATCCACCTCCGCCTCCACGGGCCTCTCCCGCAGGAGGCGGCCGCAGAAGGAGTGAATCGTGCCGATGAAGGCGGTGTCCAGGTGTACGAGGGCCTCGGCGAGCTTTTCGCGCTCCACGCTCGGTCGATCGCTCCCCTCGCCGGCGGCCTTCTCCACCTCGGCCTGGAACCGGGTGCGCAGCTCGGCGGCCGCCTTGCGCGTGAAGGTGACGACCGCCAAGTTCTCGATGCCGCACTTTCCCCGGGCGAGGAGCTCCACCATGCGGTGGACCATGCTGGTCGTCTTGCCCGTACCGGCGGCAGCCTCGACAAGGAGGTTCGTGTCGAGGTCGCTCAGGATCGCGTCCCGGTCGGCCTGATCGGGCGCAGGGGGGTGCTCTCCACGCAGAGAATCAGGCATTGTCCTTCACCTCCCTGACCAAGTCGAGGGCGTGTTCGTGGTTCTTCTCGATCTTCCGCTTGCTCGCCGCATGGACGGCGGCCAGGTCGCCGCAGATCGCCTGGTAGTCGCAGAACAGGCAATCGTCGACAACCTTGTCCGCGTTGTCCGTGGCCAGGAAACACCCTGCGGAGACGACGACGCAGAGGGCCGAAGCCGCGACCTTCCATCCCGCAACCTCGCCGGCCTCGAAGACCAGCCTGGTCCCGCGCGTTCTGGGCCCGGGGAAGAAGAAGCCGGACGTCGTCACCCGGGCGTCCGCCGAGACCTTCTGTTTCAGTACTTCCCGGGCCAGATCGAGATATAGGCCGTGCTGGATCACGCGGCCCTGGCGGGTGCCACCCTCTAGATTCTCGTGGTGCCTCGAGCTGCCGGTCTTGTAATCCCACACCGTGAACGCCCCGCCGGTCTCGATCCGGTCGATGCGGTCGATCCTGCCCTTGACGCGGATCATCCTGCCTTGCGCCAGGGTGAGGGACACCGGCTCGGGGGTGTCGAGGGGTGTCGGAAGAGGGCCCGGGGCGAGGCCGATGGAAGCCTCGAGGCAGAAGGGGCGGGCACGGCCCTCCGCCGCGTACGCCTCTTCCTCCTGCAGGAAAATGCGGGCGGTCTTCTCCAGGTCCTTCACCTCCCCTTCAAAGACGATCTCGCTTCCGGGCGGGTTGCGGTGGCGCGCCTCGTTCACCTTGCCCCGCACCAGGCCAAGGAGGGGCTCCATGTGGGCGCCCACGGAGGGCACCTCGCCCTTTTCGAGCAGGTCGTGCCAGAAGAGGTGGAAGACCTCATGGAGGAGCATGCCCCGGTCGGCGGGACTGAGCCACTGGGTCGGGTCGGGATCGGGATCGTCGAGGGGCCGGATCATCAGGACGCGCCTGAAGAAGTAGGACAAGGGACATTTCCCGGCGAGTTCCAGGGCCGAGCCCGATACTACTGGACCCTGTGGCGTAAGGGGATCGTCTCCGGGGGCGAGGGGGCCGACGCGGCCGTCATAAGGCGTGAAACGGTTGCTGGCCCGCTCCCGAGCGGCGTGCCGGCCGCGGCCTATCCAGGGGTAGAAGCGCTCCAACACGGCCTCCGGCAGGACCACGCGGCCCGGAATGCACAGGCGGTGGAGCCAGCCCTCGTCCACATCGAGGCACTTACCCGGCGCATCGGGCGTGAAGGAGGCGGGCGCCTGCGGAAGGACCTCGTCGAGTCCACATTCCCGGTCTCCCGTGAGGAGCCATGCGACCCTGCCGAGGACAGGGCCTGGAAAGAGTTCCCGGTCCTCGACCACGTCATGACTCGGGAAGGAGAAGGTGACCGTGCTTCGGAGCCCGGCAAGGAGGCACTCGAAGGCCTTTGCCCGGGTATCGAGGCGGGCGCCGGACGTGGTAAGGTGCGGCGAGACCTTCCTGCGCTCCCCGTCCAGGAGCAGCGGGTCCTGGCCCGCGCCCCCGGGGAAGCGGCCGTCGTCGAGGCCGAGGAGGAAGGTATGGGCGCGGCCGGAGTGGCCGCCGCCCAGGAGGCCGGACACGTGAAGCTTCCCGGAGCGCGGGCCGCTGCCGCCGACGCGCACGGTGCGCGGGAGTTCGGCTAGCCATTGAATCACATCGATGCCGGCCGTCTCCTCACGGGCGACGAGGCGGACGAAGCGCCGGACGTGGCTCTTGAGCCTTGCCAGGGCCAGGTTGTCGAGATGCGTGACGCACCGGACGTGGTTCTCCAGGAAGCAAAGCGCATTCTCGAGGCCCTCTTTCTGCGGAGCGCCCTCGCGCGGCGCGAGGGGGAGCAGATTCCCGACGAGAGCCCGCAGGATGCGGAGGGAGTCGCCATCACTGTCGAGGGCCCCTGCAGCCTCGAGGCCGGGTAGGTAGCGCTCCCGGCCCATGAGAATCGGTACGGACCGGAAGACCCGGGCCAGAGTGGCGTAGTTTTCTGATTCTCCGGCAATGTCGAGATCGGCCGGGACCTCCGGAACCCTGAGGATCCCGTCCTGGATCATGCGAGCGAGGATCTCCTGTCGGAAACCTTCCCGCGACCAGGAGACCAGGCCGGCGAGGGCCCGGCCCGGCCGGGAGTAGCGCGCCGGCACCCCCTCGGCAAAGGTGACCGGAATGGTGTCCAGGTCGTCGGAGCCGGGCACATCGCTACCCGGGGCGTCGCCCGCGAGTCGCGCGAAGGTTTCGAAGAAGAGCGGTATGTACGCATCGGGATCGGTGTGGAGGACTTCGACCTCGTCCAGGGGGATCCCTCCGGCGAGGCAGGAGCGGAGCACTTCGCGCACTTCGTTCACCTCACCCACGCCGCGCGAGATGCGAACCGTGTTGTCCCGGTGCGGCCGCGGCGCAATGGACGGATCGGACAGGTAGCGCAGGAGGGCCGCATCGGTGGGAGCCCCGTCCTCCTCGGGGAGCGGGGTGCCCGGTTCGTCCACTGGGAGAGTGTGGACGCCATCCCCCAGGATGGCACAAAACGCGTCGAGAAGTTCCTGCTCGAGCCGTTTCGGCTCGGCGTCGCCAGACAGGAGGAGCGTGATGCCGGCAGGCAAGCAAACCGGCTCGGCCTTCAGCCGGGCAGCGGCCATGGCGAGCACACCGGCATGGTCGACGTATCCGCTCTCATCCAGCACCTGGTTCCACGCCTCGAGCAGGCGGACGATCTCCCGGCCCTTGGCGGGGACCTCGAACCGCGCCGCGTCCACGCCGCCAGGGGCGAGGCCGGCGAGGCGGAGGTCGTTCATTGTGGCGAAAAAGGTCCGGGCGAGGCTCGGGCCAGGATCGAGGCGCGAGAGGTAGCCGGCATTCCCGGACGCACCGGCGGCTGCAACCCGGGCCCAGGCGCGGTCGGCCAGGATCGGGCCGGCCTCGTGGTGGAGGAGCTCGACTCCCTGCTTGACCATCTCCGGCCCCGCCAGGGTGACGGCCAGGGATCGCAGGGTTTTGACCCGGACGTTGACGATGGGGGTGCCGGACCGCGCCACGGTCTCGAGCCACTGGTTGCCCGTGCGGTAGCTGGGCGCGACGAGCCATTTCTCGCCGAGGACGTTTTCCCGGCAAACCCGCGCGAGCGACCGGATGAGGCGGTTCATCGACACCTCCCTGTGCGATTCAATTCAGCTACCTATACCGGTTTTGTAATGGAAACGGAATGATGTTGTGCGGAGCCGGGACGGAGCCGACGCAGATCCGCGGCTGATTTCATAGGGGGTTTTTGAGCGCAAGCGCGCTCATTTTCGGCTGACGAAGTGTTTGAACTAAACCGCTTCGCGGTAGCCTGACGGCAGCCTATCTTCCTACCTCTTTT
>CAZAKZ010000032.1:0-45254 GCA_964485695.1 uncultured Planctomycetota bacterium | reverse complement strand
GGAAGACAATGTGTTACGCAAAATAAGTTAACAAAAAATGAGGGGATCCCTCAGCGGCCCGGGTGAACCTGCCGCCGGGATTGCCCGGCGGCCTGGGCATCACCGTGTTCGTGGCCGGGATCATTCACGACGGGGCGTCGGTGCGCACGGTCACGAACACCCACTGGTTCGTGCTGAACTGATTCTCCGGGAGCGGGCGGCCCCACCGGAAAATATTACGACTCCGAAACTTTTCTCCACGACCCTGGTTTACCCCTCGCCAGTTCGAGCTTGAGGTTGGGGTCACATCCACGCTTTGCCGAACGAATGGAGCCCGTTCATGCGAATCATGCTCGTTGTCTTTGCCATGGCCCTCTCTCTATCAGGTTCACCGGTGCACGGCCAGACCCCGGACCTCTACGACATGACCATGGTCCGCAGTCTCTATCTGACATTCAAGCAGGTCGACTGGTGGCAACAACTCACGAATAACTACAGCACGAAAACCGACATCAAGGCCGACCTCACGGTTGACGGAAAGCCATACCCAGACATCGGAGTCCGGTTTAAGGGCAACTCCTCTTACCGGAGCATTGGCAGCTCCCAGAAGAAATCCTTCAACCTGAGCACCGACTCCTTCGTTCCGAGCCAGCGTCTGTACGGATACAAGACCCTCAACCTGAACAACGCCTTCCTGGACCCGACCTTCGTTCGCGAGGTGGTCTCCTACGAGATCTTTCGCCGTTTCATGCCCGCCCCGAAGGCCAACTTCGTCAAGCTCTACATCAACAATCAGTACTGGGGGGTCTACGTGAACGTCCAGCAGGCGAACACTGAATTTCTGGACGAAGCCTTTGGCGAAGACGGCGGCAACAACTTCAAGGGCGAGGGGAATACTACATCGAGTTCCTCCCTCCAGTGGCTGGGATCGAATCCCACGTCCTACAAGAACAGCTATGAGCTGAAATCGGGCGACGAGCAGACCGCCTGGAACAACCTCGTCACGATGATCGACAAGCTCAACAACACCTCCACCCAGCAGCTCCCCCAGGTGCTCCCCGGGGTGCTGGACGTGGATCGGGCGCTCTGGTTCATCGCCCTGAACAACGTCCTGTGCAACCTCGACAGCTACATCGGCCGGGGGCAGAACTACTTCACCTACCAGGACGAGGCCGCAAACGTGTTCAACATGGTTCCCTGGGACCTGAACGAGGCCTTCGGGGTGTTCTCCGAAGGCAAGAGCATCCAGCAGCTCCAGCAACTCTCGCCGACGTATCAGGACACGAATTATTCCGGCCGGCCCCTGGTGGCGAAGCTACTCGGTGTCTCCACGTGGCGGGAGCAGTACCTCGCCCATATACGGACCCTGCTGAAGGAGTCATTCAGCTGGGCTGCGGTGAGTCCGCTGGTGACGAAGTATCAGAACCTGATCCGTCAGGACGTCCTGGCCGACACCAAGAAGCTCTACTCGAGCACGTACTTCTCTCAGAACGTCACCCAGGACCTGCGCCTCTCCGGCGGCGGGCCGGGCGGCCGCTGGGTGCCCGGTCTGAAACCGTTCATCGAAGCACGGGCAGCCTACCTGAACTCTCATTACAACATCAATAAAACAGTGCCTGTGATCTCCCAGGTCTCCCACTTGCCGGCCAGTCCCACCGAGACCGAGACCGTGTGGATCAAGGTGACGATCAAGGCAGCGGCGGGCATATCCCTGTCCGAGGTGGTCTACTCCGGCGGTGTATCCACCCTGTATGACGACGGCAAGCACAACGACGGCGTGGCGAACGACGGGATCTACGGCGGTTCCATCCCGCCGGTCGGGGTCGGCGCCACGGTCAGGTATTACATCCGGGCGACTGCAAACGGCGGCGGCATGGCCCTTGACCCTGCCCGCGCCGGATTTGTCACATACTCGTATTCCGTGCAGCCGAAATCGGGCACCAGCCCGGTGCAGATCCACGAGTTCGTGGCCAAGAACGATACCGGCATCAAGGACGAGAAGAACGAGTTCGAGGACTGGATCGAACTCACGAACACCGGCACCACCGCCTTCACCCTGACAGGATGCTACCTGACCGACAAGCTCGATAACCCGACCAAGTGGGCGTTCCCCACCGGTTTCATCCTCCAGCCGGGTCAGACCCTGGTGGTCTGGGCGGACGAGGACCAGAACGACGGCCCGCTGCACACCAACTTCAAGCTGAGCGCAGGCGGTGAATCGATCCACTTCTTCGACAAGGACGGAAAAACGCGCCTCGACACCGTCACCTTCGGCGCCCAGCAGGCGGACGTCTCCACGGGCAGGATGGTGGGTTCCCCGAGCACCTGGGTCACCTTCCCCAGCCCCACACCCCGCGCCCTCAACCTGCCCGCGCCGGGAAGCCACCTGGCGTACGACGGCCTCGACATCACGAAGACACAGCTCACCCTCACCGGTCTGGGCACGCCGGCCATCGGGGGAACCGCCTCGTTCAAGATCGAGAACGCTCCGGCCTCCTCAATCGGCGTCCTGGGGCTGGCCCTGATGCCCTTCTCGCTCAAGCAGGGCTCCCTCGGTTCCCTGCTCGTCCACCCATGGGCCATGGCTGTGTTCAATGTCTACACAAACAGCACGGGCACAGCGACCCCGAGTCTGCCCATCCCCAACGTGTCGGCGCTCAAGGGGATGAATTTCTACATCCAGACGTTCGTGTACAACGGAGTATCCGGGGGATTCTCCAACGGAGTCATCACACGCATCCATCAGTAGGGATTCAACGCCCTCTTTTTGAATCCAGTGCTTTTCCTCCAGGGGCACTGGATTCTTTCTATGAACAGCCTGTGGATAATTCCGTGCAGACTCCGGAGCGGCAGGATACCGGAAATGGTATAATGACGACTCATCCGTCATGAGGAGAGGACGTATCATCATGCTCCGCCCCACACGTATCCTGCCTGCTATCGTGGCGTTCTGCCTTTTCTCGGCCGCGGCCGATCACGATGCCCAGTCGCCGAGCATCCTCCTGGATATCAATCCGGGCAGCAGCAGCTCGCTGCCGGCACGGTTCGTGAACGTCCTCGGCACGACCTACTTCACGGCAGCGAGCCCGGGTTTCGGCCACGCACTCTGGAAGACCGACGGCACCCCGGCCGGCACGAAAATGGTGAAGGACATGTATCCCGGACCCAAGGGCGGCGTGCAGCCCCGGGAGCTGACGCCCCTCGGCAATCTTCTCATCTGCATCGGCGACGACGGGATCAACGGCGGTGAGCTCTGGCGCAGTGACGGCACCACGTCCGGCACCCGAATGATCCTGAACATCAATCCCGGAAACCAGGGCCGGCCCATCTACATGGACCCGCCCACGGGGCTGACGTATTTCAAGAACAGGGTCTACTTCTCGGCACGCGACGGCATCCACGGCCGGGAGCTGTGGTCCACCGACGGCACGGCAAACGGCACGTCGATGGTGAAGGATATCCGGCCGGGCGGCAATACGAGCGACTCCATGCCCTCGTACCTGACCGTGGTGGGCGACACCCTCTACTTCTTTGCAAACGACATCACCCACGGCTGGGAGCTCTGGAAGACGGACGGCACCGGAATCGGTACGACTCTCGTGAAGGATGTATGGCCGGGGCCGGAACCGACATTCATGACGCACAACAACTATCCCTTCAACACCGGCGCCCTCGGCAAGATGCTCATCTTCGCCGCGCCGAATCCCACCTACGGATACGAGCTGTGGAAGAGCGACGGCACCACCCCGGGCACAACGCTGTTGAAGGACATCACCACCGGGACCGGAAACTCCTACTTCTACCGCAACTTGACCCAGGCCGGCGGCCTCGTGTTCTTTTCAGCCAATGACGGCATGGTCGGTCTGGAACTGTGGTGCTCCGACGGTACGACCAAGGGCACCCGACTGGTGAAGGACATCCATTCCGGCTCCGGCAACGCCAATCCAGGCAACATGGCCGTTTTCGGCAGCACGGTGGTCTTCGGCGCCGACGACGGCGTGAACGGCTCGGAGCTCTGGAAGAGCGACGGCACACCGGCAGGAACCGTGATGGTCAAGCAGATCCGACCCGGTTCCACCGGCTCCATGAAGTACTACAACATCGCCAAGGTGGGCAGCCGGTACGCCTACTTTTCCGCCGACGACGGCAGCCGTGGAACAGAGCTCTGGCGCACCGACGGCACCGCGGCCGGTACCACCCTGTTCCAGGACCTGGCGGTCGGGTACGCGGGATCGTATCCAGACAACCTGACCCACTCCGGCGGGCGGATCATCTTCCGGGCCCAGGACAGTGCCCACGGCCAGGAGCCCCGGGTCGTGTTCCCGGGAGCCACGGCTCAGGTGCACGGCGAGGCGCACTCGCTACCGGGTGTCTCTCCCGGCCTGACCGCAACCGATCCGGTGCTCGGTCAGACCTTCACCATCTCCGGCGTCGCCGCGAAACCATCCAGCCCGATTTCCCTCGTCATCGGCTATCCGGGTCCACCGCTTCTATTCCCGAACGGCTGCCGGGTCTACATCAACCTCGCCCTTCCCTTCGGCCTCCTGAAGGAGGTCCGGGTTCCGAGCACCACCTGGAGCCACCCGGTCTTCCTTCCGAACATCCCGGGCCTGACCGGTTATTCCTTTGCCCTGCAGGCCGCACAACTCCTTCCCGGGACTTCGCTCGGTTTTGACACGACCCCCGCGGTTATCATGACGGCGGGGTATTGAGTGCCCCGCAAGGATAAATGCCTACGGCAAGATCGGAGGTCATTCCCCGGGCCTTCGGATGCTTCCCCGGCTGCAGGCGGCTATCATTAACATGCAGAGAAACCCGAACACTTGCTGCAGTTGCCATAATCATGAAAGTTCCAAGACGAATCTACTGGTCGTGCCGTGAGAACGTTTCGGTGGATCTCACAGATCCCCGGCAAAGGGCGTGGTGGCTGAGCAAGGTCCTCGCGCATGGAACGATGGACGACATCCGCGCCCTGGATCTTGACGAGGTCAAGGATGCACTGCCGGGTATGAACCTGCCCCGGCACGTGCGTGCGTTGTGGAGGGATTACTTTGAACGTCGAGATTCTGACACCGTTTCACAAGAAGGTTCTTAACATCTTCGCTTCTCTCGAAGAGAGTCAGGCCTTCTATTTTACGGGTGCAATGGCTCTTGCGGCCTATCACCTGCGGCACAGGATTTCCGAAGACATCGGTGTGTTTTGCCCCGCCGAAAACCTGATCCCGGTCGTCGCCGGGAAGTTCACACGTGCACTGACGCAGAATGACATCGAAGTCCAGCTCGTGCGCAGCTTCGGCAGCTTCTGGGAAGCCGTGCTCAAACAGGGAAAGAACGAGATTCGTTTTCAGCTGGCCTACGACTCCCCTTTCCGCCTTGACGAGCTGTCGGAAAAGGACGGACTCCACGTTCATTCGCTGAATGACCTGGCGGCGGGAAAGCTGCTGGCACTGTTCTCACGTGCTGAGGAGCGCGACTTCATTGACGTCTACTGCCTGGTGCGCGAGAAGGGGTTCACAGTCGAGAAGCTCATCGAGCTGGCCCGTCAAAAGGATCCCGGTCTTGACGACTATTACCTTGCACTTGCGTTTCAGCAAGTGGAGCGACTCCCGGATGATCCAGGTGACCTCAAGCTGAATTTGCTCCGGGAGGTCGACCTATCAGATCTCAAGGCATTCTTCAAGCAACAGGCGGTTGAAATCCTCGGAAGACGCCTTGATCCGTAGCCCCCCGTCGCTCCCTACCGGAGTGAGCATCCCCGGCGGCGCAGGATGCGGATGAGGGCATCGTGCGGCACGTGGCGCACCGGGAAGCCGAGGTCGCCATCGAGCCACTCCATGGCGAGGCGCTCGCGGGTCTCCTGATCCCCGGCATCCAGCTGGAGGAGCCATCCATACGCGGTCCGGTAGGACAGCGAAATCCCGTGGTTCACCAGCAGGGTGTACGCGATCTCGTGGTTGCCTTTGTGTGCAGAGGCGAGGTGCTCACCGAGAAGCTGAAAACCGTATGCGCTCTGCAGGAAGCGACCGAGGAGGTATTCGCAGTCGTCCTCATCGGCCAGGATCCGCGCCCAGAGCTCTCCATGGAGTTCCCGGAGGACGGCGTCCGTG
The DNA here is from genome assembly GCA_964485695.1 of uncultured Planctomycetota bacterium. Taxonomy (GTDB): domain Bacteria; phylum Planctomycetota; class JAFGQW01; order JAFGQW01; family JAFGQW01; genus CAZAKZ01. The sequence goes on along the minus strand of CAZAKZ010000032.1, from coordinate 39,168 downwards.
AGCCGGGCCGGCACGGCCTCGATGCCCACCTCGTCCAGGGAGCTGCGGCGCTCCTCGGGCGTGAGGTGGGTGAAGCTATCCAGGTGCTCGCGTTCCGTCATCTCTCCGACCATCCACTTGAATACGCTGTACCCGGGATCCGGGAGAAGAGCGGTCCAGGCGGCCGAGGGGAACGCCTCAGGCGTATCCCCGGCAAAGAGAACGGCCTTGAGGGCATCGCGGCTCGAGGGGACCTTGTGCAGGCACTGCCAGTAGACGTGGTAAGGTATCTCCGCGGGGTGCGTGGCACGCAGCGGAAACGTCTCACCCCGCCGGGCCAGCTCGCGCAGGCAGAGCACGCGGTAATACGGCAAGGGATCGCGGCGGCAGGCCGAGACGAGCTGCTCCGTGGGAACCCGGCGAAGCCGATCCTCCGGATAGATGTATTCACTATCGGTGCGCCGCCATTCTTCGAGGAGCGGTTTCAGTACGGCCAGGTCCACCTCGGGCCCGGAAGCGAGGGTCTCGAGCCAGTGCGCCTCGTCGTCGATGTCGGCCGAGGCATTGACCTGTGCGATCATGTAACGTATCCCGTCCTCGCCCAGTGCAGCAAAGGCCTCCACGTCGCTCCGGTAGAGCCTAGACAGTTCCTCAGGCCAGTGCGCGCGCGGGACCTCCCGCCAGCGGCGCTCCTCGATGTCATTCTCCAGCTTCTCCTTGGCCGTGAGCACTTCGGGTCGCACGTGGCGGGCGCGAAGCACGGCCGCGCGTTTCTTCAGACGGGCGAGCCGCTGCCGGATTCCGGCTTCCACCGGCCCCTCGGCCGCCCCCAGCGCCTCCGATGCGTCGATTTCGCTCAGCGACTCCAGCGAATTGATGGCGCTCTCATCCCAGGCGACCGTGGAGCGTTCGGCCCGGGCGAAGACGGCTTCGGCGAACGCCACCTCGGCGGACAGAGCCTCGGGGCATTCCGTGACGATTTCGTGCCGGATCGAGCCGATTCGACAGACCTTGTCGATGAGGTCCTCGATCTCGTTTATGGTGTCTCTGGCGAGCTCGCCGAGCAAGCACTCGAAGGTCGCATCCGGAGCTTCGAGAAGCTTGCGGCGCAGGGCGAGATCTCCGGCGCCCCGGCGGAGTGTCCGGGCGAACTCGTACGCCGTAGCCGGTTCGGCCAGTTCATCGGGTACCAGGGGAAGCTCGAAGAGCGCTTCGAGGAACCAGTAGTCGTCCTTGTGCCGCACGAACAGGGGCTCGAGCCAATTCCGGCACTGCGCGCGCGTCAGCGGCAGCCGCAGCGCGGAAATCTCCCTCAATCGTGACCGGACCTTGTCGGGGTCCTTGTCATGAAGGGCTTTCTCGAGCAGGGCTTCGATGTTCGCTTCGCGCCACGCCCTGGAGAGCACGGCCACCCCGGGCCGATCCCCGACGTGGCTCCTCTCGTCGGGCACGACGCGAAGACGCGAACCCGAGCTGTACGCAAAGGGGCTCGGTCCGTACATGTCGAACACGTGCACAGGCGGCCAGAGCATAGAGCCCTCGAATCCGAAGACCACCGGGATCTCGATGCGCCGGGGCTTCTTCGGGTCGATGTACCGAAGCGTGGCCACAACGGCGTCGTCGTGGCGTTCGCTGCCGGCCGGGCGGCCCTGCACCTCGCAGCCGGCCGGCAGCGGGCAGCGCACCACCAGGTATCGCGCCGGACGCTCCGCCGCAACCTCGATCGCGAGTCGATAGACGCGGCCGCGACGCAGCGCCGAGGGGGGTGCGGCCCCGGAGATCGAGCGCGTGACCCCGAGGCCTTCACCCCGGGCCGCATAGGTCTTGGCCGCGAGGTGCCTTGCACCGACCAGCCGCGCGCGGAGCTCTGCGCCCGAGGGGCTCCGGACCTGGACCTTGGGCTTGCCTTCGAGCTCGAGTCTGGTGCGATACTGACCCTTCTCGTCGAGCACGAGGGTGTGGAGCGTGCCGTCGATGCGGACCTCGACCGGATTCGCAGCGGATCGCGGCTCGCTGGCGGCCCCCCGGTCCAGAGCGTGCAGCGCACAGGCCGCAGACCAGGTGTTCTCGAAGCCGTGGCTCTCGATGTGGCGGAGGAGTTGCTCCTCGATGTACCGGGTGCGGGCGTCTGCCAGGCCGAGAACCTGGCGCAGACGGAGCTCGAACGCGAGCTGCACCCGATTCCGTTCGCCGAGTCTCAGACCCGGGAAGCGCGTCTGCCACGGTCCGCGCATTGCGCGCGCGATCTCGAGCGCGCGGTCGCGCTGGCCGGCCTGAGTCAGCGCGAGCCCGGCCCGGCACATCAGACCGCGCGGCAACCCTGCATGACCGGAAAGGAACGCCTGCACGGCCTCGAAGAGTGCCTTGTTTTCGGGCGCGATTCGCAGCAGCGCAATTGCGTGTTCAACGCGGGCCACGGCATCGGAGTCCGGCTCATCCTTGCGCGCGGAGACCGCATGGGCGATGGCCTCGAGCTTCGGATTCGATGCGCTGACGGCAAGGCCGTACCGTGCGAGGGGATGGCCCGCGGCCTTCAGCTCGCAGAGAGTGTGCAGGACGAGCGCCGTGATCCCGGGATCCCCCGGATCCGCGGGCCACCAGGCGTAGAGGAGGCTTTGCGGACGCCAGAGCCGGATCAGGCGGGCGAACATGGCCTCGGCGTCGAGGGCGGGTCCCGTCTGTTTGGGAACCTTGCGTCCGAAGAGCCCGAGAAGCCGCGAGCTCGTCTGTTCGGCGCAGCGATAGGGGTACCCGGCGAGTTCCTCGCGGAGATCTGCGAGCAGCGCGGCGCGCCCCACGCCGATCACGAGGCTGTCCAACTCGTCTGCGTCGGGGAGCGTGATCGAACTCCAGGCCTCCGTGACCGTGGCCGTCACCTTCCGCTCCTCGCGCACGGTGTCGCGCTCGACCGGGAGGACGCGCTGCAGGGCGTCGCTGTGTTCGCCCGCGCGCACTCCTACCTCGAACCGGGCCCGGCCGAGCCCGCGCGCATGGAGTTCGAGGCCGGCGGCGAGGCGCGCCCTGTGCTCGAGCGCCAGCTTCTGACTGACGCCGGCCGCCCACGCGGACGGAGTGGCGGTCGGACCGGAGACGACCGGGGTGGTCCGGATGCGATCCCCGAGGCGCAGGAATCGCGGCAGGGCTGCCTCGACGCTCAGGGGCTTTTCCGTCACCAGGGTGAAGCGCGCCGCGCCCTGGCCGAGCGCTTTATCGACCGCCACCACGCGCAGACGCCACGTGGTCAGATCGTCGGGAAGTTCAATGTCGTAGCTCGCGCGTCCGTCCTGGTCCGTGGGCAAGCAGGCCCGGAATCCGGCCGAGGGGCGAAAGCGCTTGCGGAGGAGTTCCTCGGAGATGCCGAGCGCAGCGAGTACGGTCGGGGTAGGGCATCCACACGGTCCGTGATACGCCGTGGTCTTCACCAGTTTCCGGGGACGGCCATCCGCCAACATCTCCCCGATCAGGCGCCAGGGCCGCGCCACCGGCCAATCGCTCGCCTCGTGGCTTTGCCAGGACCACTGGAGCCGGCCGAATCGATTCGCCGCGACCCTGTCGTCCACGTCCTCCAGCGCCAGGATCCGCTCGTCCACCAGGGATGCGCACAGGAGGGCGGGCACGGGACGGCCCGCGCCGTCCGTGACTCGAAACGCCACCCGGCATCGGCTGCCCGGCTCGTACTTGCGCGCCCCGGTCTCGAGGGCGATGTTCAGCTCGTTTTTCGGTGCAGCCAGACGCACGCTGCGTCCCAGGCGTCGGCCGGCACCGGTGAACTCGATGCGCGCCAGGCCCCGCGCATCGGACGGAATCGTGAAGGCCTGTTCAGCGATCCCTCCTACATCAAACCGCACGGCCCGGGCCTCGACGTGATCACGCGTCCAGAGTACGCAAAGCCCACGCACATCGGGCTTGTAGCGCAACCTGAACCGTACCGCATCGCCCGGACGCGCTCGTTCCTTCAGGCCCACGAACCGAGGACGGTCGTCCTCTTGCTCAGGTATCTCCGGCAGGCGGATCCAGCACGTACGAGTCACTCCCTGACCGTCCGGCCCTCGCACAACGGCTTCAAGCTTGAGGTCCCGGTCCTGGCCGGCGAAGAACGCCTCGTCCCTGGGCAAGTCGATGCGGAGGGTGCCGTTCTGCCCCAGACGCGTCTCGATCTCCTGGGTCAATCCACAAATCCACGCCTGCACGCGGACCGGCGCGGCAACCGCGGCCGCGCCGTTCGACCACCTCGCTCGAAGTTCGGCCGAGGCCTTCTCGCAGGGTCGCAGACGATCTGGCGCGTTCAGGTCCACCAGAATCGGTGAACGGCGGAACGGATCCACGCGGAACAGGTCCCGGAGCTCGACCTTCTCCCCCCCCACGGTCAGCTCGGCATCCACTCGACCGTGTGCGGCCGTCCTCGGGATCCGTGTCTCGAAGGTCAACACCCCGTGCGCATTCAAGGTCCCTTGAAGGCGCTGCTCGTCCTTTTCACGCGGCCAGAGGCGCAGCGTGCACGACTCGCCGCGTACGGGCTCGCCGTGCGGTTTGCCGGCATAGGACTCGATGCGACGCACAAAGATGCGGCCGCGCACGGTCTCGCCCGGGCGATAGAGCGGGCGTTCACAGAAGGCGTGCGCTCGAAGCTCCTCGCAGACTCGAAGCGGCCGGCCCATGCCGTCGATCCAGGCCAGGGCCCGGTGCGGGCCGCTTCGCACCTCCACACGGGCACGCCTGGATGCGGCGTGGTCGAGAAGGGCGCGGGTCACCGAGAGAACGGCAAGGCCCCGGGCGTCGCACTTCCCCCGGGTGATCCGAAGCCCTCTTCCGCAGTGCACGGTCACAATGGCGCCGGCAGCAGGTCGGTCCCCGAGGCGCGCGTACACCACCACGGTCGAGCCGAGCGCCAGGCAGTCGAATGCCAGATCCGAGACCCGCACCGGGCGCACCTGCCGCCAGCCGTCCGGAATCTCGCGGAGTTCCAGCCACCACGAGCCCGGTTCCGGAACCCGCGTCACCACGGCCTTGTATCCGGCGGGAATACTTTCAGTGTGCTCCGGTTCGAGATCCGGAAAAAAACGGTCGATGCGGAGTGCGTCCGGCTCCGCCTCGGGAGAACGAAACCACCGGAGCTCCAGGTCGTACGGCCGGGGTGCGGGGATGCGGATTTCACTGCCAGAGGGCACGTGCATGGAGTCGGCCTGATCTCCGGCACGGCGCAGGGTACGAAGCATCCAGCCAGCCTCGATCAGCACCTCGGCGGCCGTTCCGGCGTTACGGAGCTCGAGGTACAGCTGCTCGACCCGGCGAATCATGGGTTCGAAGACGGCTTCGATGCATTCGAGCGATTGTTCGGAAAGCTCCACCCAGTCGTCGTCATCGGCCCAAAGGCCCGGGACCTCCCTGGCCTGACTGCGTGCGGTCACCAAGGCGCCGGCTGCGCCGAGTAGCGCCCGCTGTCGAAGCTCGGGGTGTGCGTCGGCCAGGGCCAGAAATGCCCGGGCGCGCTCGAGCGCCGGTTTTTGCGCGGCCTCGAGCCAGGCCCGGTCCAGGGCGCGGAGGCCCTTGAGGTCTTCGGCGCGAGGCGCCTCGTCGCGAAACACCACGATCTCGGCCCGGCCCGGCACCTCCTGGGCGGCGAGCGACGCCACGGCTACGGCAACGAAAAGAAACAACCTCCCCACTAAGTTGATCCAGGCGTACATCTTACCGTCCTCGCTGGCATTCGATTACATGGAGACCCGATGCCTGGCGGGGATATGTCTCGTACAATGCGCACGGTTACCGTGGCGAAACGCTTCAGCCCGCCAGGGCGGGTTTTTCGAGCTTGGTACGGATTGATCGCAAGGAGTGTGCCATGTGGGGAGGAGGCGGGGAATGCGAGAAAAAATGGGGATGCCGGGCGCCCGGGTACGGAGGCGGCCCTCGGTTCATACTGCTTGGAGTGATCTCAGAAGGCGCCTGATTGACCGCCACCGGCCAAGATGGCCGGTGGCGGTCAATCAGGACCTAATTGCCTTTTGGCACCATCAGCTCGATCAGCCAGCTGCCATTCACCCTCTTGAAACCGATGGACTCGCGCTGTTCCTTGCCTTCGGGGGTGAGCACGACCTGGGCGGTGGCGCGATCGCCTTCGATCTTGATGTTCTCGAGCTTCCCCTCGAACATTTCGGTCGGATTGTCCTGGCCCATGCCGCCCGGCTTCCCCTTGTTTATCGAGTCCAGGGCGTTCGTGATCTCGCCGATGAACGCGGGCTTGTCCTTGATGGGAGCCGTGAGCTTGGGGAAGGCGGCCTCCATGTCCTTCTGCGACGCGGCCGGATTCTTGGCCTGCATTGACTTCAAGTGATCCTCGGTAACGCCGTGCTTGGCCAGCACGTCGTCGAGCACCTTGCAACTGGCCTCGAAATCCTGCTTGGCCTTCTCACCCCCCAGGGCCGCCAGTCCGCCCATGGCCTTCATCATCGAGGCTCCCATGATCATGCTGCCGGCCATCACGTCCAGGGATTCCGGAGTGAAGCAATTGCAGAGCGCATTGTAATCCTTCTTCTTGGCGGCCGCCTGGGCCGCGTCGAAGGCAGCCTGCGGCGAATCGTGACTGGCAGGACCGCCGCCTCCGCACCCAACCTGCACGATCAGAACGGCCGCCAGCACCACCACGCATGAAACACCACGAGCAAACATCTTGGGCTGCATCTGTTGATCTCCTTGATAATCGAGCGATCTCGTAAGGGCCGAGATCCGCACGGCCGGGCGGATCTCGAAACGCCGCGATCGTCGGTCCGCCACCGTCCAACGACCGGGAGGTAGAGTATGCTCGGGGAGCCGCCTCCTGTCACGGTGTAGTCCGGAAATATATTGCTCGGCGGGATATTTTTAGGATCGAGGGCGCGCTCCTACCGGGTCACCGTGATCACATCGGCATGGGTCAACCAGGTGCCGACCAAGGCCTGGTGGGAAACGGTGAGCGAGGTGGGTAGCGGAGTCGGAATGTTGATGCCGAACACGATCTCTCCCGTGGCCGACATGGGACCGAGGGGGAGCAGAAAGAAGGAGGGATTCAACCACAGGGATTGCCTACACCCGGGACCGGGAGCAGCGCTACCTCACCGCCTCACCTGTCCGTGTCCCTGCCGTAGGTGTTGGTCTTCCAGGTCTTGTTGTTGCCAGCCTTTCCGTGGTAGCTCCTCTGCCGGATGAAGGTGCACTTGTAGGGCGTAAAGGTCCTAGCCGGCCGGGATTGTCAAATGCGACTGTCCATGGTAAAAGGAGTAGTTCAACCAGGCTCCCGGCTGCAGAGATTTCCGAGTATTCATGGCCAGGCGATAGAAAGGATTCCGACATGACAGCCCCTCGGTTCCATCACTTCGGGGTGCCCACATCAGCGAGTAGTGACATCGAAACCTACCTGGAGGGAGGAAAGGTCTTCATCACGGACGCTGAGGATCACCCCTTCCGGGTGGAATTTCTCCGTTTCGAATCGGACAGCTCCATGCCCGAGGCGATCCGCACCCGGTGTCATGTTGCCTTCAAGGTCGACGACCTGGAGGAAGCCTTGAAGGGACGCAACGTCCTCTTGGAGCCCTTCGAGGCCACCGATACGCTCAAGGTGGCCTTCATCACGGACGGCGACGCCGTGATCGAGCTCATGCAGGAAATCTGACGGCCTCCCGCAGCGGATAGTGCAGAATCCGACCGCCGGATTCTCCGGAATGGCCACTGATAGTGACAAGGACAGGTTCAATGGGTATGAAGAAGTTCATCAACGCACCGGAAGATCTGGTGCAGGAGCTGCTCGAGGGATTCGCCCTGGCCCATGGCCATCAGGTGAAGCTTCACGGCAACAACCTCGTGGTGCGGGCCCGGCCCAAGCCTGAAGACAGGGTGGCCCTGGTGACGCTGGGCGGCAGCGGCCACGAACCCGCCCTGAGCGGCTATGTGGGGGAGGGCATGCTGGACATCTCGGTACCCGGGGACATTTTCGCGGCGCCGGGTCCGCCCCGGGTCATCGAGGCGCTGCGCATGGCCGACCGCGCGGCGGGCGTCCTCTTCGTCGTCCTCAACCATGAAGGCGACGTGATGTGCGCCGACATGGTCATGGAGATGGCAACGAAGGAGGGCCTCAACGTGAAGCGGATCCTCACCCACGAGGATATCTCCGCCGGCACCCGGGAAGATCCCGGAGACCGTCGCGGCCTGGTGGGCTGCCTCCCCGTTATCAAGGTGGCGGGCGCCGCGGCCGAACAGGGCCGGACCCTGGATGAGGTCATGGCCGTGGCCGAGGCCATGGAACGGAACATGGCCACCCTGGCCGTGGCCGCCACAACGGCCACCCATCCCGCCACGGGCTCGGCCATCTCAGAGCTGGGCGAGGACGAGATGGTCATCGGCATGGGCCAGCACGGCGAGGCCGGCGGGGGCACCTTCAAGATGCTCTCCGCAAACGAGACGGCGGACAGGATGGTTCCCGCCCTCCTCGACGACCTCCGGATCCAGCAGGGAGAGGACGTTCTCGTGCTCCTCAACGGCGTGGGTTCCACCACCCTGATGGAACTCTACGTTGTGCTCCGCCGCGTGAAGCAGATTCTGGAGGAGCGGAAGATCAATCCGGTCCGGTGTGTGGTCGGGGAATATCTCACCGTGCAGGAGATGGGAGGATTCCAGATGTGCTTCGCCCGCATGAACGAAGATCTCACCTCCCTGTGGGATGCGCCCTGCTTCACACCGGCCTTCTCCATCAAAATGGTCGGTCATGATTCGTAGCCGTCGCCTCGAGGTCTATCGGCGGCGCAGGCAAGGCGCGACGACTGCCGCGTATTCGGTGAATACGCAAAGGAGGTTGGGCGCAGCATGCGTCGTCTAGAGGCCCCGAGGCGACGGCGACGAATCATGACCGACCATTTAGTAGCCTGTTCGAAAGGAAGCGTGCCATGACGCAGTCTCTGGGCGTGGATGCCTGGAAGCGCATGTTCCAGCGCGCCGCTCTTCACATACGGGAGAACAGGGATCGCCTGTCCCGCCTGGATTCGGCCGGAGGAGACGGGGACCATGGCATCACCATGACCCGCGCCATGGACCTCATCGAGAAGACGGTGGCCTCCTCCTCCTCCCGGACGCCCCATGCCCTCATCGATGAGATCGCCTGGGCGGTGATGAGCGTTGACGGGGGTGCCACGGGGCCTCTCTTCGGTTCCTTCTTCATGGCCATGGCTTCCGCGGCGAAAGGAAGCGAGGCCGTGGACGGACCGGTCCTGGCCCGCACCTTCGAGGCGGGCCTGGAAGGCGTGTTGAAGCGGACCCGTGCCCGGGTGGGTGACAAGACCCTGGTGGACGCCCTGGAGCCGGGCGTCAGGACCCTGGCTGCAGCTTCCGTGGCCGGGGCTAGCCCGGCGGATGCCCTGGAAAAAGCCGCGGTAGCGGCTGCGGAGGGGGCCGCCGCCACGAAGCACTACCAGGCGCGATTCGGCCGGGCCAAGAACGTGGGAGAGAAGAGCGTAGGAACGGAGGATCCGGGCGCGGTCTCGGTATCCCTCCTCTTCAAGGGTTTTTCTGAAGGAGCCGTGGGCCATGGTTGATAAAGACATGAAAAGCACGAACGGGGGGAAGAACGAGAGAGGATTCGCACCGGACGTGCCCGCAGCCTCGCAGGGCTTCTATCTGAAGGGCTCCGCTCACCTCGGCTGGGGCATGAAGAACCGCCTCTCCCGCATCTTCGATTCCGGGACCGGGCGTACAGTGATGCTTGCTTTCGACCACGGATACATCATGGGGCCCACTTCGGGGCTGGAGCGGATGGACCTGGTCATCCCGCCCCTCATTCCACACGCGGACTGCCTCATGTGCACCCGCGGCGGGCTCCAGGCCTGCATCCCGCCCGAATCGGTGAAGCCGGTGGTGCTGCGGTGTAACACCGGCGCCACCGTCCTGAAGGACCTGAGCAACGAGGTCATCGGGGTCTCGGTCGAGGATGCCGTCCGCCTCGGTGCCGCGGCTGTGACCGCCATGGCGTACGTGGGTGCAGAACACGAAAAGGAGAGCCTCGAGAACCTCGCAACCCTCATCAACGACGGCAACCGCCTCGGGATTCCCACCCTGGCGGTGACCGCCGTGGGCCGGGACATGGTGCGGGACGCACGATACCTCGGGCTCGCCACCCGGGTGGTCGCTGAACTGGGCGCCCATTTCGTGAAGACCTATTTCTGTGAACCCGGCTTCGAAGAGGTTGCGGCCGGCTGCCCCGTGCCCGTTGTCATCGCAGGGGGCAAGAAGCTGCCCGAGCTGGAAGCCCTCACCATGGCCTACAAGGCGGTGGACCAAGGCGCCGCAGGCGTGGACATGGGCAGGAACATCTTCCTGGCCGACGATCCGGCGGCCATGATCCAGGCGGTGCGGGCCGTGGTGCACCAGGGAGAGAAGCCCGGTGCGGCCCTCGAGCTGTACGAGACGTTGAAGAGCGAGCAGCCCTGAACCTCGCAAGAAACCGAAGGAGACACGATCAATGAAGGAAATATCCCGAAGGGAAATGATGGGCATCGTTGCAGGGGGGGCGGCCGCCGTATCCATGGCCGGAGGATGCATTTCAGGAGGAGAGGGGAGCAAGAGCGTGACGGCATTCAAGAACCTCGAAAACGTGGATTTCTACAAGGCCGACGGCACCTTCGACGAGGACCGTGCCAAGGCGGCTTATTACGCGATGATGGAATCCTGCAGCTATCCCATCCCGGACCGGCTCCGGACCGAGGATTTCTGGACCCTCGACTTCGGGCTGGGCAAGTTCACCGAGGTCGGCATGGCCGGCATCTTCTGGGTGAACAACAAGGAGCACAACTACCTGGGCCACGAGATCTATCTCCTGCCCGGGCAGATGATCCCCGAACACTGGCACGTGGCCACCGCCGCGGCAGGCCCCAAGCTGGAAGCGTGGCATGTCCGCCACGGGTGGGTCACCCTCTTCGGCGAGGGAGAACCCTCCCCCGGTGTCGAGGCGAAGATCCCGCCCAGCCACCGGACCATTGCAACGGCCCGCAAGATGCAGGTGGTGAAGCCGGGTGAGTATGGCATCCTGGCCGGGCCGGAGCAGAAGCACTTCATGGTCGCCGGGCCGGACGGCGCCATCGTGAGCGAGTACGCCACGTACCACGACATGGACGGGCTCCGGTTCACGCATCCCGACGTCAAGCTCTGATTCCGCATCCGTAGGCAGAGAAACCTCATCCGGGAGCCAGCCATGATCGGTCGGTGTACGATGAAGACTCCTTCGCTGCTCGTGCTCCTCGTCTGTTCCACGCTGGTCGCCGAGCCCCAGGTCGGAGCCCAGGAGAAGGCGGAGGCCGCCCCCTCCCTCTACGTGAAGAAGGCGACCTGGCCGGAGACCATGACCGCCTGCCGCGCCCGGTATCTGGCGCACAAATGGGAAGCCCCGTTCACGGCCGGACCCTGGTTCGCCACCCACCCCCTGAAGGCGAAGAACCTGGATGCCCCCCTCTTCCCGGAGCAGCGTGTGGACCTGGAGGCCAGGGACGGCCAGGGACGCCTCGTGTGGACGGCCCGGCCCGGATGGACGGACGGTACGGTGCGGAACCTGCCCCGGAAGAACCACGCGTCCACCTATCTTTTCCGCATCATCGAGGCCAGGAAGGCCCTGGAAATCACGGCATCCTTCGGGAGTGACGACGGCATCATGGTCTGGCTGAACAGCGAGAAGATCCTCTCCCGGGACGCGGCGCGCGGTGCGGCCCCGGACCAGGACAGGGTCGTTGTTCACCTGAGACCGGGAGAGAATCGCCTCCTCCTGAAGATCCACAACAACACCGGCGGCCACGCATTCTACTTCTCTCTGCAAAAAGACCCTGTCCAGGCCCTCTGGCGGCGTCTGGAGAAGGATTTCCCCCGGGAGGCGGCCTGGATGAAACAGGACCTGCCCAGGGGCACCCATCTCGGCTGGTTCAAGGCGGCCGGGAACGGGGCGGATCTCTCGAAAAAACTCGTGACGGATCTGCTCGAGGACCTGGGCCTCGATGCCGGTCCCCTGACCCTGCAACTAGACGCCCTTGTCCGGAGGGGAAGCAGCCCTGAAGACCCCGCCTGGCTCTCCCTGTACGTCCGGCTCTGCCGCCTCCGAGAAGCCAGGGCGGACCTGGATTCGCTGGACCTGTCCGCGCTGCGCCGGGCCGTGGAACACCTCACCGCGGAGTTCCCCGGTCGCTACCCCGGCCGCGCCTTCCTGGCCCGCCTCGACGCGGCCGAGAAGGAAAAGGCCCGGCTGCGGGGGATCCTGGCCCGCGGTGAAGACCCGGACCGCGTGACCACGGACGTCGAGATCCTCCTGGCCTTCCGGCGGGAGGTCTTGCTGGAAAACCCCCTCCTCGACTTCGGCAAGATCCTCCTCGTGAAGCGCAAGGCATCGAGCCCGAAGCTGGGCCTGCCCCAGAACTGGCAGGGCAACTGCTCCCTGCCCCGCACCGGGTACGAGGACGAACTGGTCCTCCTCGATCTGACCGGAAAAGGGGAGGGGCGGCTGACCCCCCTCTTCAAACCGGAGAAACCCTCCTTTATCGGCGATGTGGACCTGCACTTCGACGGGGACCGGATGCTCTTCTCCTCCATCGGCACGCATGACCGGTGGCAGATCTTCGAGGTCAAGGCGGACGGAACGGGCGTGAGGCAGGTCACTCCCGGCGACCATCCCGATGTGGACAACTACGACGCCTGCTACCTGCCGGACGGCCGCATCATCTTCGATTCCACCCGGTGTTTCCAGGGCATCCCCTGCGTGGGCGGGGCGGACCAGGTGGCCAACCTGTTCCTGATGGACGCATCCGGCCGGGTTGTGCGCCAGCTCTGCTTCGATCAGGACCACGACTGGTGCCCGACCGTGCTCAACAGCGGACGGATTCTGTACACGCGGTGGGAGTACTCGGATACCCCCCACTACTTCTCCCGCCTCCTCTTCCACATGAATCCGGACGGCACCGGGCAGATGGAGTTCTACGGGAGCAACTCCTTCTGGCCCAACTCCCTCTTCTATGCCCGGCCCATTCCCGGCCACCCCACGCAAGTGGTGTCCATCGTCTCCGGCCACCACGGCGTGCCGCGCATGGGGGAGCTGGTAGTCCTGGATCCTGCCCGGGGCCGGTTCGAGAGCGACGGTGTGGTGCAGCGCATCCCCGGGTTCGGCCGGAAGGTGGAACCCCGGATCATGGACCAGCTCGTGAACCACTCCTGGCCGAAGTTCCTCCATCCCTGGCCCCTGAGCAGCCACTTTTTCCTCGTCGCCTGCCAGCCCGCGCCCGGAGCGCTCTGGGGGGTATACCTGGTGGATCGTTTCGACAACCTCGTCCGCCTCCACGAGGTCCCCGGCCACGCCCTGCTGGAGCCCATCTCCTTCACGAAACGGAAGAGGCCGCCGGTCCTCCCCGACAGGGTGCGGCCCGGAATCCGGGATGCGGTCGTCTACCTGAACGACGTCTACCGGGGCCGGGGACTGGAGGGGGTGCCGCGGGGAGCGGTGAAGCGGCTGCGGGTGTTCGAATTCCATTACGCGTACAACCGGATGGGCGGCCATGTCCACGTCGGCGTCGAGGGGCCCTGGGACGTGCGCCGGATCCTGGGCACCGTACCCGTGTACGAGGATGGCTCCGCCTCCTTCGTCGTCCCGGCTAACACGCCTGTTGCGGTCCAGCCCCTGGACGGGGAAGGGAAGGCCCTCCAGGTCATGCGGTCCTGGTTCACGGCCATGCCCGGCGAGGTCCTCTCCTGCGTGGGCTGCCACGAGAGACAGAACACGGTGCCCCCCGTCCGGGCCAGCCTGGCGGCCCGCCGCAAGCCCGTGGCCATCGAACCGTGGCGGGGGCCGGCCCGTGGTTTCAGCTTCAAGCGCGAGGTCCAGCCCGTGCTGGACAGGTACTGCGTGCAGTGCCACGGCCGCGACGCCGTGCCGGACTTCACCCGGAAGAAAAAGAACGGATGGAACAACTTCACCCCTTCCTATCTGGCGCTTCATCCCTATGTGCGGCGGCCCGGGCCGGAGAGCGACTACCACCTCCAGCGACCGATGGAGTTCCACGCCGACACGAGCGAGCTGGTCCAGATGCTGAAGAAGGGCCATCACGGCGTGCACCCGGACGAGGAGGCCTGGGATCGCCTCGTCACCTGGATCGATCTGAATGTACCGGACCACGGCACCTGGAGTGAACACAAGTCCATCCCGAGCGACCTGCACCGGCGCCGCCTGGAGATGCGGAAGCTGTACGCCAACCGCCCGGAAGACCCTGAGGCCCTCCCGGACCTGCCTCCCTTCGACACCACGCCCGTGAAGCCGGGACCTGCGTTGAAACCTGTGCCCGGACCCGACGCTTGCAAGGGCTGGCCCTTCGGCCCGGAGGAGGCGGCCCGGAAACGCACCCGGCCCGGTCTGCCCGGAGACCTCACCCTGGACCTGGGTGGCGGGGTGAAGATGGCGTTCGTTCTCGTTCCTCCGGGGGCGTTCCTCATGGGCAGTTCCACTGGCGCCTCGGACGAGGCGCCCCGCACCCTCGTGCGCATCGGGAATCCCTTTTACATGAGTCGGTACGAGGTGACGCGCGCCCAGTTCAACCGGTTCGATCCGACCCACCACAACGGCTACCTGGACCAGCGCCACAAGGACCATACCCTGCCCGGGTACAGCGCCAACGAGGCGGGCCATCCCGCGATCCGGGTGACCTGGACCGAGGCCCGGGCGTTCTGCGACTGGCTCGGAAAGAGGACGTCGAAGAAGATCACCCTGCCCACGGAAGCGGAGTGGGAGTGGGCCTGCCGGGCGGGAAGGGACACGCCCTTCCATTTCGGCCGTGCAGGCGACGACTTCTCCCGCCATGCCAATCTGGCGGACGCCTCTGTCAAGCTCCTGGCCGTCACCGGCGTGAATCCCAAACCGATCCCGAATCCCAGCCGGTTCCAGGATTACCTGCCCAGGGACGGCCGGTTCAATGACGGACAAAAGATCATGGCCCGGGTGGGGGCCTACCGGCCCAACGCCTTCGGCCTGCACGACATGCACGGAAACGTGTGGGAGTGGACCCTCTCCGCGTACCGACCGTACCCGTACGACGCGGAAGACGGCCGCAACAAGGGAGAGGACCGGGGATTGAAAGTGGTTCGCGGCGGCTCCTGGCGGGATCGGCCCGGGCGGGCGACGGCTTCCTACCGTCTCGCGTACCGCCACTACCAGCCGGTGTTCAACGTGGGCGTCCGGGTGGTCCTGCATCCGGAGATCCGTCGAGTCGCCCGGACTCGCTGAAGGAGAGAGGCATGCGCATCCGATTCTACGCACTCCTCGTTCTCACGCCGCTCCTGGCGGGCTTCTGGTGGGGTGTCCAGGCCGTCCCCGGAAAGGGATATCTTTCCCCTCTGGCCCTGGCCGCGGACCTGGATGGCCGGCAACTGTACGTAGCCCAGCATACGGACCGTAGCGTGGCTGTATTCGACACGGTGGAGGAGCGGGTGGTGGCAACCATTGAAATGCCGGCGCCGCCGACCTGCCTGGCCGTCCACCCGGACCGCAAGCGATTGTTCGTCACCGCCGGCTGTCCGGAGGGGTGGATCTTCGAGGTGGACCTGGAACGACGGGCCGTGACACGGAGGCACGAGGCCGGCCACTCGCCCTGTGCATGCGTGGTGAGCCCGGACGGCGGATTCCTCCACTACTGCGACCGCTTCAATGACCAGGTCGTGGCCCTGGACATCACCTCCGGCCGGGAGACGGCGCGGATCCGGGCAGGCCGGGAGCCGATCGCCCTGGCGATCACACGCGATGGAGAGCTGCTGGTGGCTGCGAATCATCTGCCCGCCGGCCCGGCGGACAAATCGTACGCTGCGGCCACGGTCACCCTCATCGATGCAAAGGCGGGGAAGAAGATCACCGATATTCTTCTGCCCAACGGCACCACGGGCGTGAAGGGGGTGGCCCTCTCTCCGGACGGCACCGAGGCCTACCTTACCCATATCCTGGCCCGGTATCATCTGCCGACGACCCAGCTGGAGCGCGGCTGGATGAACACCAACGCACTCACCGTCGTGGACCTCGAGGCGCGCCGGGTCCTGAACACCGTGCTTCTGGACGACGTGGATCTCGGGGCGGCCAACCCCTGGGGGGTGCAGGTCACTCCGGACGGACGCTGGATCGCCGTGGCCCACGCCGGGAGCCACGTGGTGAGTATCCTGGATCGCCCCGCCCTTCTGAAGAGGCTGAGGAATCTGAGGAACGAGGAGGCGAAGGAGGTAGCGAACGATCTGTCCTTCCTGACGGAACTCAAGCATCGCATCCGTCTGAAGGGAAAGGGGCCGAGGGGGCTTGTCGTGGCGGGGGGGGATTTCTATGCAGCGGAGTACTTCTCCGACAGCCTGGGCCGGGTGAAGATGGAGGAGGGCGTGAACCGCGTTGTCTCGCTGCCTCTGGGGCCGGCGCGGGCAATGACGCCGGAGCGAAAGGGCGAGTTCTTCTTCCACGACGCCGGCCTCTGCTTTCAGCAGTGGCAGAGCTGCTCGAGCTGTCATCCCGGCGGCCGGGCGGACGGCCTGAACTGGGACCTGGTGAACGACGGCTTCGGCAATCCCAAGAACACGAAGAGCCTCCTGCTGGCCCACGAGACGCCGCCGGCCATGATCACGGGCATCCGGGACCGGGCCGAGACGGCCGTGCGCGCGGGTATCCGGTACATCCAGCTCATCACCCGGCCCGAGGAGGATGCCCGGGCGATGGATGCGTATCTACGGGCGATGGAGCCGGTGCCGAGCCCCTACCTGGAGGGGGGGCGTATGAGTGCGGCGGCGAAGCGGGGGGCCCTAGTTTTCGAGAAGGCGGGGTGTATCCGGTGTCACCCGCCCCCCCTCTACACGAACCTCGAAAAGTACGCCCTGGGGCCGGGAAAGAACCAGGACGAAGCTTTCGACACTCCGACGCTGGTCGAAGTCTGGCGCACCGCCCCGTACCTCTTCGACGGCAGAGCGAAAAACATGGAGACCGTCATCGGTCGTCACAATCCGGAGGACCGCCACGGCGCCACGTCCGGGTTGACGGAGCAGGAGAAGAAAGACCTGATCCGGTTTCTCCTGTCCCTGTAGAATCAGTATCCCCGGCGAACCCAGGGACGCCATGGTGGGCAGCTGGGCTACCGGCATTCCTCGGCAAGCTGGACAAGACCGGCCAAGCGACCGCCACGTGCAGGCTCTCCACCCTGAGGCCCCTGCCGGCGCAGCTGGCCGGGATTCGCCTCAGCCTGGCCGCCTGGGTGCACCGGAACCCCGTGGATTTCACCGGCTGGCCGTCCAACCCGGTGGACCTGAACTTCCGATAAGGTGTCAGGGCCATTTCCGACCGGTCTTGACCTAAGACCCGGTCCCATGAAGGCGATCGTTTTCGAACGCTGTTCTGGGCCAGTATACCCCAGCGGGGCGCTTGCTCTTTGGCTCGGCCGGTGAAAACCTTCGAGTCAAATGCGCATGACGTAGGTGTCCGGGAGGTAGGCGATACCGTTGGGGGCTTTCGGGTCAAGGACCGCCCAGACGATCCAGATGGGGATGCCGAGCTTTGGCACGGCGGACAGATTGATCTGGCCACGCGCCTCGCCGTTCGCGTCGAGCACCCCCGGGCCCGGGTTCCAGATGCCCGGCAGCAAGTTCGAGGCCGTCAAGTGGGTGAGCGGGTCCGGGTTGAGGTTGATGTGTCGCCCGTCCGGAAGACGGATGCCCGGGCGCACGCCGGAGTAGCTCGCCATTACCATGTAGCTGGAGCCGGGGTACTGCGGCGCGCTGAGGAGCAGTACCCACTGGCGGTGCCCGCTCTTGGCTGTTTGCGTATGGCGGCCCTTGTAGAACCCGAAGCCGTAGTTGTACACACGAAGCGATGACGACGCCTGGAACGTCGTGACCGTCCACGTTTTCGCATCCAGGTAGTACAACCACGTGGAGTTCGGCGAGTGGGCAAACGACAGAAACACCTGCCTCGGTTGGGCGGCCGTCTGCAGATCGTACTTGCCCGATCCATGGATCAGGTCCGGCAGACCCACGAGAGTCGCCAGCGTCGTACGTCCGGTCGTACCCGGCTTCAGCTGGTAGACGTACCCTCCGTCCGGCCCCTTGATATAGCCGTCGCGGTGGTCCTGCGGCACGGAATAGACACCGTACCAGCCATAGTTCCCGCCGGTGCTCCAGCTCGTGGTCTTACCGGTTTCGGTGTCAAGCTCGAGGACCGGGTACCGTATTGTTGTGGGCGAGGTCCGGGAGCGGGCGTCGCTGATCAGCAAATGGCCGGTATCGATGTTGGTGCCGATCTGGAAGAACCAGTACCCATGGCGGCCGATCGCCCGGGTGGTGAGCAGCGTCGTCATCACTCCCCGGAAGTCGACCTTCATGATGTAGTAACCGTTGGTCTGGCTGTTGTTCCGGTCGTAGGTGTTCACGGCACAGATGTAGTCGGCGTCCTGGTTCACGACCATCGAGTGAAACGAATGATAGGCCGTGGTGTTGTTCATCGCGTAATGCGTGGATACGGTCATGGTCAACGGATCGACCTTGAAAACGCCGCCCTTCGGGCCGTTGAAGAGCGTGTTCGTGCTCGTGATGCCCTGGGCGCAGAACAGCACATCCCGGTTATTCCAGTCCATCTGGAATCCGCTCGCGAAATAGCCCGGCTGACAAAGCCGGGTCCACTTTGGCGACGGCGTGCTTGCATCGAGGATGTGGATGCCCTTCTGGAAAATAGTCGACGTCGTATTATGGTACCCGCCGACGAGATACAGCGGCGTATGGTACTGTGCGTTGGCGGCAACGACCACGAATGCCAACGCCACGAGTACCAGTAGGGACTTCCACATGGTGACCTCCGAGGACTTCATATCTCTCGCTCTTGTTCTCACCTCTCCAAGGGGATACGCTCGACTTGAACTTTACATTATAATGGGCCCAGGGGGGGAACAGCAAGTGCGCTTCTCCACGTACTCGTCGATTCCCTCGCCTCGCGGAATCGAGTGCGCTGCGGCCGTCGTCCGACTTCGCGGTTGCTGCCAGGTTTTTGTCCTTCCCGACCACCGATGACCTGCGCTAACACCCCGCCTCACCTGTCCGTGCCCCAGCCGTAAGTATTGGTCTTCCAGGTCCTGTTGTTGCCGGCCTTTCCGTGGTAGCCGCTCTGCCGGATGAAGGTGCCCTTGTAGGGCGCGTACCGGTCCTTGCCGGCCAGGTCCATGAAGAACGCCCTGGGCCACTGGCCCGCGTAGGATTCGTCGGGGATCCGCACGTAGCCCGGCGTCCCGTTCTTGTAGGTATCCCGGCCGCGAAGGTCGGCGAAGAAGGCCACGGCCTTGGGCTTGACCGCGGCGCCTTGCGACTCGGACTCTCCGCTTTCGTAGGTATCGTTCCCGGAAAACTCGATGAAGCACCCGACACTGCGGTCGAGGGCGTGGCCGAGGGCATGGCCCTTGCCCGCGTAGCGGTCGTCGCCGGCCAGGTCCATGTGCACACCCACGGCCATGTGGAAGCCGGCGCCCTGGCCGTAGTCGTGGACCTCGTACGTATCGTCGCCGGAGCCGTCGAGAAGGATTCCCACGGCGTAATAGTAGGCGCACCCCTGGCCGAACACGTCGGAAACGTAGGTGTCCGCGCCCTCGATGTCGGCCAGCACGCCGATGCCGCCGGAGGAGGCGTGGGCCAGGTTCCCCGAGCGGTTGCCCTGGCCGTATCCCTGGGCCAGGGAGAGGTAGTGGCCCGGATTCCGGCCGGCATCCTCCACCAGGCCGCCGGCGGAGTAGGTGTCATTCCCTTTCCGGTCCAGCAGAATGCCCAGACCTAGCGTGGTCCCGAAACCCTGGCCCTTGATGCCGACCCTGTAGCGGTCCTTGCCGTTGTCGTCGCGGAGCAGGCCGATGCCCTGGAATCCGGCGCCCTGACTCACCGACCGGGCGTCGTACCGGTCCTTCCCGTCCCAGTCCCACAGTACTCCGACGCCGACATGGCCGGCGCCCTGGCTCACGTTCTTGGACTGGTAGCTGTCATCACCCCTGCAGTCCACCAGCATGCCCACGCCGTACATGCCGGACCCTTGAGCCAGACCCACGGTGGTCTCGTAGGTGTCATCCCCGGCCAGGTCGATGCAGATGGATGTCTTTCGCGGGGTGTAGAGCGTGCCCCCGGCGGAATTCTCGTAGACGTCGTCGCCGCCGAAGTCCACGGTCAGCAGCGCGTCCTTCTTGTAGGTATTCCGGCCCCAGCCCCCGAATTCGATGCGCCCGGCCGGCGTCTCCCAGACGAGGTGAAACGAAGGCCTGTCCTTCACCTTGCCCACGACCTTCAGAAAATCGGGCAGGCCGTCCAGGACCACTGCCACCTGCAAGGCTGCCTGGAAGACCTTTCGGACATCGATGCGGGAATGGTAGTTCTTCAGGTATTGGACCTGGAGGTTCGGCGGCATGCCGGTATTGAACTGCGATCCGAATTTCCTGAGCTGGACCCACTGCGTCTCCTCCAGTGCTCTGAACGCATGCTCGCGGAGTTCCACGGCTTTGTGGACGGCCCGGAGGAGACGCGCGAGGTAAGGCCGGGCGTTCGTTGGGACGGCCTTGAGATCCCCGGCCCGGGTGGGGCGAAACGCCAGGATCGCGTCCTCGAGATTGCCTTCCGGTGAAGTCGGCACGGGTGATTTCATGCGGGAGTCGTCCAGGTCGGCGAAGGCCCGGACCAGGTCGCCGGTCAGGGATCTCTCCTTCCGGAGCCAGGCGCCGAAGGTCCGGTACGAGTCCTCCACCACGGAGAGCGGCCGGTCGAGCCAGGCGTCGATGCGGCCGAGGCGGAACGCGTCCGCCGCCAGGAAATCGTGGTCGGGCCGGAGGTCCTTCTCTTGAAGCCCGAGGGCCTTGATCCCCTTCCGGACGGTCTTCACGACGACGGCCAGGTCCTTCTCCGGCGGCACGGCCTTCTGTCCGGAGATCCCCGCGATACCGATCACCGCCGGAACGGCGCTCCCCAGGAGTGCGCAAACGAGCCGAATCATCGATGTCCTCCCTCCGCATCAAGCGTTTTCAAATGGCCCTGAACGACTGATCTTGTATACTATATCAATACCGTACAGGGACAGAAAGGGCATCTAGCCATGCGGCCAGCCGTTGCGGTCTTCTCTCTCGTTCTGGCGTCTGCCGTGCTCCACGGCCAGCAGCCCGACCTCTACGACGTGGATACGGTCCGCACCCTGGAGCTCACCTTCTCCCAGAGCAACTGGTGGCAGCAGCTGACGAACAACTACAGCTCCAAGACCTATATCAAGGCCGAACTCAAGGTGGACAGCATCACCTACAAGGACGTGGGCGTGCGATTCCGTGGCAACTCCTCGTACAAGGCCATCGGCGGCTCCCAGAAGAAACCCTTCAAGATCTCCATGGACGCCTTTGTCCCGGGCCAGGACCTCTACGGCTACGACACCGTGAATCTGAACAACGGATTCCGGGATCCCACCTTCACCCGGGAGGTGATCTCGTGCGAGTTCTACCGCCGTTTCATGCCGTGCATGCAGTGCAACTACTTGAACCTGGTGATCAACGGCCTGAGCTGGGGCCCCTACATCAATGTCCAGCAAATCAACAAGGACCTCCTGGAGGCGTGGTTCAGGGACGAGGACGGCAACCGCTACCGGGGGGAACGACGGGCGGGCTCGCCCTCGAAGAACACGGGGCTCATCTGGCTCGGGTCGAGCCAGCAGCCATACACCCTGGCCTACGAACTCAAGAACACGACCCCCGTGAATCCCTGGACCGACCTCATCGGCCTCTGCAATGTCCTGAACAACACGCCGGCCGCCAGGCTACCGGCGGAACTACCCAAGGTGCTGGACCTGGACAACACACTTCGCTATTTAGCCGGCATCAACGTCCTGCCCGCCATCGACAGCTACATCGGAAACGCCCCCCACAACTTCTACCTCTATAACGACGGCTACCACAGCCGGTTCTCCATCCTGCCCTGGGACCTGAACGCCACCTTCGGCGGCAACGCCTGGCTCACCGTGCAGCAGAAGATCAACCTGAGCCCCTTCTATTACGCCACCCGCACCGACCGGCCTCTGCTCAGAAACCTCTTGGCCCAGGGCCCCTGGCGGGCGCGGTACCTCGCCCACATGCGCACCATGGTTTCAGGAGGATACGACTGGGCGACCTTCGGGGCCCGGGTGGCGAAGCACCAGGCCCTCATCGGCCCCGCCCTCCAGAAGGACTCGAAGAAGCTCTACACCATGGCCCTGTTCTCCTCGAACGTGATCCAGGACGTGCGGCTCCTCATCAACAACCGCTACCAGACCATCCCCGGCCTCAAGCCCTTCATCGAGGGGCGGCGCACCTACCTTCTCAATCATCCGGACATGAAGCAGCCGGCCCCGGTTCTCTCGGACCTGAAGCCTACTCCGGCCCGGCCCACTTCCATCGACAAGGTCTGGATCACGGCCAGAATCTCGGGCGTCACCACTCTCGGCCCCGTGACCCTCTTCCACAGGCACAAGGGCCCCTTCGTGGAAACCCCCATGTTCGACGACGGCAACCACGGCGACGGCAAGGCTGGCGACGGGATCTTCGGCGCGGCCGTTCCGCCCATGCCCGCCTTCGTCCACGTCGAATACTTCGTCACCGCGGAGAGCGCCCCGTCCCTGGGCGGCGCCATGACGGTGCGCCCCGCCACCGGGTCGTTGCGGCCCGAGACCTACAGGGTCTGGGTGCCGGCCGGTTCACACCCCGTGAAGATCAGCGAGTTCGTCGCCCGGAATACCAGCGGCATCCGGGACGAGAGGGGCGAGCGCGAGGACTGGATCGAGATCCTCAACACCGGCACCACCCCCTTCGATCTGGGGGGGTGCTACCTCACCGACGACGTCACCGATCCGACGCGCTGGACGTTCCCGTCCGGCCAGGTCCTGAAGCCGGGCAAACTCCTCATCGTCTGGGCTGACAACGAACCCGGAGATGGCCCCCTCCACGCCACCTTCAAGCTGAGCGGCAGTGGCGAGGAGATCGCCCTGTTCGACAGGGACGGCAAGACCCCCCTGGACGCAGTGGCCTTCGGCCCACAGCAGGACGACGTCTCCACCGGCCGCGTTCCCGGCTTTTCGGGGGTGTGGGTGACGTTTCCCGCGCCGACACCGTGGGCCGAGAACCGTCCCGCTCCCTGCGGCCACCTGACTTACGGCGGCCTGCGACTCGGCGCCGCCTTCGACCTCGTCCCTCGGGACACGCCCAGGATCGGCGGCGTTGTCTCCTACGCGGTGGAAAAGGCGCCGCCCTCCACGGCCGGCCTCCTGGCCATTTCACCGGCCCCCTTCGAGGGCGAGGTGGGCGCCCTCGGCACGTTGCTCCTGAATCCCACCGCCCTCGTTCTCCTGGGTTTCATCACCGATGCCTCGGGGACGGCGACACAGCGCCTATCCATCCCCGGCGCGCCCGCCCTGATCGGGGCGGTGTTCTACCTCCAGGCCTTCGTGTTCGACGGCAAGACGGGCGGATTCTCGCCCGGCGTCATGACGCGCCTCTGTCCATGAACGGGGGTAGGGATCCATGAACCGAGTCCTGGTGACGGGCGCCGGCGGATTCGTGGGCGCGGCCGTCCAGAAAGCCCTCGAGGCAAGGCGGGATTTCGAGGTCTTCTCCACCCGGAGCGCGCCCCCCCGGCGCATCGCCCTGGACCTGGAGACGCCGGGCGAGGCCGCGGCCCTGGTGCGCGCAATCCAGCCGCAGGGCATTCTCCACGCTGCGGCCCGGTCCACCATTGCCGGATGCGAGAAGGACCCCGACGCGGCCCTGCGCATCAACGCCGAGGCCACGCTGGAGATGGCCGAAGCGGCCGGGAAGGCGGGGGTGCGATTCGTCTTCCTCTCCACCGATCAGGTCTTCGACGGGGAGTGCGCACCCTACACCGAGGCGTCCCCGGTGCGGCCCCTCCACGCCTATGGCCGCTCCAAGGCCGAGGCCGAGGCCGGCCTCCTCGCCCTGGGGAACGCCGCGATCCTCCGCCTGGCCCTGGTGTTCGGCGACTCCCCCTCGGGGGTGCGGTCGGCCTCGGAGATGGTGACCACGGCGGCCCGGAGCGGCAAGACCGTGAACCTGTTCACGGACGAGATCCGAACGCCTGTGTCGGTGGATTTCGTGGCCCGGGCCGCTGTGGCCCTCCTGGAGGGGGATTTCACAGGCTTGCTCAACCTGGGCGGTAAGGACCGGCTCTCGCGCCAGGACCTGGGGTTTTGCGTGTGTGAGGCGTACGGCCTGGATCTCGGATTCATCCGGGCTGTGCGCGCCAAGGACCTGGACCTCCGTCCGCCCCGGCCCCGGGACCTCACCCTGGTGAGCGACCGCGCGTACGAGGTGCTGGGCTTCAAGCCCGACTCCGTGCAGGCGGAGCTGGAGAAGCTGGCAGGAAGAGGCAGCTAGTTCCCCAGCCGCTTGGCGATGTCCAGGGCGACCCGCTCGGCGATGTCCGGCGCCGGAGAGACGCCCACCACGTGCTTCCGGGCGCTCACCGTGACCTTCACCATGGCCTTCGTGGGCCGGTTCAGCTGCACCGTCACCGTGGCGAAGTCCACCGTGCCCTCGATGCTCCCGGCCATGCGGTCGTCCCTGTCGAGGACGCCCAGTTCCTGTACCGACTTGATGCAGGCATCGAAGACCGTGTCCCTGGACTGGTCGAAATAGACCTTGCTGGAATCATCGCTGGTGGTGTAGACCACTCCGGCCGCCACGGCCGCAGCGGCCACGGCCACGCACCCCGAAAGGACCAGGGCAACGCCCGCCAGGGCCAGGCCCTGAAATAACCTCGATTTCATTGCATATTCCTGGTTTTCAGTGGGTTACGGGAATCCGACTTCCGGAGCTGCTATTATGCATGGTTCCCCGTATAATGGAACTATCCATTGAAAACAGGAGATAGAACTCAATTCCCTTTCAATAACGGAGAACAAGACCATGTCACGCACACTCATGGCAATCACCGCCGTCGTCCTGGTGCTCACACCCCTGACGCAGGTCCAGGCACAGGTCTATGACGATTTCGGGAATCCCGTGGGACCGGTCCTCCACCACGAGATCGACGGCCCCCTCGGCTCCATCCTGCAGCAGATCAAGTCCCCCGCTTCCAAGGCGGCGGGCATAACCGTGATGGGAGAATCGCTCTACGTGATCACCTATCCGGGAGGCACCCAGACAATATACGAGGTGGATCCCCTGACCGGGACCACCAAGTCTTCGCTCCAGGTCACCACCACCAATCACTACGGCCTCGGATTCGATTCGAGGCGTAACGAGTTCGTCCTCTGCACCCCGTCCTTTCCGGATCACATTGCACTTATGAATCTGAACGGCATCGTCACCACCACCTTTCCTGCGCCTGCCACCGGCCCCATCGGGGTGGCGTACGACAGGACCCGGGACGGCTACTGGGTGCCGGACTGGGGCAACAACTACCTCTACCTCATGGACGCCCGGAACGGCCAGACCCTGAAGAGCTTTGACATCGGCAGCCAGGGGCTAACCCGACTGGCGGGCTGCGGCTACAGCGACGTCAACGACCTCATCTACGTGAGCGGCCGCAACCAGAACAAGGGGGGCTTCATCGACCCGACGAGCGGGAAGGTCCTCTACACGGTCAACCACCCGGGCGGCAGCAACGTGGGTCAGGGCGCCGCCATCTACTTCCGCTCGCAGGCGCCCTTTTCCGGCAACTGGAACAACGGCTCCAACCAGACCCTCTACAGCTTCGAGATGAGACTTCCCCGGGTGGAAAGCAACACCCAGGTGAAGTTCGGCGCCACGCTCCAGATCAAGTGGGTCTCCGCCCTCGATCCAAACCGCGCCTACAAAGGGGCCGCGTCCTTCAGCGAGATGGGCTTCGGCCTGGGGAATCGCCACTTCCCCCTGACCCTGGACGCCCTGTTCATCGTCTCGCTCAACGTGCCGGCCATCTTCACCCGGTTCACGGGAACGCTCGACACCCAGGGCGAGGCGCTGGGGGCGGTGAACGTACCGAACTCCGCGCAGCTCACCGGCCTCTCCTTCTCCATCGCCTTCGTGACCATTGACGCCGGCGCACCCCTTTCCATCTCGGCCATCTCGGGTCCGCAGAAGGTGCTCATTGTCAAGTAGTCTGGAATCGAAAACCGGTGCTTCGACTGCGAAGCACCGGTTTCGTTTTGCGGCCTGCGACTGAAGGAGAGGGACGGAGCCTCTACCCCTCCTTCACGGCGGCGATGAGGTCCAGGAAGGCTTTCTTGCCGTCGCTGAAGAACATGAGGGCGTTGTCGGCGGCGAACAGCGGATTCGGGATCTTGGCGAATCCCGGGCTGAGGCTCCGCTTGATCACCACCACGGTCTTGGCCTTGTCCACGTCGATGATGGGCATGCCGGCGATGGGGCTCTTGGGATCGGTGCGGGCCACGGGGTTCACCACGTCGTTGGCGCCGACCACGATGGCCACGTCCACCTGCCCCATGGTGGGATTGATCTCGTCCATCTCCTTGAGCTTCTCGTACTCCACGTCCGCCTCCGCCAGGAGAACGTTCATGTGGCCGGGCATGCGGCCGGCCACGGGGTGGACAGCAAACTCCACCGTGACGCCGCGTTCCTCCAGGATGTTGGACAGGTCGCGCACAGCGTGCTGGGCCTGGGACACGGCCAGGCCGTAGCCCGGGACGATGACCACGCGGCTGGCGCCGTCCAGGATCATGGCGATCTCCTCGGGCGAGGTGGCCTTGACCTTGCCGGCGTAGACCTCGTCCGCGGAGGGGCCTCCCTCGGTCGGTCCGAGGACGCCGAAGAGCACGTTGGTGAGGGACCGGTTCATGGCCTTGCACATGATGGCGGTGAGTATGATGCCCGAGGCGCCCACCAGCGATCCAGAGATGATGAGGACGTTGTTGTTGATGACGAATCCGGTGGAGGCTGCGGCCAGACCCGAGTAGGAGTTCAGCAGTGCGATGACCACCGGCATATCCGCGCCGCCGATGGGGATCACGAGGAGGATGCCGAGGGCGAAGGCCGCGAACACCAGGAGCCAGTAGAGGCCGACCGCTTCCGGGTCCCTCACGAGAAACACCGCCAGAGCAATGACGCCCAGGGTCAGAAGGGCGTTGATCACCTGCCGGCCGGGGATGAGGACGTTGTCGGGGATGATCACGCCTTGCAGCTTGCAGTAGGCCACGAGGCTCCCGGTGAGGGTGACCGCGCCGATGAGGCCCGAGGCCGAGGTGGCGATCATGACGTCGTTGGTGGGCAGCAAGCCGGTCTGGCTGGAGACGGAGAGTTTCTGCAGCAGGTAGGCGCCGGCCACCAGCACCGAAGCGATGCCGCCGAAACCGTTGAACAGGGCCACCATCTGCGGCATGCCGGTCATCTGGACCCGGATGGCCGTCACGAGGCCGATGGCCGAGCCGATGACGGCTCCGATGATGATATAGACGTAGGAGTGGCAGATATAGCCGCTATCGATCTTCCAGAAGAGGGTCACCAAGATCGCCAGCAGCATGCCAGTGGCACCGAGCATGTTCCCCCGCACCGCAGTTCGCGGGTGGGTCAGCCCCTTGATGCCGAAGATGAAGAGCATGGCGGCGACCACGTAGAGTATATTGACAAGTGCCTGACTCATTATTCAGCTTCCCGTCGCGTTGTTTCTGCAATCGGCCGGGCAGGCCGCTTCCATCATTTCTTGCGGAACATGTCCAGCATCCGGTGGGTCACCCAGAAGCCCCCCATCACGTTGATCATGGCGAAGAGCACCGCGAAGAGGCCCAGGATGCCGCTGAAACCGGTCCTGTCCACGGAGCTGGCCACGAGCAGCGCCCCGATGATGGTGATGCCGGAAATGGCGTTGGACCCCGACATGAGCGGGGTGTGCAGGGTGGGCGGCACCTTGGTGATGATCTCGAACCCCACGAAGATCGCCAGGACGAAGATGGTGAGCGAGGCGATGAGCAGGGTCTGGACCAAGTCCGCCGGGATCTTTTGCACAGACAGCAACAGAACGTCCATCAGGCGTCTCCCTTCTTTTCGGATCCAGCCTTTTCTTCCGGTTCAGGTTTTTCGGTCTCCAGGGCCTCCAGGCCGAGGGCTTCCCGCACCCTCGGATTCACCACTTCACCACCACGGGTGATCATGGTGTCCCGGACGACCTCGTCCTCCATGTCGAAGTGGAGTGCGCCCTCCTTGACGAAGGCCGCCAGGAAGGTGGTGATGTTTTTGGCGTACATCTGGCTCGCGTGGTACGGCGCCGAGGAGGGCAGATTGGTCGGGCCGAGGATGGTCACGTCGTACGCGACCACCTCCTCGTCCGGTTTCGTCAGCTCGCAGTTCCCTCCGGTCATGGCCGCCAGGTCCACGATGACGGAGCCGGGGTCCATGCCCTTCACCATCTCCTCGGTGATGAGCACCGGCGCCTTCTTGCCGGGTATCGCCGCCGTGGTGATGACCACGTCATTGCCGGCCACCACCTTGCCCATCATCTCCCGCTGCTTCTGGTAAAACGCCTCGTCCTGAGCCGTGGCGTATCCGCCCTTGTCCTCGGCGCCCTCGGTCTCGAGGTCGAGGACGATGAACTTGGCGCCCAGGCTCTCGATCTGCTCCTTGACGGCGGGACGGACGTCGTAGGCTTCCACCTTGGCGCCCAGGCGCTTGGCCGTGGCAATGGCCTGGAGGCCCGCCACGCCGGCGCCGATGACGAACACCCGCGCCGGTGAGATGGTGCCGGCCGCGGTCATGAACATGGGGAACATCCGGGGCAGGGTGTCGGCGGCCAGGAGCACCGCCTTGTATCCCGCCACGGTGGCCGAGGAGGAGAGTGCGTCCATGCTCTGGGCGCGGGTGATTCGAGGAATCATCTCCATGGAGAAGGTGGTGACCTTCTTCTCGGCCAGGGTCCGGGCCGCCTCGGGCGCACCGAGAGGATCGGAAAATCCGACCAGGACCTGGTCGGGCCGCAAGAGGTCCAGGTCGGCCTTGCCTTCCTCGGGATTGGCGCCGAGGGACCGCACCTGGAGGACCACGTCGGCCTTCTCGAAGACTTCCGACCTGGAGGCGGCAATCCGGGCTCCCTTGCCCTCGTAGGCCTCGTCGGTGAAGCCGGCCGCCAGCCCGGCGCCCTTCTCGATGAGAACCTCCAGGCCTGCCTTGGTCAGCGCGGAAAGAACGGCGGGGATGAGGGCCACGCGCCTCTCACCGGGATACGTTTCCTTGGCTGCTCCAACTATCATGGGATCTTCAATCGGTTCAAGCGGTTACAGAAAGTCAGGGGACTGTCCCTGGGTCAAACCCGATGCAGAAAAAAACTACTTGCAGTGCGAATAGCTATAGCCACAAAGAAAACAGATGAGAAGGTTCAAAGGAAATATATTGGTTGATTTCGGCGGAGATTTCAAACCCCGCCGGCCCGCCGGGGGAGGTCCCACGGAAATCGGGCCAGGAGGCTCATCTTGAGCCTGTCCCGCCGGCCCCGGACCTTCCCGACAAACCTGTCCTTGGAGAGGTGACCCCGGCTTCCACCTAGTACCCGAGGATGGTATGCTCGGGGCCCGGTCTTCGGAATCCCGACCGAGGAGATCCCCATGTATCCCGGACCGAAATCCGCCCTATGGCTCGTTCTGTTCCTGGCCGTGGTCCCGGGCTGCTCGGATGCGCCCCGGGAAGACGGCCGCATCGTCGTCGGCTTCTCCCAGATCGGCGCCGAGAGCGCCTGGCGCACGGCCGAGACCCGGTCCATCCGGAGCGAGGCCGAAAAACGCGGCATCCGGCTCAAGTTCTCCAATGCGCAGCAGAAGCAGGAAAACCAGATCAAGGCCCTCAGGAGCTTCATCGTCCAGAGGGTGGATGCCATCATCCTGGCGCCCAAGGTGGAGACCGGATGGGAGCCGGTGCTGAGGGAGATCAAGGCCGCCGGCATCCCCGTGGTGCTGGTGGATCGGGGGGCCAGGGTGAAGGACGAGTCGCTCTACGCGACACTCATCGCGTCGGACTTCGTGGAAGAGGGCCGCATGGCGGCCCGGTGGCTCGTGGAGCAGACCGGTGGCAGGGCCGGTGTCGTGGAGCTCCAGGGCACGCCCGGCTCGGCCCCCGCCCTGGACCGGAAGCGCGGCTTCGAGGAGGTGATCCGGGCACACCCCGGCATGAGGATTCTGAAGAGCCAGAGCGGCGCCTTCACCCGGGCCGGGGGCAAGGAGGTGATGGAGGCCTTCATCAAGGCCACCGGCAGGGACATCGACGCGGTCTACGCCCACAACGACGACATGGCCCTGGGGGCCATCCAGGCCCTGGAGGCCGCGGGCATGCGGCCGGGACGGGACGTCAAGATCATTTCCATCGACGCGGTCCGGGCCGCCTTCGAGGCCATGGCGGCGGGCACCCTGAACGCCACCGTGGAGTGCAATCCCCTCCTGGGCCCCGCCGCCTTCGATGCCGTGGAGAAGATCCTCCGGGGCGAGGCCGTGGCCAGGCGCATCGTGGTCGAGGATCGCCTGTTCGAGAAGGAGACCGCCGCCGCGGTCCTACCGACGCGGGAGTATTGACCATGCACCGATCCGTTCCGCTCCTGGTTCTCCTGGTGACAACCATGACCCACGCCCAGGCGCAGCGCCTCACCGCCGTTCCCTTTCAGAAGGTGGAGATCACCGATCGGTTCTGGAAGCAGAAGATGGAGGTGAACCGCAAGGTCACCCTGGAGGCGTGCCTCCGGAAGTGCGAGGAGACCGGGCGGTTCAGGAACTTCGCCGTGGCCGGGGGCCGCCTCGAAGGCAAACACGAGGGGCGCCGCTACAACGACTCGGACGTCTACAAGATACTGGAGGGCGCCGCCTACACCCTGGCGGGACACCGCGACCCGGACCTGGAGAAGCGCATCGACAGCATCATCGACGATATCGCGGCCGCCCAGGGGGAGGACGGCTACCTGAACACGTACTACACCCTGGTGAAGCCCGACATGCGCTGGAAGCACATCCGCAGCGGCCACGAACTCTACTGCGCCGGCCACCTCATAGAGGCCGCCGTGGCCTGGTTCCAGGCCACGGGTAAGCGTAAGCTCCTGGACGTGGCCGTACGGTTCGCCGACCTCATCCACCGGGAGTTCGGGCCCGACAAGCGCCTGGATCCCCCCGGCCACCAGGAGATCGAGCTGGCCCTGGTGAAGCTCTCGCGTATCACCGGCGAAGGGAAGTACCTGAAGCTGGCCCGGTTCTTCCTGGACCAGCGGGGCAGCACCAAGGGGCGAAAACTGTTCGGCAAGTATTGCCAGGATCACAAGCCCGTGCGCGAGCAGTTCACTGTGGAAGGCCATGCCGTGCGCGCCATGTATCAGTTCTCGGCCATGGCCGACGTGGCCGCCCGTACCGACGACAAGGGCCTGGTCACGGCCCTCGATCGTCTGTGGCACGACGTGGTGGACCACAAGATGTACGTCACCGGCGGCATCGGCGACTCCGCCTCCAACGAAGGATTCACCGGCCCCTACGTCCTGCCCAACGACACGGCCTACGCTGAAACCTGCGCCGCCATTGGCATGGTGCTCTGGAACCACCGCATGTTCCTCCTGACCGGCGAGGGCAAGTACATGGACGTGGTGGAGCGGGAGATCTACAACGGACTGATCTCCGGCGTCTCCGCCACCGGGGACCGGTTCTTCTACCCCAACCGCCTGGCCAGTCGCGGCGGAGTGCGCCGGGTGCCGTGGTTCTCCTGTTCCTGCTGTCCCTCCAACATCGTCCGGTTCGTCCCGGCCATGGGCGGGCGGGTGTTCGCCCACGGCCCCGACACGGTCCACGTCGCCCTCTACATGGGAGCCGCGTCCCACATCCCCCTCGAGAAGGGAACCGTGCACGTGGCCCAGACCACCGACTATCCCTGGTCCGGGGCCGTCACCCTCCGGATCACCCCCGCCGCCGAGCCCAATACATTCACCTTGAAGCTGCGGAAACCCGGCTGGTGCGAAGCGCCCATGAAGGTATCGGTGAACGGCGAAGCCGCGGACGCCGGGGAGACCCGGGGCTTCCTCGCCCTCGAGAGGACCTGGAAGAAGGGCGACGAAGTCCGGGTGGAGATCCCCATGACCGTGCGGCGGGTCCACGCGGACCCCCGGGTGAAGGCCTGCGAGGGGCGAGTCGCCCTCCTGCGCGGCCCCGTGGTCTACTGCCTGGAGGGGGTGGATCACGGGGGCCACGTGCGAAACATCGTGCTGCCGCCCCATGCAAAGCTCGAGGCGCGCTTCGATCCGGAATTTCTGGGCGGCATGGCCACGGTCGCGGGCAAGGCCGTGGCCGTCACCGCCGACGAGGCGGACCGGCGGCTCGCGGCTCCGGTTCGCCTCCGCGCCGTCCCCTACCACGTCTGGGCCAACCGCGACGCGGGGGAGATGGTGGTGTGGATCCCCGAGAACCCTGCCCTGGCCGAGGTCCCGGGCCAGGGTATTTCGGCCGTGACCGCCGGGGTGCGCCTCCTCGCCTCCCACTGCTACGAGACCGACACCCTCCTGGCCCTGAACGACGGCCGCCTCCCTTCCGCATCGAGCGACCACGGCCTGCCGCGCATGACGTGGTGGCCCCGGCGCGGGTCCACGGAGTGGGTGCAGTACGGATTCGAGAAGCCGCGGGAGCTCTCCTCGGCCGAGGTCTACTGGTTCGACGACACGGGGCGGGGACAGTGCCGCCCGCCCGCGTCGTGGCGCCTGCTCTACCGGCAGGAGAAGACCTGGAAACCGGTGCAGCTCGCAGACGGGAGTCGCTACGCCACGCGCCTCGACGCCTTCAACGCCGTGAAGTACGAGGCCGTCCGGACCCGGGCAATCCGCCTCGAGGTGACGCTCCGCAGCGACGTCTCGGGCGGCATCCTGGAATGGCGGGTGAAGTGAGGGACGCCTCGCCCGCGCTCCTCGAGATGCGGGGCATCACCCGGACCTTTCCCGGGGTCAAGGCCCTGGACCGCGTTGATTTCTCCCTGCGCAGCGGAGAGATCCACGCCCTCGTGGGGGAGAACGGCGCCGGAAAGAGCACCCTGGTCAAGGTCCTCACCGGCGTCCACGGGGCCGAGGTCGGAGAGATCCGGTTCGGCGGCGCGCGCCTGGCCGTGCGCTCCCCCCGCGAGGCCCAGACCGCCGGCATCGCCACCATCTACCAGGAGGTAAACCTCATCCCCCACCTGTCGGTGGCGGAGAACCTGTTCCTCGGCCGCCAGCCCCGGAAGGGCCTCGGCCTCGACTGGCACGGTATGCACCGCCGGGCCCGGGACATCCTCCGACGATTCAACCTGGACCTCGACGTCCACACACCCGTGTCCGCGTATTCCGTGGCCGTGCAGCAGCTCCTCTGCATTGCCCGGGCCCTGGACCTCTCGGCAAAGCTCCTGGTCCTGGACGAGCCCACCTCCAGCCTGGATCCCCGTGAGGTGGAGGCCCTGTTCGAGTGGCTCCGCCGCCTCCGGGCCGGAGGCATGGCCATCCTCTTCATCGGCCACGTCCTCGACGAGATCCTTGCCCTGAGCGACCGCACCACCGTGCTCCGGAACGGACGCCGGGTCGGCACCTTCCCCACCGCGGGCCTCGACCGGCGGATCCTCATCGGCCACATGCTCGGCCGGAGCCTGGACGCCGTCCAGGGCCTGGAGACCGCGCCCACACCCGGTATCGATTCCACAGGCACTCCGGTTCTGGAGGCGCGCGGCCTCGGCCGAACTCCGGCCCTCCGGCCCTTCGGCCTGGAGGTCCACCGGGGGGAGATCCTTGGCCTGGCCGGGCTTCTCGGCTCCGGCCGCACCGAGGCGGCACGGCTGCTCTTCGGCGCCGACCTACCCACGTCGGGCGGGGTGCTCGTGGACGGCAAGGCCGTACGCATCCGCACCCCGCGCCAGGCCGTGAAGCACGGCCTGGCCTTCTGCCCCGAGGACCGCAAGGTGGAGGGGCTCCTGCCCGGCCTCACGGTGTGGGAGAACATCATACTGGTGGTGCAGCGCCGGCAATCCAGGTGGGGCCGCTTCCGCCGCAGGCGCCTCAGGCGCATCGCCGGGACGTTCATGGAGCGCCTCGGCATCGTCCCCCCGGACGGGAACCGGGCGGTGAAGACCCTGAGCGGCGGAAACCAGCAGAAGGTGATCCTGGCCCGGTGGCTGGCGGCTCGGCCCCGGGTTCTGATCCTGGACGAGCCCACCCGCGGCATCGACGTGGGTGCCAAGGTGGAGATCGAGAGCCTGGTGAAGGACCTGGCCTCGGGCGGCATGGCCGTAATTTTCATCTCCTCCGCCCTCGAAGAGGTGGTGCGGGACGCCCACACGGTGGTGGTGTTCCGGGACCGGGAGGTGGTGGCCTGCCTGAAGGGGGACGAGGCCACCCCGGACGCCCTCTTCCGGGCCATTGCAGGAGGAGGTAGAAATGGGTAGACGCACCTCCGATGTCCTGAGCCGTCCGGCCTTCTGGGTCGGGGCCGCGCTCCTCGGTCTGGTCCTGGTGAATGCTCTGGTCACGCCCGGCTTCTTCGAGGTCCGGGTGGTGAACGGCCGGCTCTTCTGCACGCCCGTGGACATCGTCCACCAGGCCGCACCGGTGCTGCTCCTGGCCCTGGGCATGACCCTGGTCATCGGCACGGGCGGCATCGACCTGTCGGTGGGTGCGGTCATGGCCATTGCCGGCGCGCTGGCGGCCGTGCTCCTCACCGGCACCGATCTGGCGGTACCCTGGATCCTCGTCGGGGTCCTGGGCGCCGGAGTCGGCATCGGCCTGGTGAACGGCGGACTGGTGTCGATTCTCGGCATCCAGCCCATCATCGCCACCCTGATCCTGCTCACGGCCGGCCGGGGTCTGGCCCAGCTTATCACCGGCGGCCACCCCGTCCCCTTCGAACGCCCCGCCTTTCAGGCCCTGGCGGGCGGCGCCCTCCTTGGCCTGCCCATCACCTGCTTCATCGTGGCGGGCGTCCTGGCGGTCGCGGTAGGAGTGACCCGCCACACAGCGGCCGGTCTCTACATCCAGGCCGTGGGCGACAACGAGAAGGCCGCCCGGCTCGCGGGCCTCCCGGTGCGACGGATCCAGTTCGGCGTCTACGGCTGTCTCGGCCTCCTGTCGGCCCTGGCCGGTATGATCGAGGCCGCGGATATCAAGTGCGCTGATCCCAGCAACTGCGGACTCTACCTGGAGCTGGACGCCATCCTGGCGGTCGTGCTGGGCGGCACCCTGTTGACCGGAGGCCGCATCAGCCTCGTGGGCTCCGTTCTCGGTGCCCTCCTCATCCAGACCCTCACCACCACCCTCCTCATGAGCGACATCGACGTGGCCTACAACCTCGTGGTGAAGGCCGTGGCCGTGCTGGCGGTGTGCGGGATCCAGGCGCCGACGATCCGGGGTGCCATTCGTTCGAGAATGCAGCGTGGAAAGGCCACGCAATGAAGCTCTCCATCGACCGCTCCCGCATCCCCATACTGGCAACCCTCGTGGCCTTCGTTTTGCTCTTCCTCGCAGCCTCTCTCCGCTACCCCGGCTTCTTCTCCCTGTGGGTGATCATCAACCTTCTCGGCGACAACGCCTTTCTCGGCATCATCGCCGTGGGCATGACCTTCGTCATCATCAGCGGCGGCATCGACCTCTCGGTGGGCGCCCTCATGGCGCTCAGCTCCATCCTGCTGGCGGTATTCATCGAGGTTCTCGGCCTACCGCCGTGTGTGGCCGTGGCGGCCGTGATCCTCATCGGTGCCCTGTTCGGATTCGCCTCGGGCACCCTCATCCACTTCCTTGCCCTGCCGGCCTTTCTCGTGACCCTGGTGGGCATGTTCCTGGCGCGCGGCCTTGCTCTGGTGGTCCACATCGAGGCCATGGCCATCCACCATCCGCTCTACGACACCCTGACCGCGGCCGCGGTGCCGCTCGGAGGCGGGCTCCGGATACCCATCACCGCCGTGACGTTCCTGGCCGTCGTGGCCGCCGGGACCTGGGCGCTCGGTCATACTCGGTTCGGCCGCAACGTCTACGCCGTGGGGGGAAACGAGGAGGCGGCGCTGCTCCTCGGCGTGGCCGTGGCCAGGACCAAGGTGGGGGTCTACACTCTGAGCGGATTCTGCTCGGCCCTGGCCGGGGTGATCTACACCCTCTACAACTCCGCCGGTGACTCCTCGGCGGGCATCGCCCTGGAACTCGACGCCATTGCCGCCGTGGTGGTCGGAGGGGCGCTGCTCACGGGCGGCGTCGGAAGCGCCATCGGCACCCTCATGGGTGTGCTCATCTTCGGCACCATACAGACCATCCTCAACTTCGAAGGTACCCTGAACGCGGGGTGGACCCGGGTGGCCATCGGCGGCCTCTTGCTGGTGTTCATCACCCTGCAACGATTCCTGCTGAGAAAGTCGTGATGAAGAGAATTGTACGCATCTTGGGGCTACTGGCCGCTCTCTACCTCTGTGTCTGCGTCCTGGCCTACGTCTTCCAGGAGAAACTGATCTACCACCCCGCCTCCCACGTGCGGAGCACGCCCGCCGCGCTGAACCTGGAATACCAGGACCTCCATCTCGTCTCGAGCCAAGGAAGGAAGATCCACGCATGGTACGTGCCCTGCAAGAACGCACGCGGAGCCGTGGTCTTCTGTCACGGGAACGCCGGAAATCTCGGGCACCGCCTCGCCACGGTACGTTTCCTTCACCGATTCCGGCTGTCCGCCCTGCTCTTCGACTACCAGGGCTTCGGCAGGAGCGAGGGCACGCCGAACGAGGCGAACACCTACCAGGACGCCGAAGCAGCATGGCGCCATCTCACCACCACGGTCGGGATCCCGGCCGACCGCGTTCTGGTATGGGGCCGGTCCCTGGGCGCGGCCGTGGCCGTGGAACTGGCGTCGCACCATGCCCCGGCGGGCCTCGTCCTGGAGTCCGCCTTCTCCTCGCTGGCCGACGTGGCAGGGAGACATTTCTTCTGGCTGCCGGCCCGGTGGCTCTGTCGCAACGCCTACGATTCCGCCTCCAAGGTGCCCGGTCTGACCTGCCCCAAGCTCTTCTTCCACAGCCCGCAGGACGAGATCATCCCATTCCACCTGGGCCGGCGGCTCTTTGACGCAGCAGCCGAGCCCAAGCGTTTCGTCCAGATCCGGGGCGACCACAACAGCGGCTTTCTCGTGAGTGAAAAGGACTATGCCCTTGCCGTGGAAGGATTTCTGGCGGAAGTGCTTCCTCTGGCGACCACGGCGCAGCCCCGAGAGAAATAAATTCACATCACGACGGGAAAAATCCGATACTGAAGTTGCATGGTTCCTTGATCCCGGTCCCGGGGCTAGGAAAAGCGGGGTACGATTGCCTGGGAGAACTCTCGGACCGGGCATTTCCAAGGGACCCGGACTTCATCGAAGTCCGCAAGGAGGGAATCGTGAGTCAGCTATCCATCCTCGTCGTGGACGACGAAACGGAAGTGTGCCTCTTTCTCGAACGCTTCCTCGTCGCCGAAGGCCATTTCGTCCGGACCATCGATGACCCGACCCGGGCCGTGGAGGCCCTCCGGGAGACCGTGTTCAACGTCATCATCCTGGACCTGTCCATGCCCAAGCTCAGCGGCATGGATCTCCTGAAGGAAGTCCGGCAGGCCGACGCCGAGATCGCCGCCGTCATCATCACCGGCAAGCCCACCGTCGAGTCGGCCAGCGAGTCCATCGTGCACGGCGTCTCCGGTTACATCCAGAAGCCGTTCACCCTGGAAGAGATCCGGGAAGTGCTCAACCACATTGCCAAGCAGAAGGGCCTCGCCCCCCTCACCGAGGAGGACCTGCACCGCACCATCGGCACCAACATCCGGGAATCTCGGAGATCCCGCGGCCTCACCCTCCAGCAGGTGGCGCAGCGGAGCAGCCTTTCCATCGGGCTTCTCTCCAAGCTGGAGCGCGCTGAATCCGGGGTGAGCCTCTCGTCGCTCTACAAGGTAGCGGGAGCCCTGGACATC
Organism: uncultured Planctomycetota bacterium; assembly: GCA_964485695.1. Classification (GTDB taxonomy): domain Bacteria; phylum Planctomycetota; class JAFGQW01; order JAFGQW01; family JAFGQW01; genus CAZAKZ01. The sequence goes on along the minus strand of CAZAKZ010000032.1, from coordinate 1,278 downwards.
AAGCTGAACGAAATCGTCGGGGATTTCTGAGCGCTCGCCCGCGTCCCGAGATCAGGCTTGACAGACCGCAATCCGGCTGGAATGCAGCGTTTTTTCAAAATACTTCGAAACCACTTCCCCTCCGATACGACCTACCCGTCGGACACATGTTTCCCGGACATCCTCGCCAGGAAAGAACCGCCATGTCCGGCAGATCCGGAAAGACATTCAGCTCCAGGACGGACACCCTCGCGCGCAATTTCCCGGAGAACGGGATGAAGATGCTGCTCGAGCATCCGGGGAACGTGCGGGACCTGCTCGCCCTCACAGGAGAAGACCTCGTGCAGCAGATCGACCTCGACCGGATGCGGCTCGTGCCCACCACGTTCATTGCAAAGGATTACCGGCACCTGGCGTCCGACGTGGTTCTCGTGGCACCGTTTTGCGGTACCCCTTCCTCACACCGGCGGCTGATGATCACAGTTCTCATCGAGCACCAATCCGTGCCGGATCCTCTGATGCCGCTCCGGATGGTGGACTACGTCACACAGATCTTCCGGCGCCAGGAGCGCCGGTGGAGGGCCCGTCACGGGCGTTCCCTCGAGGGATTCCGGTTGCTGCCGGTGCTGCCGGTGGTGTTCCACACAGGGACGAGACCCTGGAAGCGGCTCGGGACGCTGCCGGATCTCATCGAGACTGGAGAGCGTTTCCGGCGCCTCACACCCGTGATGGAGTGCCTGTTCGTGAACCTGCCGGCGATTCCGGCCGGAACGCTAGAGCGTCGAGGCGGTTTTTTGGGATGGGTGCTCCACCTGGTACAGGCGCGGCGAACCCGGCCGGTGGCATTCAGCCGACTTGTGGACCGGGTGCTGCGGCACCTGAAGTCCATACCGGAGCAAGAAAGGGCACGAGGAGAGGGCCTGCTTTCCTATATCCACGCTTTCGTTTATCATGAAAGAGACGATTGCGAAAGGAAACGCCTGGAGGACAAGATCAAGGCGGCGGCCTGGAATGAAGATCACCGACGGGAGCTGTGCAGAATGGGCAAAACAATCGCCGAAGCCCTGAGAGATGAGGGACGTGCGGAGGGGCACGCTGAGGGGCGTGTGGAATACGCCCGATCCACGTTGCTACGGCTGCTTCGCAAGCGGTTTGGTGAGGTTCCGCAAGACACTGCGGATTGTATCGAGGGGACCTCGGACCTCGATCAGCTGAACGTCTGGGTGGATCGGATCATTACAGCCGACGGGGGTATCCATTTAACCGGACCCGTCCAGGCCCGTAGTCCTCCAGGGGCGG
>CAZAKZ010000031.1:0-45701 GCA_964485695.1 uncultured Planctomycetota bacterium | reverse complement strand
ATCCCTGGATTCCGGTCAGTGGAGGCGGGATCCAATCGAATTTTGCCGTGATAGAAAAAAATAGCTTGCGTCTCTCACCGCGAGTGGAAAATTCCAGCGAAATCAAATCTTTTCCCCGGCTCCGGTGCGATCTCCGCGCCTAGAATCCGGGGCCCCGGTGGCGGTATTTCCTGGCAGCGGTTCATTGCCCGGCTGGTGGCCCACGGGCCGGTGAACACCTGCGTGCCCGGATCGATCCTCCAGGAGGCCCCAAGGACCTACACCATCCCGGGCAACGTGGCAGACGACGTGAAGATCAGCATGCGGTAGTCTTCCGGAGGGCTCCTGTATTATCATGTACCCTCCGCAGCCCGGCGCTGATTCGATTTCAGGTGTCCGATAGTACTGGAGTCCCGAGACCCATGTCCGTGGAAGCAAAAGCCCGGAAGGTGATGCGCCTCCTCGAGCCCCACGCCTCCGACGTGCTCCTCGTGGGGGGATTCGTCCGCGACAAGCTCCTCGGCCTCGAAAGCAAGGACGTGGATATCGAGGTCTACGGCATGGACTACGACGCCATCGTCCGTGTGCTCCGGAGGGCCGGGTATCGCCCCAACATCGTGGGCCGGCAGTTCGGCGTGGTCAACGTGGACAACGTCCTGGACGTCAGCGTACCGCGCCGTGAGAACAAGGTCGGCAAGGGTCACCGCGGTTTCAACGTGGCGCCGGACCCGTCCATGTCCCCCCGGGAGGCCGCCTCCCGTCGCGACTTCACCATGAACAGCATGGCCATGCGCCTCGATGGGGAAATCCTGGACTATCACGGCGGCCGGGAGGACCTCGCCAACCGCCTGCTGCGCAAGGTGTCCAGCGCCTTCAGCGAAGATCCCCTGCGGGTGCTCCGCGGCATGCAACTGGCCGCCCGGCTCCCACGCCGTCCGGACCTGGGCCGGGGTGCCCGGATGGAGGAAGCCACAGTGCAGGCCTGCCGGGAGATGCTCGAGGAATACGACGCCCTCGCCCCGGAACGAATCTGGGGGGAGTGGCGAAAGCTCCTGGTGAAGGGCCGGGACATCACCGCCGGCCTCACCGTGTTGAAGGACACCGGGTGGCTTACAAAGTATCCCGGGCTGGCAGCGCTTGTGGGCTGCCCCCAGGATCCCGGATGGCATCCCGAGGGCGACGTGTGGATCCACACCCTCCTCACCACCGACGCTGCCGCGGCCATCGGCGATCGGGAAGGCCTGGACGAGGAGGACCGCATGGTGCTGGTGCTGGCCATGGTGTGCCACGACCTGGGCAAACCGGCCGTCACAGAAAAGAACGACGAGGGGCGGTGGTGGTGCCCGGACCATGCCCCCAGGGGCGCCGCCCCGGCGGAGAGCTTCATGGCCTCTATCGGGGTTCCGGACCGGATCCAGGGCCGGGTGCTTCCATTGGTCCGTAACCACATGTGGTCCTTGAGTTTCAAGGACACCATGCCGTCCGACCGGGCTATCTGCCGCCTGGCAAACCGCCTCAAGGGAGTCAGTATCCGGATGCTGGCCCGGGTCGTGGAGGCCGACTGCTTCGGCCGACCGACCACGGCGGGGAGAGAAAAAATCGAGGCGGTGGTGGCCCGGGCCGAGGCGCTCCAGGTGTCGGAGAAGCCCCTGGAGCCGATCCTGAAGGGACGGCACCTCATCGCCCGGGGCCTGGAACCCGGCAAGCGGTTCGGCCCCATCCTGGAGGCGGCCCTGGATGCCCAGGTGGACCGGGAGTTTTCCGACCTCGACGGCGCCCTGGCCTGGCTGGAGGCCTATCTGGAAGAGCATCCGACTGAGAATTGAGATGACGCGGCTACTTTCCGACATGAAGAAGATCAAGCTCTTTGCCGATCTCCACGAGACCGCGCTTGAAACGCTGGCGGCCGTGGCCCGATCGGTCACCTTCAGAGGTGACGAGGTCATCATGCTGGAGGGCGGCAGCGAGGCACCGGTATTCTTCGTGGTCGAGGGAGCAGTACGTGTGTACCGTACCAATCCAAACGGCCGGGAACAGACCTTGATCCTGCTGAAGCCGGGAGAAGCATTCAACATGCCCACGGCCTTCTTCGACACCCCCTCGGCCCCGGCGAGCGCCCAGGCCGTGGGTGCCACCAGGCTCCTGGCCGTTCCCCTCGAGGACTTCCGCCGCGTGGCCACCGAAGCCCCGGACATCGCCATGGCCGTTCTGCGCTACCTATCAGGGAAGCTCCACCACATGGCCGAGCTCACCCACGACCTCAGTCTCCGGAGCGTCCGCGGCCGCCTGGCCCGGTACCTCCTTGCACAGCCACAGGAAACCCGGCCTCTCCGCAGGACCCACGAGGAGATCGCCGCCCACATCGGCACGGTACGCGAGGTCGTGAGCCGCACCCTCAACGCCATGGCCCGAGACGGCCTGATCCGAATTGAGCGCCAGCACATCACGGTGCTGGATTTCAAGGGTCTTGAATACCTGACCTGATTGATCCATATCAAGCCGACGAGTATTTTTCCGGGTTTTTCCCCGATCTGTGACTCAAGTCACAGATCGTCTTTCACCAACCGGCTATATTTGTTGAACGTGAATTACTGACCAGAACGTTGACCGGACGACTGAAAATGAACATTTACAGGCGTTCCTTATAGTGGCGGGAGTGATCATGTTCTGCTTCCAGTGTCAAGAAACCATCAAGAACGAGGGCTGCAAGGCCGACAGGGGCGCCTGTGGCAAGTCGGATGAGGTGGCAAAGCTCCAGGACCTGCTGATCTGGACGCTGAAGGGCCTCTCCTGGCACGGAGAACGGGCCCGGGAGAGGGGGGAGATAGACCCGGAAGTGGACCTTTTCGTGGCCGAGGCCCTGTTCTCCACCATCACCAACGTGAACTTCGACCCGGAGCGGCTCTGCGGCCTCATCCGCACCGCGCTGGAAATGCGCGACCGTCTGGCCGCCGGCCTGGCGGGCGCCGACCCACGGCCTGAGCCGGCGGTGTGGAAGCCCGAGAAAGGTGACCGGAACGAGCTCGTCGGGAAGGGAGCAGCCGTGGGCCTCCTTTGCGACCCGGATCTGCACGAGGACATCCGATCGCTCCGAGAGCTCCTGGTCTACGGCCTCAAAGGGCTCGCGGCGTACATTGACCACGCGCACGTCCTGGGATGTCAAGATGAGGCCCTGCTGCCGTTCCTGCAGCACGCTCTGGCAGCCACCCTCGACGCCGGAGCCACAGCCGATGACCTGGTGGGCCTGGTGATGAAATGCGGCGAGATGGGCGTCACGGCCATGGCGCTGCTGGACCGGGCAAACACCGAGACCTACGGAAATCCCGAGCCCACCCAGGTGAACCTCGGCGTCAAGGAAGGCCCCGCCATTCTCATCAGCGGCCACGACCTTCGTGACCTGGGGGAGCTCCTCGAGCAAACCGCCGGCAAGGGCGTCAACGTATACACCCACGGCGAGATGCTTCCCGCCCACGCCTACCCGAAGTTTAAGAAGTACTCCCACTTTGTGGGCAACTACGGCGGCTCCTGGTGGCATCAGCAAAAGGAGTTCGACAAGTTCGGCGGCGCCATTCTCATGACCACCAACTGCATCGTGCCGGTCAAGGACAGCTACAAGGACCGGATCTTCACCACCGGTGTCGTGGCCTACCCGGACCTGAAGCACATCCCGAACCGCAAGAACGGCGAGGCCAAGGATTTCGGCCCCGTCATCGCCAAGGCCCTGGAGTCGGCAAGTCCCGAACAGCTGGAGCAGGGCGAGATTCCCATCGGCTTCGCCCACGCCACGGTGCTCAGTGTGGCCGACAAGGTCATCGAGGCGGTGAAGAGCGGCGCCATCAAGCGCTTCGTGGTCATGGCCGGCTGCGACGGTCGCCACAAGTCGCGTCAGTACTACACGGACCTGGCCGAGAAGCTCCCCAAAGACCACGTGATTCTGACGGCCGGCTGTGCCAAGTACCGCTACAACAAGCTGGACCTCGGCGACATCGGAGGCCTCCCCCGCGTCCTGGACGCCGGCCAGTGCAACGATTCCTACTCCCTGGTGGTCGTGGCCAAGGCCCTGGCCGAGGCATTCGAGCTGAAAGACATCAACGATCTGCCCGTGTCGTACGACATCGCCTGGTACGAGCAGAAGGCGGTCATCGTACTCCTTGCCCTGCTCTACCTCGGCGTCAAGCACATCCGCCTCGGCCCCACGTTGCCCGCTTTCATCTCGCCGGGCGTCCTGAATGTTCTGGTGGAGAAGTTTGATCTCAAGCCTATCGCCTCCGTCGAAGAGGACCTCGAGGGCATCGTGTCCGGCAAGTAGGGCCAAACAGTCGGGGCCTCTTGAAGATCGAGCTCCTTTGTGGACAATGGGCCGTTCCTTCAGCTCAACCGAGTCGAAAGGCGGCCCGTTGTTTTCGTACGGAACACCCATGCCATGCCGGCCGATTGACCGGGACGCGATAACGGGGAATCCACAAAGGAGGGCTCGATTCCATGGACACCCCGGAAGATAAAAAACCTGAGGTGCGGCAGGCTCCCGATGCGGAAAAGGCGCAAGCCGTGAGCCTCGATCCAAAGAAGGTCGAGGCGTATCTCCAAGAGGTCCGGGATACCCAGAACCTGGGCGCGGGCATCGTCGTGGGGCTGGCGGCCGCGGTGACGGGCGCCGTAATCTGGGCGCTGGCCACGGCCATTACCGGATGGCAGATCGGCTGGATGGCCGTGGGCGTCGGTTTCCTGGTGGGCTTCGCCGTCCGGTTCGCAGGCCGGGGCGTGGACCCATCCTTCGGCGTCGCGGGAGCGATCCTCTCGCTGTTCGGGTGCCTGCTGGGCAACCTCCTGGCGATATACATGCTCGCCGCCCAGCACTACGACGAGTCCTTTTTCACGCTCCTCTTCAACTCCTCTCCGGGCGACTGGGTGAACGTGATAAAGGAATCCTTCCATGGCATGGATCTGCTCTTCTACGGCATTGCGGTGTACGAGGGATACCGGTTCTCCTTCCGGCAGATCACCAAGGAGGAGCTGGCGAAGATCAAGTCCTCATAAGCAAGAAAAGTAAATGAACATCCGACGCTGGATCGACGGACACCTCGACCTCGCCTATCTCGCCCTGGCCGGCCGCGACCTGACCCGGCCGGTGGAGGACGCAAAAACAGGCTGCCTCTGCCTGCCTGCCCTTCGCGACGCCGGCTTCGACGTGGTCCTGGGCACCCTCTACACGGAGAAGGGCGCCCCCGACAAACCGTACGGCTACGCCTCCAGCGAGGACCTGGACGGCGCCGAGCGGGCCGGCCTGGCCGAGCTCGAGGTCTACGAATCCCTGGAGGAGGCCGGGGAGATTCGCATCGTGCGCACCGCCGACGACCTCGACCAGGACACCGGCGTGTTGAAGCTGGTCGTGCTCATGGAGAGCGCGGATCCGATCCGGTCGCCCGACCACGCCCGCATGTGGTTTGAACGCGGCCTGCGAATGGTGGGCATGACCTGGGGATCGGGCTCGCGCTACGCCGGCGGCAACAGCCACCCCGGACCCCTGACCCCCGCGGGCAGGGACCTGGTGGCGGCGCTGGACGACCTGGGCATCGTCCACGACATCTCGCACCTGGCGGATCGGTCGGCGGAAGACCTCTTCACGATCAGCACCGGCCCGGTGGTGGCCAGCCATTCCAACTGCAGGGCCCTGCTGGCGGACAACGAGCGTCACATCCCCGACACCTTCCTCCGCGAGATCGGTCAGCGCGGCGGCATCGTGGGCCTGAACCTCTACACCCTGTTCCTCGCGGCGGACCGCCGCGCCACGGTCGACGACGCCATACCGCACCTCCTCCACGCGGCCGAGGTCATGGGCCACCGGGGCGGCGTGGGCCTCGGCTCCGACACCGACGGCGGATTCGCCCCGCCGGACCTGCCCGAGGGCCTCGACCACCCGGCGAAGTTCGGGGCCCTGGCGGACGCCCTGACCCGGGTGGGCTGGTCCGCGGCCGAGGTGGCCGGCTTCACCCACGGCAACTGGCTGCGGTTCCTGCAGGAGGCGCTGCCCAAGCGCTGACCGCCCCCGGAAAGTGCTTGGGCTCCCCGCGTCATTTCATTCCTGTTGCAGCGACTGAATGCCCCCATAACTGGACAGAACTGGCCTTTCAGCAAGGCGTCTGGTACTCGGCTTCCTGGACTCGGGCCACTTGTTGCAACAGGACCCGAATCTGTCAGAATGCTATCCCATGGTTGAGCTCACCCCCCATCCCTTCGGCGCCCTGGTGCACCGGATGCTCCGTGAGCTGGACTTGAGCGGGGCTGTCTTCGGCCTCCCGGCCTCCCGGTTCTACCCCGGGGATCCGGACCGGGATTTCTCCGTCCGATTCCACGATGCTGTCGTCTCCAGCCCCCTCGGCCCCGCGGCCGGCCCCCACACCCAGATGGCCCAGAACCTCGTCCTCGCATGGCTGGGCGGCAGCCGCATCCTGGAGTTGAAGACGGTCCAGATCCAGGACGCCCTGAAGATTCCCCGGCCCTGCATCGACATGCGCACGGTGGGCTACAACGTGGAGTGGTCCCAGGAGCTCGGGCTTGAACAGTCCCTGGAGGAGTACGTCAAGGGGGCCATGCTCATCGAGATGCTCCGTGAAAGCGGCCGGCTCCCTCTGGCGCCGGGCTTCGACCAGGTCGCCTTCGACATGAGCGTGGGGTATGACCTCGAAGGCATCCGCAGCGACCGGGTGGGGGCGTTCCTCCGGACCATGGTGGATGCCCGGCCCCTGGTGGATGGCTTTCGCCGCTGCATTCCCGCGGCACTCAAGACCTGCCGCGACCTCGACTTCCCCACGCGCCTCGCCGCCAGCGTCACCCTCAGCACGTTCCACGGCTGCCCGCCGGAAGAGGTCGAGAAGATCCTCGAGTTCCTCCTCGAGTCGCACCGCCTCCACTGCACCCTCAAGTTCAATCCCACGCTGCTGGGCAAGGACGAGACCCTCGGGCTCCTGCACGACGAGCTCGGCTACCGGCACATCCGGGTTCCCGACAGCGCCTTCGACAAGGACCTCCGGTGGGAGGAGGCCGTGGCCCTGGTGGACCGCCTAGGCCGGAGGGCGACCGGCCTGGGCCTGAGCCTGGGTGTGAAGTTCTGCAACACCCTCGTGGTGAAGAACACCGGGGCGTTCCTCCCCCGCACCGAGAAGGAGGCGTATCTCTCGGGACCGCCGCTCCACGTCCTGGCCATGCACCTGGTTCGCCGTTTCCGCAGGCACTTCGGCGACCGGTTCCCCGTGTCCTTCTCGGCCGGCATCGACCGGACGGGCTATCCCGGCGCCGTGGCCCTGGGCCTCACGCCCGTCACCACGTGCACGGACCTCCTGAAGACCCACGGGTACGGCCGGCTCCAGGGCTACCACCGCACCCTGGCCGGCCGTATGGAAGCCGTGGGAGCAAAGACCCTCGGTGACTTCTGCCTGCGCGCTTTCGGCAAGGGGAAGGCCGCTCTGGACAAGCTGGACCACCCGGACGACAGCCCCATACGCACCGCGTGCCTCGAGGCCCTGGCCTCCGGAGGTGACCTCCGTGCCGCGGCCGGCGGGTCATACGAACGCTGGGTATCGGAGGCCGTTCTGCTCAACACCGAACACCGCGTGGAGGCGGTGACAGGAGACCCGAGGTACGCCTTGGCTCAGAACGCCCGGCCGCCCCGAAAGATCGGCACCCGCCTCGAACTCTTCGACTGCATCGCCTGCGACAAGTGCGTGCCGGTGTGCCCCAACAACGCCGTCTTCCCCTTCACCCCGCTCGCAGCCGAGATCCCCGTGGAGCGGGTTCGTTCCGGCGACACGGGCTGGACCTGGCATAGAGAAAAATCCCGAGTGCTCGAGCAGCCCCACCAGATCGCCACTTTCGCCGACTTCTGCAACGAATGCGGGAATTGCGACGTGTTCTGCCCCGAGGACGGCGGCCCACACCGGGCAAAGCCGCTGTTCTTCGGCAGCGAGGCGGCCTGGCGCGCCTTCCCCTCTCATGACGGATTCCACGTCGAGGGAGCGACTCGGATGCGCGGCCGCTTCGAAGGCAAAGAGTTCACCCTGGAGGTCACCGGGGGACGTGTATTGTTCTCGGGCGATGGATTCCGTCTCGCCTTTGACGAGGCCGATCCCGAGGGCACCCTCGAGGGGAATGCCGCCGGGGAGGTGGACCTGATCCCTTACCATATCATGCGCATGCTCCTCGGCGCCGTTCTCGACCCCGGGGAGATCAACTACGTGAACACCCTGATTGTGGATCACCGAACATGAAGCTCGAATCGTATCTCGACCCCCTCGACGACGACGCAATGCAAGGCCTTCACGGCCTGAGCCTGCTCCTGACCTCGGAGGCATCGCTCCGGGAGATCGAGGCGCTGTGCACTCTGGCGGAACTCTTTGAGTCGTGGGACCGGGCCAGCATCAAGGTACCCCTCTTCACCGGGGAGCTCTTCTACGCCCTGTTCTTCGACGCATCCACTCGAACGAAATCGAGCTGGGCCGGGGCAGCGGCCCGCCTCGGCGGCGCCCCCGTGGTGGTGGACGGGTCCTCGACCCAGGTCTCCCACGGCGAGACGGCCGAGGAGACCGGCGCCATGCTGGGCATGAACGCCCACGCCCTGGGCATCCGCCACGACCTGATCCTGGGCGCAGGAAACCGCTTCATGGGCGAGGCGGAGAAGGGCATCCGCGACTACTTCAAGGCCGCGGGAAGCGACCGCATCGTGCCCGTGGTGAACCTCCAGTGCGACGTGGACCATCCCACCCAGACCCTGGCCGACCTGCTGTGGCTCCGGGAACGGTTTCCCGGGGGGCTTCAGGGCAAGACCCTGGCCGTGTCGTGGGCCTATTCCCCCAGTTACGCCAAGCCCCTTTCCGTGCCCCAGGGGCTGATCACCCTCCTGACGCGGTTCGGCATGCGCGTGCGCCTGGCCCATCCAAAAGGCTACGATCTGATGCCGGAGTGCATGGAAGCGGCTGCCGAGAACGCCGCGACCTCGGGCGGACGCTTCGACGTCATAAACGACATGGACACGGCCTTCGAGGGCGCGGACATCGTCTATCCCAAGAGCTGGGGCCCGTTCGATCTCATGATGGAGCGCGTGGAGGCCGACCGGAACCGCGACGAGAAAGCCATGCAGGACATCGAGAACCGGGCCCTGGACAGGAACCGGAACCATGCCGACTGGATCGCCGACGAGCGTCGCATGGGTTTAACCCGCGAGGCGCTCTACATGCACTGTCTCCCGGCGGACATCGGCGCCGAGGTGAGCCCGGGCGTCATGGCTGGTGCCCGCACAGACCTGGCCCGGGAGGCCAATAAAAAAGTATACGCCATCATGGCCCTGCTGGCCGCTTCCAAGGAGCCCGCCCTCAGAGCGCGCCTCGAGGACTGCCTGCGATGAATGACCTGGACCGGAAAATCTCACGCCTGGCCACGGCCTACCTCCCCCTGGCGGTGGAGATCCTCAAGGAGGCCGTGCGCATTCCCGCTGACTTCGTGGACCTGCCCTCGGACCAGGGCGGCGACCCGGAGTGCGGCCTCTCCAACCACGAGGGCCCGCGCCTGGACTACCTGCACCGCAAGATCATCGACATCGGCGCGGTGGACTCGCCCGACCACGTGGGTTTCGACGCCTTCGGCAACCTGGTGTGGACCGTGGAGGACCGCCACGACGACGTGCCCCCGGAGGAGAAGACCGTGGTCTACCTGGACGGGCACGCGGACACGGTCCAGGCGCTCCGGCCCCGGTGGCACGAGGCCCTGGGCGGTGGCCTGGATCCCTACCTCGGCCTCACCCAGCCGGGCCGGGTGGACCGGGAGTTCCTCGAGGCGGAGCTGGGCTACCTGCCTCCGGAGTGGGGCCATCTGGTGTGGGGCCGGGGTGTCGCGGACCAGCTCGGCGGCGTGGTGTGCCAGATCCTCGCCACCCGGATCCTCCAGGAGCTCCGCGACGACGGGGTCCTCAACGGCGTCATCGTGCGAAGCTACGCCACCGTGGCCGAGGAGGACAACGACGGCGGCGGCCCCATGCACCTCATGCAAAACGAGCTACCCGGCGCCGGCGCCGACCGCATCCCGGACGTGTTCATCCTCACCGAAGGCACGGGGTGCGCAACAAACGGCGCCACGGGCATCTACCGCGGCCAGCGCGGCCGCATGCAGATCGAGGTGCAGGTCACGGGCAAGAGCTGCCACGGCTCCATGCCCCAGGAGGGCCGCAATCCCCTCGAGCACGGCGCCGCCATCATCGCCGAAGCAGCCGACCGCCACCTCAGCGGCGAAGGATTCCGGACCGACCCCTTCCTCGGCCCCGGCTCCCGCACCGCCTCCTGGGCCGCGCTGGAAACCCCCAGCGACTGCGCCGTGCCCGAGCGCTTCACCTTCCGCCTCGACCGCAGACTCACGGCAGGCGAGTCCCCCGAGGCAGCCCTTCGCGACGTGGAGTCCATGACTTCCGTGGCCCGAGCCCGACAGGCCGGCCTCCGCGTCCTGATCCGCGTCCCCACCTACGTCCATCCCACCTGGAAGGGCGCCATGCCCGGCAATCCCCAGATCTACCCGGGCTGGGTGACACCGGAAGACCACCCCGCCATCCGCACGGCCGTGGAGGCTTACCGCCGTACGGCCACGCCCCTCATCCCCGAAGACGGCACTGCCGGCGCCCTGCGCAAGAACCCGCGCGTGGGCCGCTGGATCTTCTCCACCGACGGCGTGGGTGTCCCCATCCGCAGTGATGCCCCGTCCATCCAGGTGCCCGACTCCAAGCGCTGGATCCACGCCGGCCCCTTCAAGCACCCGGCCATGCTGGGCATCGGCCCCGGCATCGAGCAGAACACCCACAAGATCGGCGAGTGCGTGGATTCCCGGGAGCTGCCGGTGGTCATTGCCGTCCTGGCGCGGTTTCCGAGTCTGTATCATCAGGCCAGGGTGGGAGCGTGAGTGGGGCATGTCATGATTCATGACATCCCACCACGACCGGATTTCATCGCACGAAAATGAGCCAAAACCGGTAATGGGCTGTCGTTGACCTTTGCGTAGGAATGGCATACCATCGATCGAGGAGGCGAACCGCGGGACGAGCAAGTACCAAAAATGGATTGAGGGGTGCTTCGGTGTGGTTCAGGATCATCGGCGAAATTCTCGAGATCGAGACGATCGCGGTGGCCAGGCCGTCCGGGAGTCCACCAGGCTCCGAAAAATCTATGGCGGAAAGCGGTGGCGCAAGCTCAAGGGGATTGCCACCGTCGAACTTTCAGACGGCTGGACTGGCCCTGCCGAGGTTCACTGGTATGAGGCCCATGGCGTTGGGCGCCAGGAGATAAAGATCAAGCGGTTCCTGGAGTGAGATCATGGCAAAACGCAATCGCTACGTATTGTGCATCAAGAACCGCGGTTACTCCGCAGCCCTGGAGTTGCGAAAGGTCTATCGAATTCTTCCTGATCCTGTCGCTGAAGAACGGGATCTAGTTCGTGTGATAGATGAGTCAGGGGAGGACTATCTGTATCCGGCGCGTTTCTTCGTCCAGGTCGAGGTTCCACTGGAGGCCACCAAGCTGTTCTCCCGGAAATCTGCCTGACGCGTTGAATCTGAGCGGTCCGGCCTGCGGGCAAAGCGAACATCAGCCCTCACAAGATCACCTCATGAAGTACGCATTGATCAGCCTCACGATCGTGCTCGCTCTCGCTGCGGTCAGCGTCATAACATACCGTTTCTTCAAGTCGCGAATCCGGTCACCCTTCTGTTACCTGGATTGATGTCGAGGTGGGCGAAGATCTTGTGATCGCGCCTTCGTTTCTCGCATTCCTGGATGGCCTCGTCCCGGCATCACAGTTCGACATTGACGATGACTGACAAGGCAATCGTTCTTGTACGTCCCTTGCACCGCAATGGCCGTGCATAGCTGCCGCTGCCACTGATGATGGCCAATGTTGTCCGGAGAGTGGTCAGCCCGGTTCGCCATTGCTTTTGGGCTGTAGTCCGTGTAGAATGACCTTACCATGAACACCGAGGAGCTCCTTGAGGCCGCACTATCCCTGCCCCCAGAAGAACGAGCTCACCTGGCTCATCACCTGTTGCACAGTCTTGAAGGCCAGGCCGAGCCGGGAGCGGACGCCGCGTGGATTGCCGAGATCGAGAAACGGGCTCACGAGCTTGCGGATGGGATGGTTGTCCCGGTTGACTGGAGCGAGGCACATGAGCGGATCAGGCGGCGCCTGCTTGAGAAGCGCTCATGACGGTATTGCTCCACCCCCGTGCCGAGGAGGAGACGAATTATGTTCAAAACGCTCGATACAGTGGTTTTGAGCAGAGATTTTCCGGAATTCGGGCTACGGGCCGGCGACCTCGGTGCCGTTGTGGATGTTTACATACCGGATGGTCTTGAAGTCGAGTTTGTGACCGCCTCCGGCCGCACCGAGGCCCTGATCACCCTCAAGACTTCGGACGTCCGCGCTGTAAGAGATACCGACCTCATCTCGGTACGACCATTCAGCCGATCGGCGTAGCCGTGTAGTAGCAGAATCTGGCACCTTCAAACCTGCATCGACAACGTTGCCGCGAAAAGAACCTCGCGCTAAACTGCCCGGTGATCTGGTTGCCAGGGAGACCATAGCATGCGCACATTCAACATGATAGTAGAGCGAGATCCGGATACCGGTCTCTTCGTCGGTTCCGTTCCCGGGTGGCCTGGCGCGCACAGTCAGGGGAACACCCTGGACGAACTCGAGAAGAACCTTCGTGAGGTCATTGAGATGCTTCTTGAGGACGGCGATCCGGAGCTCGAGTCCGAGTTTGTGGGTCTTCAGACGATTCGAGTGGCATAGGTGTGGGTTCACTACCGGTTCTGAAAGCACATGAGGCGGCGGCTCTCCTGGTACGTCTCGGGTTTCAAGAGGTTCGACAGCGTGGCTCACACCGCCAGTACCGGCACCCGGATGGTCGCGGCACCACGGCCCCCTTTCACTCGGGGCGCGACATCTCCCCCACTTTGCTTCGCAAGATTGCGCGGGACATCGGTCTCACCGTTGAGGAGCTACTCCAGCGCGATTGAAAACGACCCAACAAGGCGATACCGCCGGACTGGTGATGTTCGCAATCCCTGAGGTCGTGAGCGAGTTTGCGATGAAGTTGACGAAGATCATTCAACGTTCCCTCCCTTGACATCCCCGAGGGCCACGGCAGAATTGCCCGCAGTGCAAGATCGATTCGACGTTCATCAACCAGAAAGGACGCTGCGAGGTGGGGAACGATTCTTTCACGATCACGGTCGAGGGAGACATGACCGCGGCCATGGAGAAGATCCGGGGCGCCGTCAAGGGCCTGGGAGGGAGCTTTGACGGCGATACCACCTCCGGCACGTTTTCCGGCCAGACGCCGGTGGGGTGGATCCACGGGGAATACCGGATCAGCGGTAGCGAGGTGAAGATCACCATCACCAAGAAGCCCGCCTTCCTCCCGGGTGGGATGATCGAATCCAAGATACGGGAGTTCTTCAAATAGCCGTTCGGGCCATGGAGGCGGACATGTCTCGATCCCAGCGTCGGAGTGTGCCGTGAGTCCCGCCTTCGACTACGCCGACATGGCCGACGTGTACGATGCATGCGTCCGCTTCAACGAGGACATCCCGTTCTTTCTGGATGCGTGCCGTGGCGTCCTCGGTCCCGTGCTGGAGCTCATGTCGGGCACCGGCCGCGTTTCCTTGCCGCTTCTCGAATCCGGGGTTCGCCTCACCTGCGTGGATTCCTCGGGGGCGATGCTAGGCGTTCTGGGGAGGAAGCTCGCTACAAAGGGCCTCTCAGCGCCGATCCTCCGGGAGGACGTCACGCGCCTCGAGCTCCCGCCGACTTTCGAGATGGCGCTCCTTCCCTTTCACTCGTTTGCCGAGCTGCTCGCGGAGGGCGACCGGAAGGGCGCCCTCGCCTCGATCCACGCGGCTCTCCTGCCGGGTGGCCGGTTTCTGTGCACCCTCCACAATCCGCCGGTTCGCCTGAAAACCGTGGGCCGGGGTCTCGAGACCGTGAGTCGGGGCTCCTTTGATAACGGCGAGATCCGCATTCTGGCGGACCTGGTTCACGACGCTGAAAGCAACCAGGTCCACGGGACACAGATCCTCGAGATCCTGGACGAGGCAGGAGAAACCCGGGAGAAGCGAACCTGGCCCCTCAGGTTCGCCCTGATAGAGGCGACTGAATTCGAGGCCCTTGCGCGCACGGCCGGATTCGAGGTCGAAGCGCTGTGGGGCGACTACAGCCACGCACCCTTCGTGTCGGACTCCAGCCCGTACATGATCTGGATGCTCCGGAAGCCCGCGGAGCGAGGTGATGCGTGAAGGCGTGGTTTCAGACCCTGGACCCCAGGTTCTGGCTCCTGCCCGACGACCAGGGCCTGAGCGACGCCGCCTTCATCCTCAAGGCCCTCAGGCTGCAGAGGGGACACCGCGTCCTGGACGCCCCGTGCGGCGCCGGGAGGATCGCGGTCCATCTGGCCCGGGCCGGCTGCGACGTCACGGGTGTGGATCTCGAGCCGAGTTTCATCCGGAGGGCGCGCGCACGGTTCCGCCGGGAAGGACTGCCGGGATCCTTCAAGGTCATGGATCTCCGGGACCTGGATTTCGTGGACGCATACCATGGGATCTGCAACTGGTTCAGCAGCTTCGGCTACTTCGAGGAGGACGAGAACCTCGACGTCCTGCACCGGTTCGCCCGTGCCCTTCACAAGAACGGGCGCCTCGTCCTGGATCAGATCAACCGCGAGTACATGCTCCGGAACTTCTCCGGAAGGACCCGCAGGGGCCGGATCACGGCGCAGAGCCGGTGGGATCCTCGTTCGCAGCGGATTCTTTCCCGGTGGAGCCACACGGATGGATGCGAGGGAGGCACCCACTCGTCCATCCGACTCTACACGCCCGGCCAGATGAAGGCGCTGTGCGCGAGAGCGGGTTTGACAATCACCTCCGTCCATGGGAGCATTCTCGGAGAACGATACCGGAGGTCCTCCACTCGCATGATCTTCATCTGCCGGGCCGTATGAGCGGAGTTTTCGAAATGCGACCGATCCACTTGGTCGGGCTGATTCTCTGGCGCGGAGGTCTCCTCCTTGCGGGGGGATGGGTGCTCTACGAGGCCGCGCGGCTCATACTCCGGTTCATTTGCCTGCCCGCGCAGCTCGAGATCGGCTTCGGCCTCCTCGTTGCCGGACTGGCCATGGTCCTGTTGTCGTTGATCCTGGAACGCGTTCAGGACCTCCGGACGGAAAGAGAGCTGCGGAAATGATCCGGCTACTTCGCATCCTCGGTTTTCTCCTCATGGCCGCGGGCGCCGTGGTGCTTCTCACGTGGATGATCCGCCCGCTCCGGGCGCTCTGGCCCTGGTTCAGGGCGCTCCCCTGGCCGATCCAGCTGGGCCTCGGTATTGCGGCGGCCGGCCTTCTCCTGATCATGGGAACCCTGATCTGGGAGCGCCTCGAGGAGCGGGAAGCCGACCGCAGCCTGCGCGAGGAAAAATACTGACACTCAAGCGAAAGGGATCGACATGATCGTCGTGAACCTCGACTACGTGCCCGGGCACAGAATCCGTGAAAGCCTCGGCCTGGTGCGGGGCAGCACCATCCGGGCCAAGCACCTCGGTAAGGACCTCCTGGCCGGGCTCCGCATGCTGGTGGGTGGTGAGATCAAGGAGTATACCGAGATGCTCGTCGAGTCCCGCACCGAGAGCCTGCGCCGCATGGAAGCGCAGGCGGAGGAGCTGGGTGCGGACGCCATCATCAACGTCCGGTTCGTCACCTCCCAGGTGATGTCGGGGGCGGCCGAACTGCTCGCCTACGGCACGGCCGTCAAGCTCGATGCGGAAGCATGACCGGAAGGGTCGTACCGCCTATTTCTTCTTGTTCTTGTCGGTCTTCTTCTTGGAGCCGGATTTCGCCTTCTCCACCTTCAGCTTGCTCACGAAGGCCTTCCATTCCCGCTCGATCGGCTTCCAATCGTCGTCGCGCGCGATGCCGAAAGCCTTCATCATGCTGTTGTACTCGCCGTCGCCGTCGCCCACGTCCCTCTTGATGTAGTCCAGCATGGCCTTCCGGTACTTCCGATTCGGCCCTTTCATGCAGAAGTAGATGAAGGACCACCCCTGACAGTAGAGGAGGCTCTTGCCGCTTCCACGAAGGCCGAACCGGCTCCGGAAGGTGGCGTCAGCCTCATCGTAGGTGCGGCACCGGAACAGTGTGGGCAGGTCGAAGCAGCGCTTCACCTTCAGCGCGTATTTCACGTGTCGGAGCCTGAGGTTGTTGAGCTCTCCGAGGGTGTAGAGGAGCAGCCCGTCCTTGCCCCGGCCGCTGGTGCGAACGCCGCCGTGGAACTCCGCGAGCGCCTCCTCGAACCACATCGAGTCCCGGATGTTGTTCTTGGGCCGGAGAAACCCGAGGAACTGGTGGGTGCACTCGTGAAAGAGCACCCCGAGGCTGAACTCCCGGACGGCGCGGGTCGACCCCTTCATCTTTTCGTACGTATAGACGAACTTGGTCAGGATATGGTAGTAGGCCCGGACGCCCGGTCCTCTCGCGCCGCCGGCCATGCGTGCGTTGAACTTGTTGAAGCTCTTTCCGTCCTTCAGCACGATGATGCGGAAGGGGGCCGCGGGTTCCCGGGTCACGAGGTCCGGGTAGGTCTTCTTCATGTAGCGGTAAAACGCCCGCACCCGGCTGCGGTTTTCGTCGGCGTAGTGCTCGTCCTGCTTCTTCGAGCCGAAGCTCTCGATGATGAGGACGTACGGCCACTCCATGACGGAGAAGGTCTTGTAATCCTTGAGGTAGTCGTTCTTCAGGTTCTGGACGGCCTTGTGCATCGCCCGGAACTTCGGATCGGCATCCAGCTTCGCGACATAGGCCTTGTCCGCCTTCACGGCGGCTGCGTGGTCCTCGGGCGACAACCACTTGCCGTAATACTCCGGGTGCTCACCATCGAAACGGAGATTGCCGGCCCACCGGTTTAGATCGGGGCTGTCGGGGTCCTTCTCCAGGAGCGGCCGGACCAGGTCCGCCGCCTCCTTCTTGAGGCCTTTCTTCCAGCACCACTCGGCGAGGGCGGTCTTTTCCTCCTCCGACTCAGCGGACTTCTCCTTACGCCGGAACTCCCTGCGCAGCTTCTCCTGACGGCTGACCGTGGGGGCCTTCTTCTTTCGTGAAACGGTCTTCGGCGTGGGGCTCACGTCCCGTTTTTCGGCGACCGCCCTTTTCTTTTTCTTCTTCTTCGCGGATTTCTGCCCCTGACCGCCGTCCGAGCAGGCGACGAGGAGGATGGCCAGGAGAGCCAGAAGCCCTCCGCAAAGAATCCGCGTGCGAAATGCTCCACCCGCAGGGGTTGCTCCGTGTGTCGATTCTTTCATGCTTCTTCCGATCTCCGTGGGTTTCCGTTGCAACCCGGATTATACATGATATGCCGGTCCGCGACCCCGCGGGTGTTTCTGGTAACTGTATAATGCATGCCGGTAGTACACGGAAAGTGAGGTGTTCCATGGACCTTCCCCTGTTCCAGGTCGATGCCTTCACGAGCCGACGATTCTGCGGAAATCCCGCGGCGGTGGTGCTTCTGGAGGCGTGGCTGTCCGACGACCTCCTCCAGGCCATCGCCACCGAGAACAACCTGTCCGAGACGGCATTCATCCGGCCCGAGGGCGGTGCGTTCGACCTGCGGTGGTTTACTCCGGAGGTGGAAGTGGATCTTTGCGGCCACGCCACCCTGGCCAGCGCCTTCGTACTCTTCGAGGAGGGCCTCGTCGAGGGGGACTCCGTGGGATTCGAATCCCGGAGCGGTCGTCTCACCGTCACTCGAGCCGGTGACGTGCTGACCCTGGACTTCCCCGCCCGGCCGCCCGCCCCGGCGGAGTGCACAGATGACGTGGTCATGGCCCTCGGCGATCGTCCGCGCGAGGTTCACGCGGCCCGGGACCTGCTGGCCGTCTTCGAGACCGAGGACGAAGTGATGTCCCTGCAGCCGGACTTCGACGGCATAGCCGCCCTGGACGTCATGGCCGTCATCGCCACCGCCCCGGGCCGGGAGGTGGACTTCGTCTCCCGCTTTTTCGCGCCCCGGGTCGGCGTCCCCGAGGATCCCGTCACTGGCTCCGCTCACTGCACCCTGGTCCCCTACTGGAGCAAGCGCCTCGGGAAGCGAAACCTCCGTGCACGCCAGGTCTCGAAGCGGGGCGGAGAACTCCAGTGCGAGGATCGCGGAGAGCGCGTGGCCATCGGCGGCCGGGCGGTGATGTACCTGCGCGGTGCGATCTCCATCTGAATCCAACCTGCTTCCGTTGGTGACTGCCTCCAACAGACGCCGCCTGGAACCGTATTGCTATCGGAAGAACTCTACAAGAAACACACGCTGACATTACTGGAGGGCATCCATGTTCGTCCCCATAACTCCGCCTCAAGCGTCTCCCCGGGCCCGGGAACTCGCACGAGAAATCACGGAAGCCGTCCGGAAATACCGGGCCGACAACCCGAACCTGAGCCGCATGGACCTGCAACAGGCCCTCCGCGTCGCTCAGAACGACCTGAAGGGGGACCTCGGCGGATCGGTTACGGTCACGACCATCCTCGTAGCCCTGGGTCTGGCTCTGGCCCTGCTGGGAGGGATCCTGTTCTTCTTTCTCCAACAACGATGAGGGGAGCACGTCACGAGGCGAGACTACCACGGACCGCTCACGTCGATCACGGGATGGCCGCTCATCTTCAAGGACCTGTCCGGGGGGCAGCCGACAGAGGTCGCACAAAGGCTGTCCTTCTTCCAGCCTATCGCCGACATCCTGGAGATCGGAGATCTGTCCAGGCTCGATCCATCCACGGTCGTTTTATGTCCTGGATCGGGACCTTTCAGGGCCGTGGGCCTTTCCACGGCTGGATCTTGTCCTGTTTCAGGACATAATCGGGTCGTGGGATCAGCGCCGAACGCCCGTGAACAGCACCCCCACGGTCTCGTCCGGCCGCACCACGCCGGCGCGGCAGAGCTGCAGGCATCCGGCCAGACCCGCTGATCCGGTGGGGTCCACGGGAATGGAGGTGGCGCTTGCAGCCAGGGCGCTGGCCTCCTTCAGGATCTCCTCGGACACCACCACGGGATGGCCACCCGTGGCCGTCATGCCCCGGACCACCGCCAGCCAGTCGTAGGTCTCGTCGTCCAGGATGCCGGTGGCGATGCTGTAGGGCTCGGTTTCCCAGGACTGCATGTAGTGCGACCGGTGGGTGGCCGCGTGGTGCAGCGCCTCTTCCACGAAGTCCGGCGGAATGTGGGCCCTGATATACTGCGCCCGAGCCTCCGCGGAACCGGGTATCGACGCCGTGGTCCCGCGCACCTCCAGGATCCGCTCCACCACCCTGTGGTAGGCCCGGCTCAGGGGATGCCCCCCCACGGCCTGGACCGCGTGGACGCGCGGTAGGACTCGGACGAGGCCCAGGTCCGCGGCCTCCCGGAACGCCCGGATGCAGGACGAGGCCAGAGCGCCTCCGCCCACCTGGATGAAAATCCGATCCAGCGCCTTCCCATCTCGGGCCAGGACCGAGATCATCTCGTGGGTCAAGGTTTCGCCTCCCTCGATGGCCAGACTGTTCTCGTTTCCCTGGCACGTGAAGGGCAGGGCGCCGCCCGCTACTGCCTCCTTGAATCCGTGATAACAGGGATCACCGCGGCCGGCGGGATCCCGGGTGCAGAACGAGAGGTGGGCGTCGAGGCGCGTGAGTCGGTCCACGACGGCCTTGTTCGCGCCGGGCGGAAGGAACACCTGGAGGCGCCGGCCCGCGGCCCGGGCCACCACGGCGGCGGCGAGGGCCGCGTTGCCGCAGCTCGCCACGGCCAGGGGCGCGTGCGCCCGCTCCTTGCCGAGACGATCCATCACCCGGAGCCAGATCATGATGCCCATGAGGTGCCGGGCCTTGTGGGAGCCGGCGACGTTTCCAGTCTCGTCCTTGATCCACACCGCGTCGCCGGCCGCGAATCCGAGGCGCCGGCTCAGCGACTCCGAAGGATCGAAGGGCGTCGAACGGAAGCCGTGGCCCTCCACCCCGGCCACGGCCGCATCGAGATCTATCACGATGGCCTGGTAGTCGGCGTCGGAGAGGCCGCCTTCCAGGGCCGCGTGGTACGAGTGAAAGAGCTTTCGATACCTCAGGAAGGGATTTGCCGTGGGATCGAGAAAGGAACGCCCGTGCGGATCCGCCCGGACCGCGTCGAGGATCCGGTCCAGGACGTGATCCGTATCGTCCTCCCCGCCGGCCCCGGGACACCGGAAGGGATACGGCTCTCCGGCAGGAATCCGCGTCCCGCAGCCGGCGCACTCGAGGCGCGACACGGGCTTCGCCGCTCCGCCGCCGCATCGATCAGGCGCAGGCATCCAGGACTCCCGTCCGTTCATTGAACGTCTCGATCATGGCGTCCCACGCGGGCAGCAGGTCCCGGAGGCCGCGCCAGTAGGCCGGGCTTCTCCGATCGGTGAACTCGCCGAGGGTGACCCCCTGCTGTTCGACCCAGGTGAAGTAGCCGAGGTTGAAGATGCGCTCCCGGTCCCGGAGCGAGAGCTCCAGGAAGTGGTCCGTGGCCGCGCCGAGGACGTGGCGGCCGAAGGTTTCGGCCGCGGCCACGGCGTCAAAGGTTCCGGAGAAGGCCGCGTCCAGGGTCTTCTGCCGCTCCGTGTCGTAGAGGGCCGCACCGTCCGTGGCCACGGTGAGGATGACGTCCCGGTGGGTCATGTTGTAGTACTTCGCCGCCTTCACGGCCGCCAGGACGTTGCAGGAGGAGGAGAGGCCGAAGGACCCGAGGTGATCCACGAGATCGCGCGGCACGCCGCAGCGGCCTGCGAGGTGGTCCCGGCCCGCTTCGGTGTTGAAGAGGACGTTCAGGGCGTCGGTGCTCTTCTCGGACACGGCGGTGACCGCGTCGGTGGCCATGACGTTGTGGATGAAGGGAACGTGCTTGTCCCCGATGCCCTGGATGTTGTGTTCGCCGAAGCCGTTATAGAGCAGGGTAGGGCACTCCAGGGCCTCCACGGCCACGGTAAGAGAACCGTAACGCTCCTTGAGGTAGTCGCCCGCCCCGAGGGTGCCCGCCGAACCGGTGGCCGACACGAAGGCGCGGACCTCGAGGCCGGGGTCCCCCTTCCGGAGCGTCTCGAAGACGTGCTCCAGGGCCCGGCCCGTGCACAGGTAGTGCACCAGGTGGTTGCCGAACTCCCTGAACTGGTTGAAGATGATGTTCAGGGGGTCGCGCTGGAGCTCGGCGCACCGGTCATAGATCTCCTTCACGTTGCTCTCGGTGCCCGGCGTCCGGATGATGTCCGCAGGATCGGCCACCCACGACTCCAGCCACTCGAACCGCTCCCGGCTCATGCCCTCGGGCAACACCGCCACGCCCCGGCACCCCATGATACGTGAGATGGCCACCCCGCCCCGGCAGTAGTTGCCCGTGGAGGGCCACACGGCCCGGTGGGTCAGGGGGTCGAACTGCCCCGTGATGATGCGCGGCGCCAGGCATCCGTACGCAGCCAGTACCTTGTGCGTATCGATCATGGGAAAGCGTTCGCCCAGGGCCACCACGATGCGGGCCTCCACGCCGGTCAGGGAAGGAGGGAGTACGAGGTAGCCGGGCACCTGAACCAGCTGCCTCTGGTCTGTGTGGTTGTACCAGTGGACCCGGAACAGGTTCAGGGGGTGGGCCGCGGCAGGGTCTATGGACTCGAGCGCGGTGAGGATCTTCTCCGGAATCCGGGTGGGATCTTCCAGCTGGGCGAAGGTGGGCAGGGCGATGCCCGCCTCGGCGTAGCGCCGGACACTGTTCTCGTACGCCTTTGCGTCGACGATGTGTTTTTCCAGCCCCAGTTCCGACATGCTCGTGATTTCCTTTCGATTCCGATCCCTACAGCGCTATCATGCGCTCGCGAAGCCGGGCGGCCTCTCGGTCGGCCTCGACGCGGATCTCTTCCAGGTCCGCCGTGAGAAGACGGCCGTCCTTCACCAAGACTCTCCCGCCCACCACCACGTGACGCACTCCGTCCTTTCCCAGGGCCACGGCATCGGCCGCCGCTCCCGGTGCGAGGGGAGCCAGGGGCTTATCGAACCACTCCGATGCCAGGTCCCACCCCGCTGCCGGCCGCCTGCGCAGCGCCTCGTCCGCCTCGCCGTGGGCCCGGCCTTCCCGGAACAGCACCGCCTCTTCCTCGGCCATATCCGCCGGATACCCGTCGGTGCCCAGGGCCACACGGCCGGTCACGCCAAGGGCCCGAGGATACCCCACCCCGTTCCCGACATTGGACCGGGGATTCTGGATGAACCAGCAGCCTTTGCCCGCCGCCCTGTCCACCTGAACAGCGTCCAGGTGAACGCCGTGAGCCAGCAGGGAGCCGGGCGGCAGCGCGCCCAGGTCCAGGAGCCGCTCCAGGGGGCCGGGCCAGCCCCGGTCCCGGGCATCCTGCACGTCCGCCGCGTCCTCGGCGAGATGCACGTGCATCACCGTACCCAGATCCCTGCACAACGCCCCTGCCTTTTGCACCGTGTCGTCGGAGACGGTGAAGGAGGCGTGGAGTCCCACCACGCCGCGCACGAGGGGAGTATTGCCGGATCGAAGGAAGCGCCGACACACCTCGAGGCCCCGGTCGGCCTCCTCACGGCCGCGGTTTCTTTCCGTGGCGCCGTAGCACAGGACCGCGCGTATGCCCAGGGCCTCGCAGACGTCGGCCAGGACGTCGAGGGAACCGGTGATAAATCCGGGCGACTCGTGGTGGTCCACCAGGGTGGTGGTGCCGGCCAAGAGGGCCCCGGCGATGTAGTACCTGGCCGCTGCGCGAAGGGACGCCTCGTCCAGGGCCCGGTCCAGTCGCCACCAGACCCGCTCCAGGATCCGGAGGAAGGTCCGCGGCTCCTCGGTTTGCGCCGGCATACACATGGGGGCCAGGCCGCTGTAAATGTGGGTGTGGGCGTTGACGGCTCCGGGCCGGATCACGGCGTCCGCGCACGCAAGGCGCTCCGGAGTGTCGCGGGCCTCGACATCCGGACCGAATCCCACGACACGGTCCCCCGCCATGACGAGCGCATTGCCGTCGCGGTCCGGACCGAGAGCCAGGGTGGGGGAAGCCATCACGGTTGCCCCTTTCGCAGGCGCCCCACGCTCATGGCCCGGGCCGCCGGGGAATCCTTCATGGGCAGGGTGGTACGCCGGACGCCGTCGAAGGCCTCCAGCGCTCCGGCCACGGCGGCCGCCGTGGGCACCAGGCCGATCTCGCCCACGCCCTTGGCGCCGAAGGGGCCTTCCGGCTCGGGATCTTCCACCAGGATCACCTCCACCTCGGGCATGTCCCGCGCCCGGAGCACGCCCAGTTCCCGCAGAGAAAACGCGGCCGGCATGCCCTCCGGGCACGGAAGCTCCTCGGTCAGGGCGTACCCCAGCCCCATGTGCACGCCGCCCTGGATCTGCCCCTCGCAAAGCGCCGGGTTCACAGCCCGGCCCACGTCGTGGGCGGCCACGAATCGGTCCACACGTCCCTCACTGTCCAGGATGCACACCTGGGTGGCAAAGCCGAAGGCGGTGTGGGTCTTGATCTTTCCCGAGCAAGTGCCGGGCGGTGTGGTGTCGTTCACCAGGACGTCCCCGGCATAGACCTCGCCCGCCAGGTCCTCGAGGGTTCGGCCCCGATCGAGGTCGGCCTTCAGCTTCTCGGCGGCGCTCTTCACGGCGCGGCCGCCGAAGAGGGTGGCGCGGGAGCCCGTGGTCTGGCCGCAGGCCAGTGCGTAGGTGGCGTCCACCTTCGGGCGAAACACCGACGCCGGCAGGCCCGTGACCTCCACCGCGAACTGGATGAGTACCGTCAGCAGGCCCTGACCCATCTCGGAGTAGCCGTTGTAGAGGGAGACGGTACCGTCGTCCTCCACAGCAAGCCGGGCCTTGCCCCACTCCTGGGCCCCGTTGCCGAGGCCGACGTTCTTGATGCCGCAGGCGATGCCCACGGCCCGGCCCCGGCGCAGCGCCTCGTAGTAGTGGCCCCGCACCGACTCCAGGGTCTTCTTCAGCCCCACGGATTTCTCCAGCATCTGGCCGGTGGTGCTGAGTGCGTCCCCCACCTCGAGGACGTTTCGCAAGCGCATCTCGTAGCCGTCGATGCCCACCTCCGTGGCCAGCAGATCCATACAACCTTCCATGGCGAAGTGGGCCTGGTTCGCGCCGAAGCCGCGCATGGCGCCGCAGGGCGGATTGTGGGTGCAGACGGCCACAGCCACCACGTCCACGTCCGGTACCCGGTAGGGTCCGCAGCCGTGGCCGGCCGCCCGCTCCAGCACCTTGGCCCCCACCGAGGCGTAGGCGCCCGTGTCCCCAACCATCCACGCTTTGACCGCGGTGAGACGGCCTTCCTCATCGCAGCCCACGCTGTAGTGCAGGGTTATGGGATGGCGCTTGGGATGGAGACGGATGGACTCCTCGCGGCTCAGGGTCAGCTTCACGGCCTGGCCCGTCATGCGGGCCAGGAGGGTCGCATGGGCCTGGATCGACAGGTCCTCCTTACCACCGAAGGCGCCGCCGCTGCCCGCCAGATCCACGAAGATGTCCTCCTCGGGTATGCCCAGAAACGCGGCCACTTGCCGGCGGTCGTCGAAGATGCCCTGGCCCTGGGTGTGAAGGTGCAGGCGTCCGTCGGCGCGGAACTCCGCAACGGCGCTCTCCGGCTCCAGGAACAGGTGGTCGATGCGCTGGGTCTGCCAGGTGCGACTGACCACGTGGGCGCTCCTCGACAGGGCTGCCTCGGCGTTGCCGCGCCGGAATACGGTGCGGGAAAGACGGTTCCCGTGCCGCGGATTGACCCGGGGCGCGTCCTCCATGAGGGCGTCCATCGTGTCCAGCACCGGCTCGAGAACCTCGTAGTCCACCTCCACGAGGGCAGCAGCGGCCCGCGCCGTGTATTCATCCACGGCCGCCACCACGGCCAGGATGTCTCCCGAACAACGCACCTCCTCCCCTTCGGCCACGAAGCCGGGCCAGTCCTTCTCGATGAGACCGTACCACCTGTCGCCGGGCACGTCCCGGGCCGTGGCCACGGCCGCGACGCCTCCACAGGCCTCGGCCTTAGAGGTGTCAATGCGTTTGACCCTGGCCCGGGCATGGGCCGAGAGCACCACGGCGGCGTGCAGCATACCGGGCCTGACGATGTCATCCACGAAGGGCCGCTCTCCCAGCACGAGATCGCGACCCCCGTACTTTCCAAGGGGCTGCCCCACGCCGCCGTCCTTCACGACCACGGCTTCCGCCTCGCCTCGCCTCACCGCAGCCGCGAGCTGGATGGCGTCCACGACCTTGACGTACCCGGTGCATCGACACACGTGTCCGTCGATGGCCCGGGCGATTTCCTTTCGTGAAGGATCGGGATTCCGGTCGAGGAGGGCCTTGGCTCGGAGTGCCAGGCCCGGCGTGCAGAAGCCGCACTGGAGTCCGGCTGCAGCCGTGAAGCACCGGGCGAGGAGGTCCCGTTCTTCCGAGGAGACGCCCTCGAGGGTGAGAATGTCCTTGCCCTGCGCCCGGTCGGCGGCCAGGGCGCAGGTCACCTTCGGGTTGCCGTCGATCAGTGCCAGGCACCCCCCGCACTGACCCTGGGGCCGGCAGCCGTTTTTTAGGGAGAGGATGCCACACTGGTTCCGGAGGACCTCGAGAAGGCTCTCACCGGGGCGTGCCTCGACCCGGGTGGAATTGCCGTTGAGGACGAAGTCGATGGTCTTCAAGCCGGCCTCCTCGGTTCGGAACTGCGGACGGGAAGAGCATAAACTCTTGTTCCGACGCGGGCAAGAATCCTGGCGGCCTATATTGCCGGTTCCGGGCTGCGGCTGCGGAGAACGCGCGCGGGCACGCCGCCCACGATGGCGTCTTCCGGGACGTCCCGCGTCACCACGCTGTTGGCGCCGATGACGGCACCGCGCCCGACGGTGACACCGGCCAGGATGCAGGCGCCCCGGCCGACCCACACGTTCTCACCGATGCGGATCGGCCGGACGTCGTGGGTCTGGAGCCGGATCGGTCGACCCGGCTGGATGCCGTGGTTGGCGTCGCGAAAGGTGACGTACTCTCCGACAAGGGTGTCAGCGCCGATTTCCACCCGGTCGTAGGCCACCACGACCGTGCCCTGGTTGAGGCGGACGTTCTCCCCGAGGACGATGACTCCCTTGCCGTTGGTTTCCAGGTGGACGCCCGGACCGAAGCGAGCGACTTCGGGAAACCGGATCCGGGCGGTGCCGGCCACGGAAACAGGTCCGTCCAGTTGCAGTCGCGGGCTCACCCAGCCCACGTGCACCCGCAGACGGCCGAGATGAATGAGACGCCGGACGAACCGGATCCGGAACGGGTGGACCAGGAGGCCGAGAGCCCAGAAGGGGAGGGTCAGGATCTCCTTCAGGGCGAATTTAAAGCCGCGGGGCACGTCTATCAGGCTCCGAACACCGCTGTCACCGGCGCCACGATGGGCGAGATGAGCGCGTGAAGCGGTGAGAGAATGTCCTCGATGAACAGGGCCACCTTGCGGAACGGAGTGGGCGGTACGTAGATGACGTCGCCAGGCATCAGCACCAGGTTCGTCTTCTGATCTTTGGACGACAGAATATCGCTGAAACGGACCCCATAGGTCGTGTCCGCCTCCTCACACCTGCGCAAAAGAAGCGTGGCGTTGGGCGCCGCCTCCGGCAGGCGCAGCCCGCCGGCCTGGGCCAGGGCGTCGGTGGCCCGCATGGCATTGGTCAGGGCAAACTGTCCGGGTGATCGCACGAAGCCCAGCACCTGAACGGTGCGGCTCTGATAGACGGTAAGGGAGAAATGGGGAACGATGGGAGAGTTGAAGATCTCCTTGAGGCGGATACAGATGTCCCCGAAGAAGTCCTTGGAGGTGCGATCGGCGGCAAGAACCGGCCCGACGTAGGGGATCATGACTTTCCCGTCCGGCTGCACCGTGAGCAGCAAGGGGGTCTGGACGGTAGGCGCCTGCTCACGGTAGAGCAGAAATTCGACGGTGTCGCCCGGTTGAATACGATAGTCGCTCGGCGCGGCCTCCGGAGGCATCCTCTTGATGGTGGTGCAACCCACGGCGACGCTCAGAATCGCGAGCACTAACGTTAACTGCAGACAGGTCTTCATCTTGGATCTGGCCTTTCCGTGCAGAAACGAGAAAGTTTTTCTCACCTGGAGACCGGGAATATATCGACTGTTTCTCTGCGTGGGGTTTAGCCCCACGGAAATACTCCCCCGGCCGGATCGGGCGGGCCGTCTCCCTCCCGAGGCCGTCGAGGCAGATCAAGCCGAGAGGCCGAAATACCGATGAGCGCAAGAGAAAGGGATATTCTCGGGACTTGCATTTGGGGACTCCAAGCCAATGGCGCCAACCACGCTCACCCGAACTCCGTCACGCCGCATCGAGTTCATGGGCCTGCATCTGGACAACCTCACCTTTGACGAGGCCGTGGATTGCATTCTCGCCCTGGCCAGGGGGGACCGGCCATGTTACGTGGTGACGCCCAATGTCGACCACATCATGCGGTTCAACAGGAACCGGAGGTTTCGCGAGGCCTATCGCAAGGCGTCCCTGGTCCTGGCAGACGGCATGCCCGTGGTCTGGGCTTCCCGTATCCTGGGTTCTGCCGTCCGGGAAAAGGTGAGTGGAGCCGATCTCTTTCCCCGGGTGAGTGAAGCCGCGGCGGAGCAGGGCCTGTCCATCTACATCCTCGGCGCCCTCGATGGGGCCGCCGAGAAAGCGGCCCGGATCCTCCGGCGCAGGCATCCCGACCTCCGGGTTGCAGGCACCCAGTGTCCCAGGCGGGGTTTCCACCTCGACAAGGAAGAAAACCGCAAGGTCATCGAGGCGGTGCGGGCCGCATCCCCGGACATCCTCTTCCTGGCCCTCGGGTGTCCCAAGCAGGAATTCTGGATGCACGACCACTGCGAAGCCCTCGGGGTCCCCGTCACTCTCGGCGTTGGCGCTGCCGTCGATTTCCTCTCCGGGATGGTCCGGCGCGCTCCCCTGTGGATGCAGCGCTGCGGCCTCGAATGGCTATACCGCATCCTTTGCGAACCGCGCCGCCTCTGGAAGCGCTACCTCGTCGACGATTCCCCCTTTCTCCTCCGGGTGCTCGGGCACCTGTTCCTGCGGACGTTCTCTGCAAGAGCCCAGAAAACGAACTCTCTGGAGAAAAAGTCATGACCTCTTCCCTGATACGGCCCCCCGTGACAACGGCCGCCACCGCCACCCGGAAGAAGCCCTCGGCCAGGGCCGGAGACTACGTCGTGATCACGCCGGCCAGAAACGAGGAAGAACTTCTCGGGGAGACGATCCGGTCCATGGAGCTTCAGACCCGGCGTCCACGGATGTGGGTCATCGTGGACGATGGTTCCACGGACAGGACCCAGGAGATCGCCGCCGAGGCCGCGAAGAAGCACGACTGGATCCGTGTGCTGAGCAGACAGAAGCGGCAGGATAGACAGGTGGGCGGGGGCGTGGTCCGGGCCTTCGAGGCGGGCCTCGAAATGGTCAAGGATCTTGACTACGGATATCTCTGCAAGCTCGACGGCGATCTGAAATTCGGAACCCGTTACTTCGAGTGCCTCATCGACTACTTCGACAGGGATCCGAAAATGGGCACCCTGAGCGGGAAGAGCTATCTGGCGTCCCGATGGAAGTCGGCGGACTTCTCCTCCCGGTCCGAATACACCAGCGACGAGTTCTCCCTGGGCGCGGCCAAGTTCTACCGCCGCGAATGCTTCGAGGCCATCGGCGGTTTCGTCAAGGAGGTCATGTGGGACGGCATCGACTGTCACCGGTGCCGACAGCTCGGGTGGAAGGCTGCCAGCATCGACGATCCCGACCTGAAGATCTATCATCTCCGGCAGATGGGCTCATCCCACCACAACGTCTTTCATGGTCGGATGCGCCACGGCCGCGGGCAGTACTTCATGGGCACCCACCCCCTCTACATGATCGCGAGCGGCGTCTTCCGGATGAAGGAGCGCCCCTATGTCGTGGGCGGGATCTTGATGATCCTGGGATACTTCAGGGCGGCCCTCACCGGTACCCGCCGGTATGAAAATCCCGCCTTCCGGAAGCACCTGCACGGGTGGCAGATGGCCAGGCTCCGATCGCTTTTTCTGAAAAGGTAGGTACCGTGGTCGCCGAGGTTGTCCGACGTCCCGCCGGGCGGCGAATCCTGATCTGGCTTTTGATCTGGGTCGCCATTTCCGTCGTCCTCGGCGTCCTCTACTCCGCCATCCCGCCGAGTCCGGATCAGGCGCTGTTCGACTACATCGGGTGGCGCATTCTCGGGGGCGCCACACCCTACGCCGAAGTTGTGGAGCTCAACTGGCCGGGCGCCATGTTCCTGCACGCGGCCTCGACCTGGCTGTTCGGCAATACCCTCCACGCCTGGCGGACGTTTGACTACCTGTATCTCATGGCCACCGTGGTCCTCATCTTTCTCGCCGTACGCTCGTTCGCCGGGTGGAAAACGGCCGCGGCGGCGGGCGTGGTCTACCAGATCCTCTACGTGACCGCCGGACCGTGGTTCTCCGGCCAGCGAGACATCGTGGCTGCTCCCTTTCTCCTCGTCGCCTGCTACGCCCAGGCGCGGGGTCTCCGCGACCGGTCCCTGGCATGGCAGGCCCTCGCCGGGCCGGCCGTCGGCATGGCCATGGTCATCAAGCCCACTCTCGGCGCGGTCGTTCTCATGCTGGCGATCCAGGCGGGGGTGCACTGGATGCGGCGCCGGATACCCCTGGGCGCCGCCCTCCTCCACCTGTGCGTCACCGGAGCCGCCCTCCTCCTGACCCTGGCGATGTTCGCGGCCGGAGCCCGGGTCTGGGGATTTCTGGACGACTGGTGGGAGATGAGCATTCGATTCAACAGCGCCGTCTACGCCCTGGAGTCGGCGGCACCCGTGGACCTCCTCGGCCGTATCTGCCGTTTTGCCGTGCCGTCCTGGCACTGGCTTCTCCTCGCCTCCGCGGCGGGCCTCTACCTGCTCCGGCGATCCCGCACCGCATGGCTTCCGTCGGTGACCCTTGCCCTTCTCGGCACCACGGCGATTTCGTGCGTTGTCCAGCAAAAGGGATTCGGGTATCACCTCGGACCGGTGCTCATGGTCCTGGCCGTTTTAACCGCCGTGGTGCTGGCAGCCTGCATCAAGACGATGACGGAAAGGCCGCGGAAAGCGCTTTCACCCCGAGTCCTCGCCGCCGGCGCCATACTCCTCGTGGCCTCCCTCGGACTCGCCAGCAAGCTGAAACGGGAGTTCACGCAGCCGGCCGCGTGGATTCTGGGGCACATCGCGCACGAAGAGCTGCTCCGGGACTTCAACGGCGGGGACACGGGCGTCACCATGGCCGACGTCCTGAACGCCTCCTCCTACATCGCTTCTCGGTCGAACGAAAAGCAACCGGTGCTCCTCTGGGGGCGGTCCGTCCTGGTGAAGTTCCTTGCGCAGCGCAGGAGCCCCACACGATTCTGCCACGCTTACATGCTCTGGGCGGCCGGGTCGGCCTTTGAAAAGTCCGGTGCCTGGGCGGAGGAATTCCGGTCGGCGATGGCAGCCGCCCCCCCGGTGTTCATCGTTCTCACGAAGAAGCCCGGCGGCGGTTGGCTGTGGATCCAGGAGGAGGACCGGGCTGAAAGCGTGGCGCTACTTCTGGATGCGCTCTCGAGGAACTACCGGAAGGCGGCGCAGTTCGGCGGCCTCGAGGTCTACCAGCATGTTCACTCCAGGGTTTCCCCCGCCGCCACCATCTCCCGCGCCGGGGCATCCTCCTTCTCCTCCTTCTCTTCACGCTTCTCCGGATCCGGCCGCAGGCCTCCCGTATAAGAGGCACAGACCACCACAAGGATCAGGGTTGTGCCCTCGACGAGAAAGTTCAGCATGATGGCCAGCCAGAAGACCCCGTAGAGAGCCACGCCTACGTAGTCACGTGGCGTACCCTCCGGATGCGCGTTCACTTTCCTGCGAATGCTCGTGAGCTGGGCGAAGTACCAGGCGTAGAGGCACAGGGTGAAGGCCGCGCCGTAGGCCAGAAGATAGATGAGCAGCGAGGAGTCCGTGGCCAGGCCCTCGATGCGGCCGCGGCCCCAGGTGCCGTGGCCGAAAACGGGGTGGTTCACGATGTTCTGGATGTAGAGCTCGAAGGCCTCCAGCCGGTAGTGGAGGGACTCGGCCCGCTCCGGGCTGATCCGGTTGAAGAACTCGACAAGGAAGGAGAAATTGGACTGGTCCTGGCAGTAATGGAGGCACAGGAGGAGGACGCCGAAGGGCACGAGCGTGACGACCGGACCGATGGGGCGCCGCTCGTAGACCTTGAAGAGCATCCAGCCGAAGAGCGCCAGGAGAATCGGCCCCAGCGACATGCAGCACATGAGGCCGACGGCTGGGAGGAGCAGGGTCCAGGGCGGAATGTCAGGATCTCGGTTACGGATGAATGCGTACCCCAGGAGCACCACAACGGCGTAGAGGTAGCCCATGTCGAGGCCGTGGCCGATGAACACCACCGGCCGGAAGAAGCTGCCCCGCGCCATCTGCAGGAACTGGTGGGGGAAGTACCCGTACAGGTCGGTGTGGAGCTGCGGGCTCATGCGCCACTCCCAGACCAGGAGCACCGAGTAGAAGACGCTCAGCCAGTAGAAGGACTTGAGGAAATACTTCACATGATCCCGGGTGCGGAGGTGGACGCGCATGAGGTAGAGGACCAGGACCATCTGCACGAGGTAGCACAGGGCCGTGGACAGGCCGTCGTAGAGCTGGAGGCCGTTCACGACGGAGGTGACCACGGCACACACGACCATGGCAAGGAGGAGGAGATCCCACTTGTTCTTCAGGCCCAGGTTCCGCCAGTGAAAGAGGAGAGTGGCCGGCAGCATCCCGTAGGTCACCACCGAATCCTTGGCCAGGATGGGCAGCCCGGGGAGCTGATAGGATTCGGGCAGGTTGGCAGGCAGAAAGAACACGGCGCCCAGGAAGGCCCACGTGAAGGCCTTGTGGCCCTGCATCGCCGCGGTCAGCACGAAGCTGACGACGATCCAGAACAGCAGCGCGTGGTCGGGTGAGATCATCCTGGACTTTCTCTCCGGACGGAACGTGACTCGTGTAAATTCCTTACCTTACCCAATTTCAAGCATCGGCATATCTTCCGGTGAAATGGCCTCGAAAATTCGCCCTTTTATTTCGATGTAGGGGGTAACGAGTTTCCCGGAAAGGAATAAGAGAAATTGTCCACTACCGGCGCCACGTACATTGATGCGGCAAAGCAGGCCGCCGCGTCCGCGGAGACGCCCTCCCGGAGGGGCATCCGGCTCTCCATCGTCATCCCGGTCTACGGCGGCGAGAAGACCGTCGGCCGCCTGGTCCAAAAGCTCATGGACTGCCTGGGGCACCTGTATCACCTTGAAATCGTCCTCGTGAACGATTGCAGTCCGGACGGGTCGGCGGACGTATGCCGGGACCTTGCCGGGAAGCACCATGGGGTCAAATTCCTCAACCTGTCCAGGAATTTCTCGGAGCACAACGCGGTCATGGCGGGCCTCAACCACGTGACCGGGGACTATACCGTCATCATGGACGACGACTTCCAGAATCCACCGGAAGAGGTCGTTAAGCTGGTCAATGAGATCGACAAGGGGTACGACGTCGTCTTCTCCTACTACGAGAAGAAGAAGCACCACTTCCTCAGGAACGTGGGCAGCACGTTCAACAACATGGTGGCCAGTGTCCTCATAGGAAAGCCCCGGGATCTCTATCTCTCTTCGTTCAAGGCCATAAGCCGCTTCGTGGTGAAGGAGCTCATCAAGTACGACGGGCCGTATCCCTACATCGACGGCCTGGTTCTGCAGTTCACCCGAAACTGGTCCCGCGTGCTGGTCAGGCACGATTCGCGCGAGGAGGGAAAGTCCGGCTATACCCTGGCCAAGCTCCTGGGTCTGTGGCTGAACATGTTCACCAACTTTTCGATCCTCCCCCTCAGGCTGGCGTCTTGCCTGGGGATCGTCTTTTCGGCCGTCGGACTCATCATCGCCGTGATCTTCAGCGTGGAGAAGTGGCTCAATCCGGATCTGCCCGCAGGCTGGGCCTCGCTCATCGTTTCGGTCTTCCTCATCGGAGGCGTCCAGCTCTTCGCCCTGGGCATGATCGGGGAATACCTGGGTCGCCTCTTCCTCAAGGACAGCGGCAGCCCGCAGTTCGTGATCAAGGAAGCCATGAACTGCGAAAACGAGGCGGATGAGGCATGAACCTGGCGGACAAGTTTCACAACAAGAACGTCCTCATCACGGGCGGCCTCGGCTTTCTCGGCAGCAACCTCGCCATCAGGCTGGTCCAGTACGGGGCGAACGTCATGCTCCTCGACTCCCTGATCCCGGAGTTCGGCGGCAATTACTTCAACATCTCTCCGATCCGGAACCAGGTAGCGGTGAACATCTCGGATATGCGCGACCCGAACTCCCTGGACGTCCTGGTCCAGGACAAGGACTACATATTCAACCTGGCCGGCCAGGTGAGTCACGGTGACAGCATGCGAGATCCGCAGCTCGACCTCAGCGTCAACTGCGTCTCCACCATGAACCTGGTAGAGGCATGCCGGAAGTTCAACAAGGACGTCCGCATGCTCTACACGTCCACCCGCCAGGTCTACGGGAAGCCGAAGGTGCTGCCGGTCACCGAGGACCACGAGACGATTCCCATCGACGTGAACGGCATCAACAAGCTGGCAGCCGAGTATTACCATCTGCTCTACCACGAGACGTACGGCATCCGATCCACGGTGCTCCGTCTTACCAACATCTTCGGGCCGAGACAGCAGATCCGGTCCAACCGGCAGGGATTCGCCGGCATCTTCATCCGCATGGCCTTGCGTGGCGAGACCATCAAGCTCTTCGGCGGAGGCGAGCAGTTGCGGGACTTCAACTACGTGGACGATGTGGTCGCCGCCATGTTGCTGGCCATCGTCAACGACAAATGCATGGGCAGGTTCTTCAACCTCGGATCGCACAAGGCCCACTCGCTTCTGGATTTCGTGGCGATCTTGAAGAAGCACTGCCCCTTCGAGGTGGAGACCGCGCCTTTCCCCGAAGACAAGAAGATCATCGACATCGGCAACTACTTCGGTGACTTCACCCGGTTCCGGGAGGCCACGGGATGGAACCCCGAGGTGGACCTGGAAGAGGGCCTCGAGAAGACCGTCGCCTTCTACAAGGAACACAAGGAAGTCTACTGGGCATGACCGCCACCATGACTGGAATTCCTCTGTTTGACTACCGCTCCCAGTACGCCGCCCTCAAGGCCGAGATCCTGGAGGCCGTCGCCCGCGTGTTCGATTCCGGAATGCTCATCCTCGGCAGCGAGGTGCGCGCCTTCGAGGAGGCCTTCGTCGACCACCTGGGCGCCCGGGGCCACGGCATCGGCGTGGGCAACGGCACCGACGCCCTGGCCGTCGCCCTGCGGGCCCTGGACGTCAGGGCCGGGGACGAGGTGATCACGGTTTCAAACACCGCCATCCCCACCGTGAGCGCCATCCGCATGGCCGGAGCCGTGCCCGTGTTCTGCGACGTGGACGCATCCACGTGCCTCATGGACCTGAATCACATCGAGGCCCTGATCACGAACAGGACCCGGGCCGTGATCCCGGTTCACCTCTTCGGAAACGTTGTGGACCCGGAGGGCCTATTGGCCATCACGAAAAAACACGGGCTCCGGGTGGTGGAAGACTGCGCCCAGTCCACGGGAGCGCGGTTCCACGGCCGTGCCGTCGGAACCTTCGGGGACGTGGGGTGCTTTTCGTTCTACCCCACCAAGAACCTCGGCGCGTTCGGTGACGGCGGCTTGTGCTTTGCGGCGGAGGATGGCGTGGCGGAGGCCATCCGGAAAATCCGGTTCTACGGCTGCGGGAAGACCTACTACGCCGAGCAGGAGGGGGTGAACAGCCGGCTGGACGAGGTCCAGGCCGCCATCCTGAGCGTGAAGTTGAAGCACCTGGAGGCCCACGTTGAGAATCGGCGCGCCGCGGCCCGCCTCTACGACGAGAACCTTTCGCCGGAAGCGGAGCGCACCCCGCCGGGACCCGGCGCGGACCACGCCTATCACCTCTACGTCATCAAGACCGACCGGCGCGACGCGGTCATGGAACGGTTGAAGACCGCACGCATCGGGGCCGGCGTTCACTACGCCACGCCCATTCATCTCATGTCCGGATACGGATTTCTGGGCTACGGGCCCGGCGACCTCCCCGTCACCGAGCGCCTGGCCGGCCGCATCCTGACCTTGCCGTGTTTTCCGGAGCTCTCCCGCGAGGCGGTGCTCCGTGTATGTGATGCTGTGAACGATGCTGTCGACAAGACCTGAAATCCGGAAATTCGACCTCCCGAGACTGATTCGATTCGGCCCCGTCGGCGGCGTCAACACCGTCGTCACCTACGGAGTGTACGTGTGGATCATCCTCCTCGGAGTGCACTACAATACCGCCCTGGCATGCGAGTACGTCGTGGGCATCGTCCTCGGCTATCTTCTCAATCGGATCTGGACCTTTTCGGACCGCGTCCACCTGGAACACCCCTTCAAGAAATACATAGCCACCTATGCCGGGGTGTTCCTCATCAACCTGGTCTTTCTCAATGCCCTGGTGTGGCTGAGCATCCACCCGCTGCCTGCCCAGGTCGTGGCCCTGGGCCTGGCCACCCTGGCCAGCTACCTGCTGCAGAGGAACTGGGTGTTCAAGAGCAGGAAAGTGAGGCACCGGAAACGCCCGGCTGCGCCCGTTCGGAGTGCAGAAGTTCGCGTCCTCGAGACCGCCGGTGTGAATGATTGAGGCCATGACCAGGACCGCTCCTAGCCAAACAGAAGCGAAGCCGGCTCGAACCGAATCCCTGCCGGGCATCTCGTGCGTCGTCATCGGGAAGAACGAGGGCCCCTTTCTGGACCGGTGCCTGAAGTCGATCCGGGAGGCGGACTATCCCGCCGACCGCCTCGAGATCCTCTACGTGGACAGCGCCTCCGACGACGACAGCGTGGTCACGGCCCAGAAGTACGCCGACCGGGTCGTGGTGGTGCGCCTCACGCGCCCCCTGCCGGGCCTGGCGCGAAACCTGGGCTGGAAGCGCGCCCGCCACGACCTGATCCACTTCATCGACGGCGACACAGAGGTGGACCGGCACTGGTTTCAGCACGCGGTCAAGGCCATGGAGGAGCCGGGGGTGTTCTGCGTCTTCGGCCGCCTGGAAGAGATGCGCCCCGAAGCCAACCTCTACCACCGCGCCTATAATTTCGAGTGGGAAACGCCGGTTCCCGGCATCACCGAGGTGCGCACGTCCGGCGGCATCGTCCTGGTGCGAAAGGAAATGATAGAAGCCCTGGGCGGATTCGATAAAAGCCTCGAGGCCGGAGAAGAACCGGATCTCTGCACGCGGGCCCGGCTCCGCGGCCTGAAGCTTCGCTACCTGGACCGGCCCATGGCGCACCACGACATGGACATGAACACGTTCAGGTCGTACTGGCGCCGGGGCGTTCGGTGCGGATACGCCTATGCCGAGATCGGCATGCGGTTCAGGAAAACGTCCATCCCGCTCTGGAAGTCCGAGGTGGTCCGGAACCTGGGCCAGCTCCTCGCCCTCTCCCTGGCGTTCTCGATAGCGGCTTCGATGGCCGGGCCCCTCATCGCCCTTGCCGCGATCCCCGCCGGATTTCTCCTCCTGGTCCTCCGGAAGGCCTGGCTGGTGAAGTCGTCGAACCGGGGGGGGGCCTCCATCCTGGCGTATGCGGTGCACGTCTACCTGGTGAAGGTGCCGACATGGCTGGGACACCTACGCTATTTCCTCGGCCGAAAACCGGATGCCGCGGAGGCTACGGTTCTTTCGGAATGGGAGCGGGAAGGGTGACCCGGGCCTCTACAGTCCGTTCTGCGCCCTCCAGCGCCGCTCGGTCCTGTCCCGACGCAGGTCGACATCGCTGTTGTCGGTAGGATCCACTTCGCGTCGGAGCCGATCCCGCTCGTCTTCAAACGCCCTGTTCACGGAGTCGTCTCCCTCGAGCTTGGCAATGGCCAGATCCAGAACGCCGGTGAGAGAGGATTTCCTCCCCGTTTTCCGCCGGATGCTCTTCAAGGCGGGCAGGGCTTTTCCGGCGTTCATCTGGGCCAGGCCGAGGATGGCGGCGGATCGGACCGCCGGATTCCCCGCGCCCCTGGCCCGAGCAAGGAGCTCGCGGTAGATGGCGTGGTTGCCGGGCCAGGCTGCCGCCAGGGTCGCCGCCACCTGAACCGATCGGCTGCCATGCACCACCAGACGGTTCAGTGCGGGGACAGCGCCGGTGAACTTCGAGGCATAGGCGTCAAGGGCTTTCACAAGAGCAAGGAGAACGGGCTCGCTCCTTTCCTTTTGCACGCGACGGCACAGAGGGCTCAGAAACGACGCAAAGGCCTCGGCATGGACATAGACCTCGAGGGCCTCCTTTCGGAGGTGGGGGGATTTCTCCCCGAGGGCCGGGAGCAACAGGGCAAGAGCCCCCTCGGACCCGTCCTTCTCGATGGCGCTCCAGGCGGCGCGGCGCTCGCGATCGCGCCGGAGCCTCTTCAGGTACTTGGAAACCGCTTTCTCGAGGCGTCCGATGTCGTCGCCCACGGACAAGAACTTCAGGGCGCTGCAGAAAGCGGACGCCTTCGCATCCTGCTTTCCGATTTTCAATGCCCGGATGATCGCGTCGGTCGCGGTGTCTCGATAGAGGATGTGGGCGCTCTTCATGGCCCGGGTCAGAGCGTCGGCGTTACGTGCATGGGGCCAGCGATCCAGGACCTTGCCTTCGGGGGTGAGTATCAGGAGCCAGGAGGATTCCAGGTCGGCGTTTTTTAGATACCGGGTTCGGATGACGTCTGCCGTATTCTGATGGTCTTCGCAGCACACCTTTCCGAACCTGGGGCAAACGGCCTTGCCTTTCGTGCCTCCGGAGCCGTCTCCGGAACCATGGGTATCCAGGCTGGCCAGGACGCATACGAGGGTCCGGGAAGCTTCGACCACGCCGGGGCTGCGGTAGCAACTCCAGGCTCCGCTCACGGTTGTGATCCGGCTGTCGCCGACGACATCGGGAACGTCGTTGCACACCGCGACCAGGATGGGGACGTTGCGGATCTGCGCCCGCTTCATCGCCTCGTCCAGATGGGGAACCCAGTCGACCTGGAGTGACTCGCCAGCATGGAGAGGCGGGCAAAGGACGACAAGGGAAATCGCGAGCAGCGCCAAGGCCCTCCGGGCCGTGGTTTTCATGTCGAGATCCTCGAAGAAGCCGGTTCACGTCTTACAGATCAGGGATACTACGCTCGGAAAGAAAAGTTACCTTCGCGTTTTGCGGCTTTTTTTCGAAGGATTCGTGCAGAATTACCCCGGATTATTCGGAGGCGACCTCCACGGGCTCCAGCTCCCGGTCTGACGGGGTTTTCTCTTCGGACGGCGGCCCGCCCCGCCGGCGAAATATCCTGTCCCGGAATCGCTGAATCATCTCGCGCTCGCGGCGGTCGAGGAGGCCCGAGTACCAGGCGACCGCTCCGACAATGAGCGAGAAGACGGTGCCGAGGAGGGCCAGGTGCAGCAGCACGGTCAGCCGGGTGGCCTGGATCGAGAAGAGGGACGGCCACACCACCTTCAGGCCGAGAAACAGCCCCATGACACCCACCACCCGGACGGAGGGCTCGTAGACCACGGACCTCAGGTAGACACGGAAGGGAATGTTCTCGAGGCGTCCGTACGCCACCAGGAACCACAGAGCGCCCAGGCCGAAGCCGGTGCTGAAGGCCGTGACGAGCCCCAAGAATCCCCAGGCCAGATAGAGGGGATAGAGGAGCACGAGGATGGTGGCCATCTGCAGGCCGTAGTACTTGAACTCGTAGGAGAGGGATTCACGGCTTCTGAGAGAGGCCGTGCCCACGCCCGTAAGCAGGTGGATGGCGGCCGAGAGGATCAGGATCTGAAGCACTTGCGGTGCATACTGGAACGAGATGCCCGTCCACCCGTAGAGGAAGAGATCCGGCACCAGAAGCACGAAACCGAATACCGTGAACGTGATCAGGGCCAGGATCCTGGAGACCCGGAGGTAGAGGGCCAGGGCTTCTTTCAAGGCGCCGCGCACGTGGAGGTTCGTGAAGGCCGGCAAGAGCGGATTGATGATGGCCATGGGTGCCATGCGCCCCATGTTCACGATCTTGTCGGCCAGGTCGTAGATGCCGAGCATGGCGGTTCCGAACAGGGCCGAGAGGACCAGCTTCATGCTCTGGGTGATCCCCATGCCCAGGAGCGAGAGGAGCTGAAACTTGCCGCCGAGGGACAGAATACGGCGGAAGCCGTAGCGGCTCGCCTTGAAGGGAGAAAGGCCAAGGGGCGCCCGGAGCCGCCGCCACATCCACCACGACGAGACCGCCAGAAACGCCTCGTGGGCCAGGAAGGCCAGCGCCAGGGAAACCACCCCGCCAAGGGTGAAGAGCAGGACGAGGGACAAGCCCATCTCGAGAACGTTGGCGACGATCTCCAGTTTCTTCTGGAGATCCACGCGCTGCAGGCCCGCGAGCATGCGCCAGTAGCACCCCACGCTCATCCGTATCAGGAGCGCGAAAACCACGACGAAAAAGGCGGCGCTGGCGTCTTCGATGAACGTCTCGTGGACGCCGAAGAAGGAGAGGATGGGCGTCTGGAACATCCAGAACAGGCCGATGACCACCGCTGCCCCGCTGCAGACGATGACGATGCCCGAGCTGATCACGGCCGCCAGTTTTTTGAAATCTCCCTTCACGTCGAATTCTGCCGTGAACTTCGAGTAGGCGAACCCGAAGCTCATGTTGAACTGCTCTATGTAGACGCAAAGGACGAAGATGAGGGAGAAGATGCCGTAGCGCTCGAGGCCGAGAACGGCCAGGACGATGGGGGTCTGGACGATCTTCAGCACGGTGCGCGAGGCCTGAGCAAGCAGCTCAAAGACGGAATTTCGCGCCAGGACGTCTCCGCTGACGGCTGCTGCCCCCTGGCTCTGAGCCCCGCTCGTCTCCATGATGCCGATGCCCCCGGCTGGTTTACGTCTTGTGAATCACTCCATACGAGTTATCGGATGGACTCCACCAGGACGGGGAGTGGATTCTCGAAACGAGCGGGGATTCGAGGGCAATCAAATTGAGACGGGCAGGGGCCCGATGGAATCAGTTGA
The DNA here is from genome assembly GCA_964485695.1 of uncultured Planctomycetota bacterium. Classification (GTDB taxonomy): domain Bacteria; phylum Planctomycetota; class JAFGQW01; order JAFGQW01; family JAFGQW01; genus CAZAKZ01. The sequence goes on along the minus strand of CAZAKZ010000031.1, from coordinate 5,530 downwards.
TCCGGATGGGTACCGGGTTAGTAACTCGCACCGATTTCGAATCCCACACCAGGGCGGCCGCATAAAAGCCGGCGCCCCTCAGCTCATTGAGGGGGGGTATGGCGACTCCGGCCTGGGCCCGTCCTCCGGCATCGAGGCAGTTCGTAAAATTCCAGAAGACCTTGTTGTTCCCGGTTTGGACGCTGAACCTCAGAAGAGAATCATCCGCCAGAGGAATCGGAAAGCCGCCGGGGCCGCGGATTGCCGGAAACGTCCGGAAAGAGAGGCCTACCTGAAACCTGAAGCCGCCTGCGCCGGGTGCTTCGATGGAGAGCTTGACCGTGTTTCCCGGGGCCGGAGCCCGCGGAGCGACGATGAGGGCTGCATTGCCGACGCCGGAGACCTCCGGAGCCTCGAATGCGCCCATATCCGTTGAATGGCCCTGGGGACGCCGAATCCCGTTCATGGACTCATAGACGCCGGGAATCTTCGAACCGGCGTCGATGGCCGGGCTCCCCTCTTCCAGAAACAGGTGGCCGAGTTTCGGACTCGTGAACCGGGGGTCCTCGTTCTTGGAGCCCTCCCCCTCGCCCAGCGCCTGCCATTCGGGCAGGGAGTAGCCCTTGCGCATTGCCGCGTCACGAGCCACGACCCGATTCTTGAGCCCCGGCAGATACCACAGGTTGTAGTCGGACGAGAGGTTCATGAGGGTGTGGCTGTTCAGGAAACGGATACCACAGCAGGTGTCACCGGTCTTGGAGGGCGCGTAGAAGATGTTGTTCCGGACCTCGAGGCCGGTGCTCGCGGTGGTCTCGATGTCGAGGAACCGGGCCGTCAGGCTGTCCCGCCGGAGGTCGACGGCGGTGTTGTTGAAGATCCTGACGCGCTTTGAATCCGGAATCCGCGAGTACTTGCAGATGACGATGTGATCCACGGTATCGATGGTGGATCCCTCCTCGGTGAAGAAGAGGTTGTTGCGGACGGTCACGTCGTCAGCAATGATGAGAAGCGCTCTCCGGGTGTTGGAGTCCGCCACGAAGAGGTTCCTCTCGATGACGATGTGCTCGAGGTACTCCGTGCTCGCCTTGTCCTGTGGCCCCACCACCACCGACCAGGTGCATCCGACGAATTCGTTGTCTGAAACGACGGAATATCTGGACTTTCCACTCCGACCACCGGTGTCCGCGTGGAACTTGAGGGCGTGCCGCCCCCTGTAGGGGTGGTTGTAGCTCGGAAAGTGAAGAATGTTCTCCGAGAACACGCCCCGGTCCGCATACCAGACCCTGAGAAGGTGAGTGAAGGACGACTTGATGAGGCTCGTGCCTATGACAGCCACGTGCCGGCCGGCGATGTGCACGCCCACACCCTCGAACTCTTTCACCTCGCAATCCACAACGAACAACTCCTCCTTGTCCATGGGATTGGTGGACCCGACGATGAACAGCTGTCCCGAGGTGTTAGAGGTCACCCGATACATCAGGAAGTCACGGGACTTGTCGGTGAGGTATACGTGGGTGATGGAGGGGCCGGTGTCCTTCTTGAAGTCGTACGTCCCCGTAAGCTCCAGGTCCATCCAGCGAAATCCGCTGCATTCCCCGAAGAAAAAGGTGAAATCGTTCTCCCCGCCGAGGTTCTGGATCACGGGCTTTTCACCAGAGCCGTAGGCGCCGATGATGGCGGGCTTGCCGTTTCGGTGGTGGCCGAACGACACGCCGGTTTTCGTTGTGAAATGATCGCCCCGTCTGAAGAGCACCCGCACGGGAGCCGTATTGAACGCGAGGACATCCTTCAGGGTGCCCATGGCGTGGTCGAACGTCTTGAACGGCCGGGCCTCGGATTTGCCGTCATTGGAGTCGCTTCCAGATGCGGCGACGTAATACGTCGCTCCGGAAAACGCTGAAACCGAGATCTTCACGTTGCGGGTCAGCTTCGTGCCGCTGGCGTCCTTCACCTGGACTTCGACATTGTAAAGGCCTGGATGCTCGAACACGTGGGCGGCCGTGAATCCGGAGGCGGTGGGATGTTTCGACTTCGAGTCGCCGAAATCCCACAGGAACTCCACGTCGTGTAGACTGCCGGATGTGATCGTCGTGCCCGTGGCGTCAAAAAACACCGGAAGCGGTGCCACCCCCGAGGTCCGGGTGGCCTTGAGGGAAACCTGGATCTCGTCAGCTCCGGCAACGCCGGAGATCAGGAGGATGAGAATCGCGAGTTGAAGAATCGACGTGGTGGTGGCCCTGTGCGTTTGCAGCATGGATCATGCCCCCTGTAAACCGCCGGAATCACTTCAACCGGGCCCGGTCAATGGATGGGATCCGAGCTCCTGTACGAAGTCGACCGACGTCTCTTTCCCTGTGCGGTTAATGCCCCTTTTGAGCCTAATAAAAAGTACCACACGCGGATGCGCAATCAAGCTCTAACATGCGGCTCCGGAACGCGTGGGTACGGACTTTCCTGGTTTACAGAAATCCGTACGGCTTCTCCTTTTCCATAGCCGTTTGAAGACTCGTAACTTCTGGCGCGGGTTTGAAGTCGACAATTTTTATCGAAATATCAGCAAATCGCCAGTCCTTTCCCGAGAACCGGAAAAAAGTTCATAACAATTTATTTCGTTTCCATTTCAGGGAAATCCGATGGCAATGAGTAAGCCCGTAGCGGCATGGTGCCGCCCCCGGCTCCGTGGAATATACATGCCATGACTCGACTGCAACAATCACCGGCTCAGACGGCCGTCAAGACACCTGGAACGCAGGATCTGTCCGTGGTCATCGTGAGCTACAACTCCCGCGAAATGCTCGGGAAATGCCTCAAAGCCGCCATGAATGCGTCTCGCGGCCTGGGCGTGGAGTTCCTCGTGGTGGACAACCACAGCGAGGATGGATCGTCCGACCTGGTTGCGGAACAATTTCCCCGGGTTCGGCTGATGCAAAACGCCGAAAACCGCGGCTTTGCCGCGGCCTGCAACCAGGGGATCCGGGAATCGCGGGGCAGGATCATCCTCCTCCTAAATCCGGACGCGTTCCTCCGAAAAAGGCCCCTGGCCGACATGCTGGAATTCATGCAGCGGCATCCGAAGGCCGGGGTATGCGGGGCTCGACTCATCGAGGAGGACGGAGAACTTCAGCCCCCTTTTGTCCACTTCCCCACGCCTCTGAGCTCTCTGTTCAGCGAAACGCGGCTGGGGCGCCTTTTCCCTCGATCCCACCACCTGATCCGGCCCGAAGTGGTGGCGAGAAGCCTGCGCGGACCCATTCGAGTGGACTGGGTCAGCGGCGCCTGTTTCATGGTGAGAAAAAAGGCCATAGACGAGGTCGGCCTCATGGACGAGGGCTATTTCCTCTATTTCGAGGAGACCGACTGGTGTCGGAGGATGGCGACCCGCGGCTGGCAGGTCTGGTTCATACCGCACGCCAGGGTCTCCCACCTCGGGGGGCGAAGTCTGGATGAAAAGGCGAGTTCCGGGCCCTTCGAATCCTACCATGCAGAGCACATGCTGAAGAGCCGGCGGCGGCACATGCGCAAGTACTACGGGCAATGGGGAATGCTCGTAACAGAGGTCGTGGATCTCGGGCTCTATTCGATACTCTTCCTGAAGAACCGCTTCCGGCGGGGGCGGGCGGCACGAGCCAAGGTCGCCAACGCCATCGCCGCCATCGCCTTCATCCTCGGCCTTCGCAAGGTCTGAATCGTATCTGTCGCAAACAGAGCGGCGTAAAAATATTTCCACATCTGGGCCCCCGGAAGTCCCGATATATGAAAACGGGCCTGAAATGGAGACGATTTGGAAGGAATGAACGCCCGAAGTTCCGGCGCTTTCGTCGGTGGGCGGCTTCTCTCCGTTTCACTCCCATCCTAAGACTTACTCGATTCTATTGGATCAAATGTTCACCGAGGCCAATTTTCAAACCAAGGTAGCCTGGAGCACACTGCCGGCGAGGCGGACCGTTCAGAGGATCAACATCGCAAGCATCGATCCTCGGGGCGGCGGCCTCATCACCCTGCTGGCCGACCTGGCGGTCCTTACGGTCTGCTTCGCCGCGACAATTCGTCTCCTGGAATCTGAACCCATCCGACTTCTCGAGGAAGAACGCCTCTTGCAGGTCGGCTTCATACTGATCTTGTGGGCCCTCCTCGGCACCTGGCGAACCCCGCATGCGGTGTTTCAAAACAACGGTTTCCTTCGCGGCAGCCTCCACATCGGGTGGCACTTCCTCCAGACCCTGGCTCTGTCCTGCATGGCCCTTTCGGTCTGTCCCGCGCCTCGACCCATGGACGGAATCCTGCTGGCCGCCCTGCTCTTCTCCGGCTTCGGGGGACTCCTCATCGTTCGTTACGTAGAACTGAAGATCGTCGACTGGGTGAAGGCCTCCACTCAACATCACCTCCGGATTCTCCTCGTGGGCAATAACGAGAGAACGCGACAGATCCTGGAATACCTCCGGTTGAATCCACAGGATCGCATCAAGGTGATCGGGCTCCTGGACCCCGAGCCCCACAACCCGGCCAGGGCCGTCGACACGGAAGACGTCTCCTACATGGGGAACATCGACAAGCTGCCCGGTCTTCTCTACGGCGGTTTGGTGGACGAGGTGGTCATCACCCTGCCGGTCCGGTCCCGGTACCAGGAAACAGAGAAAGTGCTCAAGGCCTGCAGCGAGGCGGGCATCCGAACCCATGTCCTGTCCGACATATTCGATATCGGGGAGCCCCGCAGGGAAATTTCCGGTCTCGGGAGTAACCAAACCCTGGCATACGCCCGTGGACCTGCGCCGACCTATCGGCTTGCGATCAAGCGCAACATCGATTTTGTCGTCTCTCTTCTGGGCATCCTCTGCCTGAGTCCCGTGCTCGCGGCGATCGCCCTGGCCGTAAAGCTGACTTCTCCGAGCCCGATTCTCTTCTGCCAGACGCGCTCCGGCCTGAACGGGCGGCCGTTCCAGCTCCTCAAGTTCCGCACCATGTGCGTCGAGGCCGAGGACAAGAAAAAGGCCCTTCTAGAGAAGAACGAGGCCTCCGGACCGGTTTTCAAGATTCAATACGATCCGCGCATCACCAGGATCGGCCGGTTTCTCAGGAAATACAGCCTCGACGAACTCCCCCAGCTCTTCAACATTTTCAAGGGGGAGATGAGCCTGGTCGGGCCCCGGCCGCCAATCCCCGAAGAGGTCAAGGATTACAACTTCTGGCAGCTCCGGAGGCTGAGCATGCGGCCCGGCTTGACGTGCTTCTGGCAGGTCTCGGGGCGGAACAAGATCGGATTCGAGGAGTGGATGAGGATGGACCTTCGTTACATCGACAACTGGTCCCTCACCCTCGATTTCCTGGTCCTGCTGAGGACGATACCCACGGTGCTGCGGGGAACGGGAATGTAATTGCGCAGCCTCTAAGGAATTTATTTTCCCTTGCTCGCGATCCTCTTGCGCAGCGCAGACAGTTCGTTCCTGGCCTTTTCAGAGATCTCGAAGGGCCTGAACTCCTTGTAGACCCGTTCGAGAAGGTGCTTGGCCTTCTCGTCGTTTCCATCTTTCTCGAGGGCCAGGGCCTCCCGGAT
>CAZAKZ010000030.1:0-45968 GCA_964485695.1 uncultured Planctomycetota bacterium | reverse complement strand
CAGAATGTCAACCCGACGGGTTTTCGCGTGTGCATCACCGAGCCGTGGCGATCGAGGTGGTTTGCCGACAAGCGGGAGTTCGGAGACAATCTGGTCCAGGACCAGAAGATCCGGAGACACATCAAGAAGAATTACTCTTTTGCGGGTATCCCTGAAATCGAGATCGAGCGCCGGAGCGAAAACCTGAGGATTATCATCCAGACGGCCCGGCCCGGTGTTCTCATCGGCAAGAAGGGTGCGAAAGTCGACAAGCTCCGGGACGAGCTCCGGGATCTGACCGGTTCGTCCACCCTCGATCTGAAAATCAAGGAAATTTCCAAGCCCGAGCTGAGCGCGCAGCTGGTGGCCGAGAGCGTGGCCGAGCAGCTGCAGCGCCGTCAGAGCTTCCGGCGCACCCTGAAGCGGGCGGTCCAGACCACCATGGCCGTGACCGGCGCGCTCGGTTGCAAGATGCGCATCGGCGGTCGCCTCGGAGGCGCCGACATGGCCCGCATCGAGAAGCAACGCATGGGACGCATTCCGCTCTCCACGCTTCGCGCCAACATCAGCTACGGTCTGGCCGAGGCCAGGACCACCTACGGCACCATCGGCGTCAAATGCTGGATCTATCTGGGTGAGCATCCCATGAAGCAGAAGAAGAAAGGGGTGGCCGATGGCGCTGATGCCCAAGCGGGTTAAGTACCGCAAACAGCAGCGAGGCAGAATCAAGGGAGTGGCCCAGCGCGGCAACACCGTGGAGTTCGGGGAATTCGGGCTCCAGGCCCTTGATGCGGCCTGGATATCGGCTCGCCAGCTTGAGGCCGGCCGGATTGCAGCGAACCAGATCGTCAAGGGCGAGGGAAAGCTCTTCATCCGCATCTTTCCCCACAAGCCCATCACGTCCCTCCCCGCCGAGACCCGGATGGGGAAGGGCAAGGGCGAGCCCGAATACTATGCCGCGGTCGTACACCCCGGAACGGTCATCTTCGAGGTGCAGGGCGTGGAGGAAGACCGGGCCATCATGGCCCTCAACCGCGCCTCGCACAAATTTCCAATCCGGTGCAAGTTGATCCGCAGGAGGCCGAAGCTATGAAGGCGAGGGATTGGCGTTTGGTCGGGGACGAGGAGATCCTCAAGTCCCAGCAGGACCTGATCAAGGACCTCTTCAATCTCCGGTTCCAGGCCGCCACCGAGGCCCTCGACAATCCTGCAAAGATCGGCCAGATCCGGAAAGACCTGGCCAGGATCCAGACGGTCCTCTGGGAGCGCCGTCAGCCATCCAGGGTCGATAACAAGGTCGAAAGTTAGGTGGATAGTACAAAATGAACTCCTGGGCAGGTGATTTGAAAGGCAGGGCCTGATCCATGGCAACAGGACGTGCGCAGGCCAAGAAGGAAATCGGGATCGTGACCAGCACCAAGATGGCCAAGACCATCTCGGTGAACGTGGAACGGCTGGTCAAGCATCCCAGGTATGGTAAGTACATCCGGCGCAGGACTCGCCTGATCGCCCACGACGAGAATGAGGTTGCGAAGGCCGGAGACCGGGTCGAGGTCTCTTTTTCCAGACCTCTCAGCAAGACGAAGCGATGGCGCCTTGTCCGGGTGGTTCGCCCTGCATCCCTGGAAACGAACATGCCACGGGCGGCGACGGAAGATACGCATCAGGAAGGATGATTTGCCGTGATCCAGATGCAAACCCACCTCGATGTGGCTGACAACACCGGAGCCCGTGTGGCCCAGTGCATCAAGGTACTGGGCGGAAGTCGCCGCCGGTACGCTTCTCTGGGCGATGTCATCGTGGCCACGGTGAAAAAGGCGAATCCGAACTCTGACGTGAGCAAGGGGGATATCGTCCGGGGCGTGGTGGTTCGGACCAAGAAGCAGGTCCGGAGGGATGACGGCTCCTACATCCGGTTTGACAGGAATGCCATGGTCATCATCGACAACGAGAAGAATCCCAAGGGAACGCGGATCTTCGGCGCAGTGGCCCGGGAGCTGCGCGCAAAGAACTTCATGAAGATCATTTCCCTGGCTTCGGAGGTGGTGTGATGGCGAGACGCATACGGAAACCCGCGGCTCAGGCCGTCAAGGACCGGAACTGGATCCGGGCCGGAGACACCGTTCAGCTCATGGCCGGTGACGAGGCACGCACCCGGGACAATCCCCGGCGCGCCAAGGTGCTCCGGGTGAATCCCCAGAAGAACCAGATCATCCTCGAGGGGATCAACAAGGTATACAGGCATGTCCGCAAGAGCCAGGAACATCCCCGCGGCGGCCGGATCGAGAAGGAAGCGCCGATCTGTATGTCCAAGGTGGCCCTGGTCTGTTCTTCGTGCGGTGCGCCTTCCCGCAGGAAGATCAAGGTGGAGGAAGACGGCAAGAAAGCGCGTATCTGCAGCGCCTGCGCCGCGGTGATTCCCTTGCCGTAGTGCCGTAATTCAGCACGGCCGGGAAGCGAGCCAGGTAGCGGTTCAGAACCGCATAAGAACCGAGAGTACAATGCCAGAAGAAGACGCCAGCAAAGAAAACGAAACGGGAAGTCAGGAGACGCCTGATTCCCGGAGCCGTGACAAAGCAGATGCCACTGCAGATACCACTGCAGATACCACTGCAGATGCAACAAACGAAACGCAAGGACCCTACGTGGCGAGGCTGCAGGACAAGTACTTCGCGGAAATCCTGCCGAACTTGAAGAAGAAGTTCGGACGGGAAAACGCCATGTCGATCCCGAAAATCGAGAAGATCGTGGTGAACATGGGCGTCGGAAAGGCCGTGGAAAATCGTAAGCGCCTCGAGGCCTCTGCCGGCGATCTCAGCCGCATCACCGGGCAGAAGCCGGTCATCACCCGGGCTCGGCGCAGCGTCTCCAACTTCAAGCTGCGCCAGGGCATGGAGATCGGCTGCAAGGTGACGCTCCGCAGGGCTCGCATGTATGAGTTCTTCGATCGTCTCATATCCGTCGTGATCCCGCGTATCCGGGATTTCCGGGGACTCAGCCAGAGGGCGTTCGACGGTCGGGGCAACTACGCATTCGGTCTCTCGGAGCAGTCCGTGTTTCCCGAGATCGACCTCGACAAGATGGAATTCCAGCAGGGAATGGATGTCTGCATCGTCACGACGGCAGACAACGATACGGAAGGCCTGGAGTTACTCAAGGCCTTCGGGGTGCCGTTCAGGAATTGACCGGGCCGGGAAGGGCCCTATCACCCGGAAAACTCGAACCGTGAAATAGAGCAGGACTGAATCAAGTGGCAAAAACAGCACTGATCAACAAAGCGAATCGCCCACCGAAGTTCAGCACCCGGATCATCCGTCGGTGCCAGCTGTGTGGACGGCCCCGTGCAGTGTACCGGAAATTCAAGATTTGCCGGATTTGTTTCAGGGAACTCGCGAGCAAGGGATACGTTCCCGGCGTTCGCAAAGCCAGCTGGTAGAACACAAAATGAGTCTCTCGGACCCGATCGCCGATATGCTGACGCGCATTCGAAACGCGGTGCGCGTGAAAAAGACCAGGGTGGATGTGAGTCGATCGAAACTGTGTCTGGGGATCGCCAGGATCCTGAAGGACTGCGGATTCATCAAGGAATTCAAGGAACTCGAGGACACCACCCAGGGTCACATCAGGATTTATCTGAAGTACGGCCCCGATGGAGAAGACACCATCCGGAATATCGAGAGGGTGAGCAAGCCGGGCCGTCGGATCTACCGGAAGGTCAAGGATATCCAACCCCTGCTGGGCGGAATAGGCGTCGGAATCTATTCCACGTCCATCGGGCTCCTGACCGACCAGGAATGCCAGGAGAAGAAACTCGGAGGCGAATATCTCGCCCGGGTGAACTGATAGAGACACTGATAGAGACACTGATAGAGACACACTGAAAGAGACACCGAGATGTCACGCATCGGCAAAATGCCCATTTCGCTTCCCTCCGGTGTCGAGGTGAAGTTGCAGAAAAGGAACCTCACGGTCAAGGGACCCAAGGGTTCCCTGACCTGGGATTTCCCCCGGCGAGTGGAAGTACGCCTGGAAGACGGGATTCTCTCCGTGACCCGGAACAGGAACGACAAGCAATCCCGGGCGCTCCACGGCTTGACGCGTGCCCTCGTGAATAACATGGTGGCCGGCGTGACCGAGGGTTTTACTCGAAAGCTCGAGATCCACGGCATCGGGTACTCGGCCAAGATTCAGGGCGAGAAACTCGTGATGCAGGTGGGATATTCCCATGCTGTGGAGGTGAAGATCCCCAAGGGATTGTCGGTGGAATGCCCCGATGCGACGCACATCGTCGTGTCCGGAATCGACAAGCAGGCCGTGGGCCAGCTGGCGGCCGACATCCGTCGCTACCGGAAGCCCGAACCCTACAAGGGCAAGGGGATCCGGTACGAGGGTGAAGTGGTCCGTCGCAAGGCTGGTAAGGCCTTCGTTGGTGGAGGAGCATGACCATGGCCAGAACCAGCAGGAAGATCAAGATCACCGGGGCGGATCGCAGGAAAATGCGCGTCCGCAGCAAGCTGCGCGATACAGGAAAGCCGAGGCTTTCGGTGTTCCGGAGTGCCCGATACATATACGCTCAGGTCATCGATGACAGCCAGGGCCGAACCCTGGCCCAGGCCAATTCCCTCGCCGCTCTCAAGAGCAAAAAACTCCAGCCAGGCAGCGGTGTGGAGGCGGCCAGGTTCGTGGGGCAGGAAATCGCGAATATCGCGAAAGAGGCAGGTGTTGAGAAGGTGGTTTTCGACCGCGGTTCATACCGGTATCACGGACAGGTGAAGGCGCTGGCGGAAGCCGCTCGTAAGGCCGGTCTCGAGTTTTAAGGTGATTGTGATGGATAATCGTCCAAGAGGCCGTGGCCGCAGGGATGATCGAGAACGCGAACCCAAGGAATACGAGGATCGTGTCATCAAGATCAACCGCTGCGCCAAGGTAGTAAAAGGCGGGCGTCGATTCAGCTTCAGCGCCCTTGTGGTCATCGGAAATCGCAAGGGAAAGGTCGGCGTCGGCTTCGGAAAGGCCAACGAGGTGCCTTCGGCCGTGGAAAAGGCCGTGAAAGACGCCCACAAGAACCTGGCTCCCGTCAGCCTCAAGGGGAGTTCCATACCCCACGAGGTGAAGGGACGCTTCGGGGCCAGTACCGTGGTGCTGCTGCCTGCCTCGCCGGGAACCGGGATCATTGCCGGCGCGGCCGTCCGGGCCGTGGCCGAGCTGGCGGGAGTGAAGGACATCCTCACGAAGTCTCTCGGCAGCAACAATCCGGTGAACCTGGTCAAGGCCACCTTGAAGGGATTCACGGACCTCAAGAACGTGGAGGAAGTCGAACACGTTCGTGGAATCGGCATCGGGAGGAGAACTGGATAATGAACCTCGCCGAACTGAAAGCCTCTGTAGGTTCTCGACGCAAACGTCGCCGGATCGGCCGCGGTCCGGGATCCACGCACGGCAAGACCAGTGGGCGGGGGCATGGAGGCTACGGGCAGAGATCCGGATCCGGTGGACGCATGCTCTACGAGGGCGGCCAGATGCCCTTGTATCGGCGCCTACCCAAGAAGGGATTCACGAACGCCCGGTTCAAAAAACCCATTGCCGTGATCAACGTTCGTGAATTGAACCGGTTCGACGACGGCACCGAGGTGACCCTCAAACAACTGCAGGACATCGGTGTCCGGAGTCGGGACTATCGGCTCCTGAAAATTCTCGGCGAGGGCGAACTGAAGCGGAAACTGGTGGTACTGGCCAACCGGTTCAGCTCGACCGCGATGGAAAAAATTGTAGCTGCGGGTGGGGAAGCCAGGGTGGTTTGATGCTGAGCACGATCAACAGCATTTTCAGAGTGCCGGAGCTACGGAAGAAGATCATGCTGACCGTAGGACTCCTGTTCATCTACAGGATCGGGTCTCATGTTCCTCTGCCCGGAGTCAACGTGGAAGCCGCCAAGAGCATCCAGGACGAGATGCTCGGCCCCCTGAGCGGGCTGGTGGGGATCTTCAACGCCATCAGTGCCGGGGGGCTGGATCAGTGCACCCTCTTCAGCCTCGGCATCATGCCGTATATCAGCTCATCCATCATTTTCAGTCTGCTGGTGAAGGTCGTGCCCGCCCTGGAGAAGCTGTCCAAGGAGGGCGCTTCCGGGCAGAAGAAGATCAACCAGTACACGCGGCTGTTGACGGTGCCGATCTGCATCATCCAGTCGCTGATGGTCGTTGTGGGCGTCATGGGAACCGTCCAGGGGAACATCCACATCGTGGACCCGGAGCTTTACAACCAGTTCTGGTTCAAGATCATGGCCATCACGGGCTGCACCGCCGGCACAATTTTCCTCATGTGGCTGGGCGAACAGATCACGGAGTACGGCATCGGCAACGGCATCAGCCTGCTGATCATGGCCGGCATTGTGGCGAGTATGCCCTCCATCTTCATCAATTACTTTGAACAGATCGCGGACGGATTCGCCGAACCCCAGGGCCTGGTGATCATCGGATTCCTGTTCATTGCCGTGGTGCTCGGTGTGGTGTTCATCACCAAGGGCCAGCGGCGGATTCCGATCCAGCAGGCCAAGCTCACCCGCGGTCGCAAGATGTACGGCGGCCAGCGCCATTATCTGCCGTTCAAGGTGAACCAGGCCGGGGTCATGCCGGTGATCTTCGCCAGCGCACTCCTCACCATTCCGACCATGATCCTCAAGGCCCTCCACCTCGACGTCATCGATGCCTACTTCACCTACGGAAACTTCTGGTACGTGACCGTCTACATCCTCATGGTCTTCTTCTTCGCCTATTTCTGGAACAGCTTGATGTTCCAGCCGACAGAGGTGGCCAACAACCTGAAGGAGCACGGCAGCTTTATCCCGGGGATCCGACCCGGAAAGCGCACCGCAGAGTTCCTCGAGAACGTCATGGTGAGAATCACCCTCGTGGGTGCATCGTTCCTGGCCATCATCGCGGTGTTTCCCATGTTCGTGACCAAGGGCATGGGTACGGCCCAGTTGCTGACCCAGTTCCTGGGAGGCACCACGATTCTGATCGTCGTGGGCGTGGCCCTGGACCTGGTAGACAAGATCAATTCCTACCTGCGCATGCGGGACTATGAAGGCTTCATGAAGAAGGGCAGGGGTAGGGCAAGATGAGCTTGAAGCTGGTATTACTCGGAGCTCCTGGGGCCGGAAAGGGCACCCAGGCCAAGCGCCTGGCATCCTCCCGGTCGATCCTGCATCTTTCCACCGGGGACATGCTTCGCGAGGAAGTGGCCCGGGAGACCGACCTGGGCAAGAGCGCCAGGACCTACATGGATGCCGGACAGCTGGTGCCCGACGAGGTGATCGTGGGCATGGTCCAGTCTCGAATCCAGAGGCCGGACTGTGTCGGCGGATTCCTTCTGGACGGATTTCCCCGGACCCGCGCCCAGGCCGAGGCCCTGGAGAAGGCCCTCCTGGAGGCGGACCTCGGAAACCTCTCCGGCGTCATCTCCCTGGAGATCCCGCCCGATGTGGTTGTGGAGCGCATGGCCGGGCGACGGGTGTGCCGGGCGTGTGGCGCGCCGTTCCATATCAAGTACAACCCGACCCGGGAAGCAGGGAAGTGTGACCTGTGCGGAGGAGAGGTCTACCAGCGATCCGATGACAAGGAGGAGACGGTCCTCGAACGGCTTCAGATCTACGAGGACACCTCCAGGAGCTTGAAGGAATTCTACGAGGAGCGGGGACTCCTCTTCACCCTGGACGGTGGAGGATCCCCCGACGAGGTAACCGAGTCCGTCATGAAGCAGGTGGCCGACTGGAAATAGACATCCTGATCCGGATTTTTCACTTGTGGTCGTTTTTGGCCGTGTGGTGATGTATAGACTCCTTTGAAGTGAGCCAAGGTGCCCAGGTGGATCGGAAAGGCCGAATCCCGGTGACGTCGAATACGGATCCGTCGGCCGATTCCACAGAAGGCAACACAGATAGCAACACGGAAGGCTACACGGAAGGCTACATAGAAGGCGTTGTCCTGGGATCGCTACCCAACGATCGATACAGCGTGGAGGTCCGGGGCGGACGGAAGATCGTGGCCCATATCACGGGCAAGATGCGGATGAATTTCATCCGCATCCTCCCCGGAGACAGGGTGACGGTGGAACCGTCCCCCTACGACAGGACCCGGGGCCGCATCGTCAACAAGGCCTGAGCCCGGAAGTGCCTGAGTGTCCGGAATCAATGTGGAGGTGAACCATGAAGGTTCGCGCCAGTGTTCGTCGAATCTGCGAGAACTGCAAGATCGTCCGTCGGAAGGGCGTGGTGCGGGTTATCTGCACGAATCCCCGGCACAAACAGAGACAGGGTTGAGACTGGGATGTTATTTCCGGTCGAATAGGATGGAACTCCCCCTGAACCGGGGAAAACCGTCAATCAAAGGATCTGAGATATGCCACGAATCGTAGGCGTTGATGTTCCGGCTCAGAAGAAGATCGGAATCGCGCTCACCTATATCTATGGAATCGGCCATACGACAGCCAAGAAGATCCTGGCCGAGGTCGGGATCGCTCCGGAAGTCCGGGCCAAGGATCTCGGCGATGACGATGTCAGCCGCATTGCCAAGACCATTGAAAAAGGCTGTGTTGTCGAGGGACAACTGAGGCGGCAGGTTCAGCAGAACCTCGCCCGCCTGAGGGAGATCGCATGCTATCGCGGTCTCCGTCATCGTCGTGGGCTGCCCGTTCATGGTCAGAAGACCCAGTCGAATGCCCGGACCCGCAAGGGACCGCGCAAGACCGTGGCAGGCAAGAAGAGCGTGAAGGGCCAGCACTAGCATGGCAAGAGGCAAGTCCAAGAGAAAGATCAGGCGGAGCGTCACCAAGGCGATCGCTCACATCAAGGCCACTTTCAACAATACGATCATCACCGTCACGGATACGAGTGGTGAAGTGCTTTGCTGGAGTTCCGCCGGTACCATCGGCTACAAGGGGTCCCGCAAATCCACCCCCTTTGCAGCCCAGAGGGCTGCAGAACGCTGTGCCGAGCTGGCGCAGAAGTTCGGTGTGAAGGAAGTGGAAATCCGGGTCAAGGGGCCCGGCGGCGGTCGGGAGAGTGCCATCCGGTCCCTCCAGGCGGCGGGGCTGGAGATCCGGGCCATCGAGGACGTCACCCCCCTCCCTCACAACGGGTGCAGACCCAGCAAGAGGAGGCGGGTGTAACTTTGTGCCGCGATCGGATTTTCTTGAATCGAATCGTGATTTCCCATTTCAAACGGAGTAGGCGCCCAAGGAGTCATCCTCATGCGGATCCGCTGGCGAAATCTTGAATTACCCAACAAAGTCAACGTGAACAAGGAAACGTACACCTCCAGGTACGGTGAGTTCCATATCGAGCCGTTCGAGCGGGGGTATGGCCATACCATCGGTAACAGCCTGCGTCGCGTTCTCCTGAGCTCGCTGGAAGGAACCGCCGTGACCTCCTTGAAGATCGAGGGGGTGTCACACGAATTCACGGCTGTCCCGGGCGTGATGGAGGACGTCACCGATATCGTCCTCAACTTCAAATCCCTCCTGGTGAACCTCACCACGGACGAGCCCGTGACGGTGAGAATCGACGTTTCCAGGAAGGGCGACGTGCTGGCGGGAGATCTGATCTGCCCTCCCCAGGCCGAGGTCGTGAATTCGGACCTCAAGCTCTGCACGCTCAGCGAGGACGTGTCCCTCAAGATCGAGGCCTCGGTCTGCAAGGGCCGGGGCTATGTGACCTCCGAGGAGCACGAGCCGGAAGATCGCGAGCCCGGAGTCATTTATACCGATAGCATCTTCTCTCCAGCTCGCCGGGTCAACTTCAAGGTCGAGAACACCCGCGTCGGGAAACTGACCAACTACGACCGGCTCATCCTCAACCTCTGGACCGACGGCACCGTGACGCCCGAGATGGCGCTGGTGGAGGCCTCGAAGATCCTGCGTAAGCACCTGAACTGCCTCGTCCACTATTCCGGACCCGGTATGGAGGTCCAGGGGGAAGTTCCAACCGAGGAGGAGGAGATTCCCTCCCCCCTCGATTCCGAGCTGGCCAGGAAATTGAGCATGCCCATCTCGGAGCTGAACCTGAGCGTCAGGGCCTCCAACTGCGTCGAGAGCGAGAACATCAAGACCGTGGGAGAACTGGTGGGCAGAGACGAAAACCAGCTCCTCGGCGTTCGGAATTTCGGGAAGACCACCTTGAAGGAGATCCTGGACAAGCTGGAGGCCCTCGGCCTGTCCCTCGGCATGGATGTGTCGGAGTACATGGACAGCCGGGAGGCCCCACAGCCGTAGCGGCCCACCGCGGAGCGGCCACGGAGCCGCTCAAGGAGAACCAACCATGCGACATAGAATAGCGGGCAGGAAACTCAGCCGAAATACATCGCACCGGATTGCGCTGCAGAAAAACCTGATCAACAGCCTGTTCAGGCACGAACGGATCCGTACCACCCTCGCCAAAGCCAAGGAGTACCGCCCGAGAGCCGAGAAACTCATCACCTTGAGCAAGGTGGATACCGTGGCCAACCGCCGCCGCGTCTTCGCAGTCCTCCGCGACAAGGAGGTGGTGAAGAAGCTCTTCGAGTCCCTCGGCCCCCGGTTCCGCGATCGGCCCGGAGGCTACACCCGCATCCTTCACTTCAGCAAGCGCCGGGTAGGGGATGACGCCCCCATGGCGCTGTTCGAGCTCCTGGACAGCCCCGGGGCGTCGGCGGCCGAGCCGGACACCAAGGCAGAGAAGAAGAAGCAGAAGAAAAAGAAGAAGAAAGCCGAGGACTGAGAACTAGGAGTACGAGGCCATGGGATTTCCCGGATTGCTGGCGAACATCGCCTTCCTCTTCCAGGACGACAAACACGCTCCCGTGGGCCCGGCCGGCTGGTCCGGGAAGAA
Organism: uncultured Planctomycetota bacterium; assembly: GCA_964485695.1. Classification (GTDB taxonomy): domain Bacteria; phylum Planctomycetota; class JAFGQW01; order JAFGQW01; family JAFGQW01; genus CAZAKZ01. The sequence goes on along the minus strand of CAZAKZ010000030.1, from coordinate 35,125 downwards.
CTGGATCGGTTTCATTCTCTACATCGTGGTCTTCCTGGCCGTGGTGGCCTTCATCTTCTACATCGGCCGCGATGAGGAAGACGAGGCGGAAGGGGAGACCGGGAAGTAGGGGGGACTCCGCTTATCAATCTGGTTATCAACCCGCTTAACAACCCGGGGTCAATCCGGATCAGGCCCGGACAACGGCGCCGGCGCCCACCAGGATCTCCAGTTCCCGCAGGAGATTTTCGTCCCCCGCACGGACCCGGTAGGGATCGCCGGCGGCGATGCGGCGGGGGGGGGTCTGATCGGTCCAGGACAGGACGAAATGGACGGGGGCCGAGCCCGGATAGTCCACCAGCAAGGTCCGAACCTGCTCCAGGACCTCCTCGGTCTGCCGGTCCCGGCGCAGGTGGATCTCGAGGCACCGGGCGCCGAAAGCCCGGGCCGCCCCGTCGATGGGGGTGATGGAATCCACCATGAGGTTGGGCAGCTCCCGGCGATGGTCCACCTTTCCTCTGACAAAGACGGGCCTGTCTTCCTCCAGGAGCGCGTTGTTGGCCTGGTACGAGTCGGGGAACAGTACGGCCTGCACCCGGCCCGTGAGGTCCTCGAAATGGGCCGAGGCCATCTTCTCCCCCGCCCGTTTTCCCGAGCGGATCACCCGGAGGGCCAGGCTCGAGAAAACCCCGCCGAGGGTGACTTCGGTCCGGTCGGACAGGGTGTCGAGGCGGCTCACGGTGGTGGTGCCGTACCGGGTCAAGGTCTCCCGGTGCGCCTCCAGGGGGTGTCCGGAGAGGTAGAATCCGAGTGCCGCCTTCTCTCCCTGGAGCCTCTCCTGATCGGTCAGGTCCGCCACGTCGGGCAGCCGGGGCGGCGGGAGGTCCTCGTCTCCGGCATCGAACAGGGCCTGCTGGCCGGCGCGTCGATCTCTCGCTACCCGGGCCCCGTGGTGCAAAGCTTCGTCCACGCAGGCGAGGAGCGGTCCTCGTGGGCCGATCGCGTCGAGGGCCCCGGCCCGGATCAACGCTTCCAGACAGGTCTTGTTGAAGACACGGACGTCACACGCTTCCGTGATGTCGAAGAGGGAAGTGAATGAATCCTGGGCCCTGCGGGCGGCTTCCAGGACCTCCACCGCCTTGTCTCCCAGGCCCTTGATTCCGCCCAGGCCGTATCGGATGGCCTCCTCCTCCACGCGAAAAGCCCAGCCACTCTGGTTGATGTCCGGGGGCAGGATCTGGATGCCCGCATTCTGGGCCTCCTCCCTGTAGAGGATGAGCTTGTCCGTGTTGCCCATTTCCTGGGTCAGCAGCGCGGCCATGAACTCGAGGGTGAAGTTGGCCTTGAGATAGGCGGTGCGGTAGGTGATGAGGGCGTAGGCGGCGGAGTGGGACTTGTTGAAACCGTATCCCGCGAAGTATTCGATCTGGGTGAATACCTCCTCCATGAGACCAGCGTCGATGCCTCGCTGCACACCCCCCTCGAGGAACTGGGACTTGAACCGGGCCATCACCTCGGGCTTCTTCTTGCCCATGGCCTTCCTCAGGGAATCGGCGTCCGCCATGTTGAAGCCGGCGAGGACGTGGGCGATGCGCATCACCTGCTCCTGGTAGAGAATCACACCATAGGTCTCCTCCAGGATGGGTGTCAGGTCCGGATGGGGAAACACCACCTCTTCGCGGCCGTGTTTCCTGTTGATGTAGGTGTCCACCATGCCACTCTGGAGCGGACCGGGGCGGTAGAGGGCCAGGATGGCGATGAGGTCCTCGAACCGGTCCGGGACGAGCTTGACCAGGATTTCTCGCATGCCCTCACTCTCCACCTGGAAGACTCCGGCGGCGTTGCCGGCGGCCAGGAGGTCGTAGGTGGCCGTGTCGTCCAGTGGCAGGGTGGCCAGGTCAGGGCGGGTGTTGCGCGTCGCCTCGACCTCCTTCAGAGTACGGTCGATGAGGGTGAGAGTCTTCAAGCCGAGGAAGTCCATCTTCAGCAGACCGATATCCTCGAGCCTGTCCATGGTGAACTGGGTGGAGACCTCGTCTCCGCGCTTGTGTAGGGGCACGTATTCGGCCAGAGGTGCGTCCGCGATGACGATGCCGGCAGCGTGGGTTCCGGCGTGGCGGGCCACGCCCTCGAGGCGCATACCGATGTCAAAGAGGCGCTGGTGGACGGGGGTGGACGTCTGGAGGTCTCTGAGCGCCTTGTCCTGGGCCAGGACGTCCTTCAGGCGGACCCCCGGATTCCCGGGAATCTTTTTTGCGATCTGATCCACCTCGGGCAGGGGGACCCGGAGCACCCGGCCCACATCCCGGATCACGGCCCGGGCGGCCAATGTTCCGATGGTGATGATGCTCGCCACGCGATCCTCACCGTACTTATCGCGCACGTAGTTGATGACCTTCTCGCGGCCCTCGGTGCAGAAGTCGATATCGATATCCGGCATGCTGATGCGACTCGGATTCAGGAACCGCTCGAAGATGAGATCATACTCGAGGGGATCCAGGGCCGTGATCTCGAGGGCGTAGGCCACGATGCTGCCCGCGGCACTGCCCCGGCCGGGCCCCACGGGGATGTTCTGCCTCAGGGCGTACTGGATGAAGTCCCACACGATGAGGAAGTAGCTGGAATACTCCATCTGCTGGATGACCCGGAGCTCGTATTCCATGCGCGAGACCGCCTCCTCCGGAGGCGGGTCGCCGTATCGCCGGAGGAGACCCTTTTCCACGATTTCCCGCAGGAATGCATCGGCGGACTTCCCGTCCGGAGGCTCGAACCGAGGCAGGCGATGCGAGGAGAAATCCAGTTCCAACTCGCACCGGTTTGCAATCTCCAGGGTGGCCTTCACGGCGTGGGGAAGATCCTGGAAGGTCTGCTCCATCTCGCTCTGCCCCCGGAAGTGGAGCTGGAAGTCGCGCATCCGGATCCGGGTGGGATCGTCCAGGGTCTTCTGGGTGTTGATGCACATGAGTACTTCCTGGGCCTCGGCGTCCTCGGGGTGGATGTAGTGGACGTCGGCCGTGGCCACCAGCGGGATGTTCGTCCGGCGGGAAATCTCCCGCAGACCGTTGATGACCTCATTCTCCTTTTCCTGGCCGTGGCGCATGACTTCCAGGTAAAAGTTGCCCGGTCCGAAGATCTCCAGGTTGCGCCGGGCCACGGCCTCGGCCCCCTCGAGGTCGCCCCGGGCCAGGTGTTTGGGGATCTCGCCGCTCGGGCAGCCGCTCAGGGCGATGAGGCCCTGCCTGTGAGCGTGCAGGATATCCAGGTCGATGCGGGGCTTGTAGTAGAATCCTTCCAGATATCCGAGGGTGGAGAGGCGCAGCAGGTTCTGGTACCCGGTGTTGTTCCGGGCCAGGAGGGTGATGTGATACGTGGGGCTGCCCCCCTGGGTCGGAGGTCGGCGGTCCCCCCGGTTCCCCGGGGTCAGGTAGGCTTCCATGCCGAGAATGGGGCGGATGCCGGCCCGGGTGGCCTTTTGATAGAACTCGATGGCCCCGATCATGACCCCGTGGTCCGTCAAGGCCAGGGCTTTCATGCCGTGTTCCACGGCGCTCTCCACGAGGCGTTCGATCTTGGCCGCCCCGTCCAGGAGGCTGTAGTGGCTGTGGACGTGGAGATGGACGAAATCGTTCATGAAAGCTGCCCGGCCGGGTCTGGCTCTGGGCCCCTCCCCAGGAGGAAGTCCGCCCCTGTACGGGGCCTCGATGTCCGGATTCGTACCGCCGATGTGCGGGATGATTTCACTTTTCGTTCCCGACGGATTGAATTATATCCATCTGGAAGCCCCTGGAAAGGTGGGCCCTTTTTTATCTACTCGGACCCTGGGGTACGGCACTGGATTGACATATTCGTCCAAGACCTGGTAATACACCGGCCATGAAGAACCCATGCTGGCTCGGTGTCGCCCTCCTGGTGATCGTGGGGTGCGCCACCCAGAAACCTCCGGAACGACAACCTCTGACTCCGGAAGAAAAGGACAGGCTCCGTCCCTACTGGGAGCAGTTCCTGAAACAGGACCCCCACTGGCCGGAAAGCCGGGGCAAGTGGCTCCAGATGTCGGAAGCCGCCCAGAATACCCTGGTCGAGAACATGATCCGGTACATGTCGAACATGTTCAACACCAACCGGATCAACGAGGCCCGGCGAGCCTCGGCCGAACTGATTCTGCTGGACCGCCTTTCCCTGGAATACCTCGTGGCCATCATGGAAAAGGACCAGAACGCCATGGGCCTCAGAGACATGGCCGCAGGCTGCCTGGTGGTCATCGGTAGGTCCGCGGTTCCCGGCTTGATCCGCAGCCTGGACTGTCCCCGGTACCGCGCCCGGCGCCTTGCCACCCGCGCCCTGGCCCGGATCCAGGATGCCCGGGGGATCGATCCCCTGATCCGGGTCCTCAAGGGGGATGAGAACTTCGTGGTGCGCACGGAGGCCGCCCGGGCCCTCGGGGCCTTTCAAGGGGAGGACCGCGTCGGTCAGGCTCTGTGCCGGGCCCTCGGAGATCCTGAACTGCTGGTGGTGGAGGCCGCGGCTCGGACGCTCGGGAGGCTGAAATTCCCACCCGGCGTTCCTCGCCTCGTGGATCGCCTCGTGGAGGCCGAGAAGAGTGCCGACTCGGTGTCCCTGAGGCGAACCCTGCGCAGAGCGCTCCAGAAGATCACTTCCCTGGAGGCCGCCTCCACACCGGATGACTTCCGGGCCTGGCATCCCGGGGATCCTCGATGACTCACTCGAAAACGAATAGGATCGGATGAGCTCCTGATCATGGCCGAATGGAAGGTCCGCAGTTCTACCCGTTGTTGCTTTAGCTGCAGCAAGGCGTTCCAGCCCGAGGAGGCGTTCTATTCCGCCCTCTACTTCGTGCCTCCCGAGATCGAGCGCCGGGACTTCTGCCCGCCGTGCTGGGGCCGCCTGCCCCAGGGGGAGGCCCTGGCCTACTGGACCCTCAGGGCCCCCGAGGAGGAGACCGATCCCGCCGATGTGGGACCCCTGGATCTGAACCGCCTGAAACGGTTGATCAAGGTGGACCTGCAGCGGTCCACGGCCCCCCCGGGACTGGCGGGATTGCTGGCCCTCATGATGGCCCGTCGCCGGCTGGCCAGGGTGGAGTCCGTGGATGGCGGCTTGATCCGGGTCCGGTTTCGGGACGAGGACGAATCCGTGGAGGTGCCGGCTCCGGACCTGAAGGGAGAGATCCTGGAGAAAGCCCAGGTCGCTCTCTGGTCCGTCCTGGACCAGATTTCAGAATCTTCCGGATCCTCCAGGTCGTCCCGGCCCGGCCCTGGCTGATCCAGGCAAGAACAGACCCGCACCCCGGAACCACCCCCGGCTCCCACATTCCCTCCCCGGAGACAAAATTGCCCTTGCATTTTTCGGGCTGAAATCGTGTAAGGCTTTTTTTAAAAAAAGGTTACAGGTGCTCAGGCCCCGATTGTCCGCTCTGGTACAGGTCGACCTTAACGCTGGTTTCATGCCCCCTCCCCCTTTTCTTTCAGGGAATCCAGTATCACTCCAGGGGAGGCAAAAAAAATGTGAAAACGTCTTAGGCTCGGTCACCCGCGGTCTTTAGGAAGCTCCCTCCCACCATCACCAAATTTTCCAGAAGTACAGAGGAGATTTCAGGCTTTTCCCGGGGGTGCTTTGTGGTAATTTAGGGGCGATTTAGAAGGATATAAATAGGAATTTGGTGAAAAGTGGTAGACCTTTCAGGCAACATCTCGAACAGCGTCTCGAACAGCGTCTCGAACAGCGTCTCGAACAGCATTGAACAGCCGCATTGGTTCACGGAGTAACTGGGTGTGTTTCTCGGGCAGTACACAAAGACACTCGACGACAAGCACAGGGTCATCATCCCTTCTGAATTCAGAAAGGCCGTGGAAGACAGTGCTGCGGAAGACAGTGCTGCGGAAGATAGTGCTGCGGACAGGAAGGGTTCGTCTCGAAAAACTACAGACTACTGCCTCACCATCACGCCCGGAAAAGGCCAGTGCCTTTCTCTGTTCATCCTCTCCGAGTTTAAGAAGCTGGTCGGGAAGATCAAGCCCGAAGAACACTACAACGACGAAGACCTCCAGGAGTACGCCCGGTTCGTGGGGGGGAACACGCACAAGGGCCCCTGCGACAAGCAAGGACGGTTTCCCATTCCCAAGAACCTCAGGGATGACGCGGGGATCCTCAAGGAAGTCATGCTCGTGGGCGTCTTCAACCATGTGGAGATCTGGGATATCGAGCGCTGGAAACGATACAGCGCCGAGAGGCGTTCCGATATCTCGGAAGTCACCAAGAGAGTCCGACAGAAGCAGACCGGAGATGATCAATAGCACATGGGCAAGAGCCACATCCCCGTCTTGCTGGAGGCGGTGGTCGAACTCCTGGACCCGGCCTCCGATGCAACGATCCTGGACGCTACGGGCGGCGGAGGGGGTCTGGCCGAGGCACTGGCGCGTCGTCTCGGGCCCAGTGGGCGACTCGTGGTCCTGGACCGGGATCGCGAGGCCGTGGCCCGCATCGAGGCGCGGCTGGATGGGGTGGCCCCCGGCGTCCAGTGCTTCCACGAGAATTTCAGGGACCTGGACAGGGTTCTCGATGCCGCAGGGCTACAGTGTGTGGACGGCCTTGTTGCGGACCTTGGCCTCAGCAGCTTCCAGATCGAGGATCCGAAACGCGGATTCAGCTATCAGACACCGGGGCCTCTGGACATGCGGTTCGACCGGACACAGCCGGAGACCGCGGACCACTGGGTCAACCACGTGGGCCAGGATCGGCTGGCCCGGATCATTCACGAATACGGAGAGGAACGTTACTCCCGACGCATTGCCGGGGCCATTGTCCGGGCACGTCCGATCCGGGACACCCTCACCCTGGCGGAGGTGGTTCGCCGGGCCGTGCCCCGAGGATCTCCAAAAAAAGACAGAGCCATGCGCACATTTCAGGCCATACGCATTGCAGTCAACATGGAAATGACGGCCCTGGAAGTGTTCCTGGAACGAGGGCTCGAAGCCCTGAGCCTGGGTGGAAGGATGGCGGTGATTTCCTTCCACAGCCTGGAAACGAGAAGAGTTAAAACGGCCTTTCGCGGGGCGGTGAAGGCGGGCCGGGTATCCCTCCTTACCCCAAAGCCCATCCGCCCCCCCAAGGCCGAGGAGATGAACAATCCGCGCAGCCGCAGCGCCATACTCCGTTGCGTGGAGCGGATTGCCTGAATGAAAACACGTTCGAGCCCGAGTCGGGGAAGGCGGTTTCCCCGAATGAGAGGGGCGGTAATTATCATGGGGAGGGTGTTGATCGGCGCCACCCTGGCAGCCTTGATTCTCACGGCCGGGGTCACGGTCCACGAGAGCATTCTGGAAATGCGTCGTGGGGCGGACCATGCGGCTCTGGTGGCACAGAAGGAGCGTCTCAAACGCATCCGGGCCGAGCTCATCGAGCTGAAAACGGCCGCCTCTAGCCTCCAGGCCCTGACCGTGCGGGCCAGGGACGCCGATCTTCCCTTGCGGATTCCCGGGCTTCCGGAGATCTTCACCTCCGGAGCCCGGGACCGACCGCAGGACTCAAGTGGCCTGGCTCGGACCGAGAACTGACCTTACCTGAACTGACCTGGACGACCTGGACAATGAAGTATTTCGGCCTCCACGATGCGGATCCGGCCCCTGTCCACAAGGCTCCGGCGCCCGTGCGGCGCTTCTCCTGGGTGGTGACGGGTCTGCTCATCATCTTTGCGGCCCTGGCGCTACGCCTCGTCCAGATCCAGGTCCTGAATCACGATGATTTCCGGAAGACTGCCTCCGGGCAGTACCTGAAGCGGTTCAAGATCACGCACGACCGCGGTCGGATCCTGGACCGTAACGGAGTCCCCTTGGTCCACGACTACCTCGGGTGGAACCTGTGCATGCGCGTGGACTGCTCGCCCCGGGCAAGACAGCGCCGTGCGGCCCTCGTGGCTGACGCCCTCGGCCTGGAGCTTCGTGATATCCTGGACCGGATGAGGGCGGTGAAGAAGACCTGGTTCCAGGTGGCGCGCGGCATCCGGCAGCCCAGCATCGTGGATCTGGCCCGGAAGCACGGAGACTGGTTGAGTCTGGACGCCACTACGATCCGCTTGCAGCCGGCCTTTCCCCTGGCCGAAGGGCTCCTGGGGCGCTTCGGGAGCCCGAAGAACCTGAGACAGGACCGCCATCTCGTCGGCCTGGAGGCGGCCCTGAATCCTGTGCTCCAGGGGAAGGACGCCTGTCTCGAAGGATTTCGGGACGGCCGGTGCATCCAACTCTCCCTGGAAGAGGAAAACCGGGTCATCGATCCGGGCCACGGCGGTGCCGACGTCTACCTGACCCTGGACAAGGAGGTCCAGGAGGTGGCCGAACGGGTGCTGGACAGCGTCATGGAAAAATACAGCCCCCGACCGGGCGCGGGTGCCGTGGTGCTGGATGCATGGAGCGGGGAGGTCCTGGCTCTGGCCTCCAGGCCGTGCAGTCCGGATCTTCGCCAGTGGCCGTACGTGCGCAGCCAGGAGCAGAGGGGTCTCGAGGACGTTCAATGGATGATCCCCCTCACGTACGCGGTTCCTCCCGGCTCCACTTTTAAACCCTTCACTGTGGGGGAAGCACTTTCCGGGGCCAATCCCCGCCGCTTGACGGACATCGTGGACTGCGGCCACCCCGAAGGAACCCGGGGTCCGGTGATGATCGGGCGTCGCGGTGTGCGGAATTACAAGCACAAACGTCATGGAAACGTCTCCGTCGAGAGAGCGCTCATGGCCTCCTACAACGTGGGTATGGCACGGCTGGCCGATCAGATGGGACTGGAACGTATGGCGGGACTCCTGGGGCGAATCGGATTCGAGGAGAGGGGAGGGTGTTACTCCCTCGCTCTGCCCGGGGTGTGGTCGCGGCTGGGAAAAGAGCCTGGATCCACGGCGCCTACTGGATTGTGGCGCAAGGGATACACCGCGGTGTCCTGGTCCTTCGGCCAGGAGATGCGCATGACCCTCATGGATCTGGCCTATGCGTATACCGCCATTGCCACGGATGGAACCTTGCGGCCGCCCGTGCTGACCCGGAAGGTCACTCACCCGGCGGGCAACCGCGGGAGCCCCCGGTGGTTGGAACAGACCCCCGAGAGGCGCGTTCTCTTCACGCCCGGTGTGGCGGCCCGGCTACGGGGTGTGCTGCGCAAGGTCATCGAGGTCAAGGGGGGAACGCTCAACCGTCTTTACCGTGAACAGCGGAGCCTGTTCGGCGGCCACGCCATGGGCGCCAAGACAGGCACGGCCACCGTGGAAGACCCTGCTATCCGGAATCGCCTCGACCAGGCGGCCGGGAAGAAACACTCGGAGAACATCCTGAGCCTCGTGGTCATCGGACCGGTGGGCGAGGGATTTGCCCGATACATCGTTGCCCTGACCGCGCCGCATCCCCGGTGCAAGACCGGCCGGAAGACGATCTCGGCGGGGCGGGTGCTCGGGCAGTGCGGAGTCGAGATCATGCGATTTCTCCTGGACCGGGATCGGGTCCGGACGTGACGTTTCAATATGTTTCCTGGAAACGCAGGGAGGGATCGCAGGACAAGACAGGATCGAATGAACTGAAAATCGGGAGTCGCTTGTTTGGTGAAATCGGAATCAGGACGGATTCCCAAGGGAAAGGCGTTAAGGGCGCGGCTCCCGATATTTTTTTCGCGCGAAACCATCCGGCCCGGACAGAACCGTATTCATCCGGGCTGAGAGTCATGATCGGGCTTTCGAGCCGGCGGCTTGAAAGCGAACCTCGAGAAGTTGGATGCCCTGCGGAAAGTGGATTCCACCCTACTTTTTTTCAAAAAGTTCGAAATGACAGTAGGTAAGGGAGATGCGGATTGGTAAAATCCGCCGCAAGAACCGGATAGGGCATCGTGGCGTGCTACAAGGAAGCCCCATTGATGCACCTGGGACAGCTCTGGGCGGTCCTGCCTCAGGTAACTTCGCTTCAATTCTGTGATCCGGCCACCCTAGACAGGGTCCAGGTGAACGGGATTGCATACGATTCCAGGCAGGTGAAGCCGAGGGACCTTTTCGTGGCCATCCCGGGGACCCGGATGGACGGCCTGCACTACGTGGCGGAGGCGGTCCGGAAGGGCGCCTCGGCCGTGGTGGCAGAGAACACGGCACCACTCGCCCATCTGCTGCGGGAGGCCGGCCCGTGCATTCCCGTTGCCACGGTTCCCCGTACCCGCCTAGCTCTGGCCCTGCTGGCCCACGCGTTTTACGGCCAGCCGTCAAGCGCTCTGGACGTCATTGGCATCACGGGCACAAACGGAAAGACCACCACGGCTAAGATGGTCCAGTCCATTCTGGTCGAGGCAGGTCGGTTTCCCGCCTTTCTGGGCACCGTGGGATACCAGGTCGGCGGTCGCCTTCTTCCCGCGCCCACCACCACCCCGCAATCCGCGGATCTGGCCCGTCTCCTCCGTGAGGCTGTCCGGAAAGGCCACGACGCGGTGGTGATGGAGGTCTCTTCCCACGGCCTGGATCAGGATCGCGTCACGGGGACGGACTTCCGGGTGGCTGCATTTACCAACCTGACCCGGGATCACCAGGACTACCACGAGGACATGGAGGCTTACTACCGGGCCAAGCTTCGCCTCTTCGAGGGACTCTCCACCCGGGCCGTCTGCGTGATCCATGTCGCGAATCCCGCGGGCCGACGCATCGAGGCGTTTGCTCGACGTCGCGGAAACCGCGTGATTTCCTGCGGGAGTCCGGGCACGGACGTGTGGGCCGAGAACACCTGTTCCGGACTGACCGGTTCGAGTTTCCGCCTCTGCTCGCCCGCGGGGCGCAACGAAGTCCGCATCCGGCTTCCCGGACCGTTCAACGTGGACAATGCGGTGACGGCCGCCGGTATGGCCATGGCCCTGGGGGTGGACATGAAGGCTCGGGTCAAGGGCCTGGAGAGGCTCGAGGCCGTACCCGGCCGCATGGAGCGTATTCCCGTTCCGGATTCAGAAGCGCTTGTAGTGGTGGACTATGCCCACACCCACGTGGCGCTCGAAAACGTGCTCCGCACCCTCACGGATCTGAGAAGAAACCAGGGGAGAAACCAGGAAATAAACACTGGCCGCTCCCAAGGCCGTCTTACCGTACTTTTCGGATGCGGTGGGGACCGGGATCCGGGACGGCGGCCCCGCATGGGAAAGGTGGCCGCGAAGTTCGCCGACCGGATCATCGTGACCAGCGACAACCCGAGGAACGAGGCCCCCGAAGCCATCATCCAGGACATCCTGAAGGGAGTCCGGGAGGGGATTCCAGGACGAAGGGATTTCCAGCAGAGTGTTCCGATAGACGGCCAGGTGGAGGTCCAGGTGGAAATAGACAGGCGCCTGGCCATCCACAAGGCCGTGGCGGAAGCAGGGCCCCGCGACATCGTGCTCATCGCTGGAAAGGGGCACGAGGCCACCCAAATATTCAAGGACGTGACGGTTCCGTTCGACGACCGGGAAGAGGTCTTGACTGCGATACAAACCCGGTACAACCCGATCTGCTGAGATGCAGTGAAGGAAAGGATCAAAGGGAAGGATCATCCTGACTCGTGGAACACGGCACTGGCCGAGTGAACAGACCGGATTGATCGACCGAACTGACCGAGAATTTCGGGGAGGGAATTCTTGAACGACGACGCTTCACCCGAGGCCATGGGCGCCACGTTCTCCTGGCCTGAGGTCCAGGAGGCCTTGAGGAGCCCGATTCCGACCGGGACCGGGCCGGATCGGCTTCAGGGAGTCTCCACCGATACCCGCACCCTCACGCCGCGGTCCCTCTTCTTCGCCCTCTCCGGCCCTCGATTCGACGGCCATCATTTCGTGGCCGAGGCCCTGGAAAAAGGCGCCGGCGGCGTCGTGATCCGGCGGGATTCACGGGTGCCCGCCCAGGGCGACGCTTCGTCCTTCATCCAGGTCGAAGACCCTTGCGCCGCCCTTGGGCAGCTGGGCAGGTACGCGAGAGATCGTTGGAACGGACGACTGGTGGCGGTGACCGGAAGCTTCGGCAAGACCACTACCAAGGAGATGATCGGCCGTCTGCTGGGAGGCGATGTCCCTGGGGGGAGTGTTCTCGTGGCACCCGGTAACGAGAACAACAGCATCGGCGTTCCCCGGCTGCTCGCCGGACTCGATTCGACCCATCGATATGCGGTGGTGGAGATGGGAACGAGCAGTCCCGGGGAGATTGTCTACCTCGGCGAACTGGCCCGACCGGACGTGGCCGTCCTCACCGGCATCGGGGCCGCGCATCTTGAATGCCTCATCGATGTGGAGGGCGTGGCCAGGGAGAAGGGCGCATTGCTGGACACCCTGCGCCCCGGCGGTACGGCTGTGTTGAACGGAGACGACGTGAATGTCCGCGCTCTCGGAGAAAAGACCGCTGCGTCGAGGGCCTCATCCAGGGCCATGAAGCGCGTCCATTTCGGTCTCGGTGAAGACAACACGTTCCGGGCCACCGAGGTGGTCTCGAGCGGTCTGGGCATGCGATTCCGGGTGGAAGGACGCCGGATCTACCTGCCGCTTCTCGGTGTTCACAACGTCATGAATGCCCTGGCCGCGTACGCGGTCTGCCGGGAGCTGGGTGTGGACCGGAGCGATCTGATCGATCGCATCGAGACACTTCGACCCATCCCCCGGCGAATGGAGCCGTTCCGGGCCGCCGAGAGCCTGGTCATTGATGACTCATACAATGCAAATCCACCCGCCATGCGTGCGGCCTTGAAAGTACTCCAGGAACTGGACGTGCCGGGCCGCAGGATCTTCCTGGCGGGAGAAATGAAAGAATTAGGCGTTGGGGCCGAGGTCCTGCACCGCGAGTTCGGGAAGGCGGCATCCGACAGCGGGATTGACGTTCTCTGGGCTATCGGCCCCTTCGCCGTTTTTGTTCTCGAAGGCGCACGGCCCCACATGGGGCCGGACGCCCTGGCACACTTTGAAGACGCGGAAGCGGCCGCCCTTGCGCTTCCTTCCTTTCTCAGACCGGGGGACGCGGTCCTGGTGAAAGGATCTCGATCGGTACACATGGGCGGCATCATCCGAGCACTCAAGCGAGCACTCAAGGTATGGCCGTACCCGAGTAAAGATCCGAGTATAGAAGATTGCGTGCATTGAGATGGCTGCTATGGACCTGGACACGATCCTGGGGCGAATGAGCGACCTGGATCGCATGGTCCTGGCCGGAGTCACGGCCTTCCTCTTCATGCTCCTGGTCTGCCCCGTGGCCATCGCCCTGTTCCGGAAGATCGGCATTGCCGAGCGCAGTGACAAGACCGACAGTGAGTTCCTGGCCGGCCGCCACGACCTCAAGCGTGGCACCGTCACCATGGGCGGAATGGTGCTCATCGCCGCAGTGCTGTTCGCCTCGGCCCTGTGGGCCGGGTGGGACGGCATCCTGCTCCCCACGCTCGCCGGCGTGGTGGTGCTCTTCGGCGCCATCGGCGTCCTCGATGACTTCATCAAGATCCGGCATCCCGTCCTGAAGGGGCTGAAGATCCGGACCAAGCTGATTCTCCAGGGGGCCGTGGCTCTCATGGCGGCTACCCTCGTCTATTCATACCACGTGGCCCAGGGGTCCGAGACGGGGATCATGATCCAGCTCCCCTTCGTGGGGTGGGGGATCTCCATCGGCCCTCTGTTCATCCTGGTGGCCGTGGTTGTGCTCACCGGATCGGCCAACGCCGTCAACCTGACCGACGGCCTCGACGGCCTTGCATCCGGGCTCCTGGTCCTCGCCTTCTCCGCTGTCGGGGTGCTGGCGTACATCGCCGGATCCGTGGACCTTTCCTCCAGTTACAACGTCCTCTTCGTGCCGGGGGCCGTCGAGGCCGCGGTGTTCTCGTGGGCGCTGGTGGGGGCAGCGTTGGGATTTCTTCTGTTCAATCGGCATCCAGCGCGGATCTTCATGGGGGATACGGGCGCCCTTGCCATGGGCGGGGCTCTGGGCATGCTCGCCGTGTCGATCCGTCAGGAGCTTCTGCTCCTCGTCATCGGAGGCGTGTTCGTGGCCGAGGCGCTGAGTGTCCTCCTTCAGATCTGGTACTTCAAGAAACACGGAGAGCGCATCTTCCTCTGTGCGCCGTTGCATCACCATTTCGAGCACAAGCACTGGCCGGAGACCCGGATCACCCGCCGGTTCTGGCTGGTGGGGGCCGTGCTGTCCGCCGTGGCCGTGTTCGGAACGCTGGGGGGCTTCTGATGGGGCGGGGGGAGCGAGCAAATCCCGGGAAACCGTCCCGGGCCGTGGATGCGGATCGAATCTTCCTCATCGGCATGGCGCTGAGTATCGTCGGATTGCTCATGGTGATGAGCGCCAGCGCATTCATCTACACACCCGACGGAGATCCCTATGGCGGTGACCCGTACCGGTTGCTCAAGCGTCAGGGCCTGAGCCTCCTCATCGCACTGGCCGTTTATTGCCTGGTGCGAAGCACGCCCATGGAATTCCTGGACCGCTGGGCGCGAGTGGGGATCTTCCTGACGGCTGTGATGTTGATCCTCGTCCTGATTCCGGGCCTGGGCTCGGTGGAGGGGAATGCGAGACGATGGTTCCGCATCGCCGCGGTCTCCATCCAGCCATCCGAGTTCGCCAAGGTGGCACTGATCCTCTTTCTCGCTCACTACCTCTCGCGGTTCCGACACCAGCTGAGTGACTTCCGCCGGGGTGTGCTTCCTCCCGTGGGAGTCATCCTGACCCTCGCCGGCCTGGTCGCCCTGGAGCCGGATCTGGGGACCTGTGTGCTCCTGGCCGCCGTGGGTTTCACCATGCTCCTGGTGGCGGGCATGCGAGTGCGTCACCTCCTGCCGTTCGTGTGTCTGGGACTGCCTGCGGTGGTGGGATTGATGGCGCTGAGGTTCGACCACGTCCTCCATCGGATCAAGGCGATGTTCGATCCCATGTTTTTCTATCAAACCCGTCAGAGCCTGCTGGCTCTCGGATCCGGCGGTGTCCTGGGCAACGGCCTCGGCCAGGGGCGCCAGAAGCTGGCCTACCTGCCGCAGGTCCACGGGGATTTCCTCTTTGCCAGCATCGGAGAGGAACTGGGGCTGGTGGGCTGCCTTGGGGTCCTCGGTCTCTTCGCGGCCCTGCTCGTCTTTGCCTTTCGCCTCCTGAAGGAGACACGCGATCCCTTCCGGTTCTTCCTGGGTGTGGGCGTGGTGTCTCTCGTCGGACTGCAGGCGGCGATGAACATCGCGGTGGTCACGGCCAGCGTGCCGCCCAAGGGAATCGCCCTGCCTTTCATCAGCCAGGGGGGAACCTCTCTTCTGGTGATGATGGCCGGCCTGGCCCTGCTGGTGGGAGCCGGAGAGGGGAGTACGGAGGTTGCCCGGGTGGCGCAATCCTCCGGAGAACGGGTAGGCATAAATCGCATGAACAGAATCAAGATCGCAATTCGGTAGCTGGAGAATGCACGTAGAGAACGGTTAGAGAACGTTATTTGAGAACGTGAATAGCAACAGGATTCCAATTCGCCAGGTACTACTATCGACAGGAAGGTAACTGTGGAACTTCGCAAGATCGATTGGACCGGATCGCCTTTCAGGAAGGCAAGGCGATCCAGCTACCACCGGATGGGAGGTACAACCTTGTCAAACACAGAAAAGGCGGGGGTTCTCGGCATGACGGCGGTGGTCATCCTCATCCTGGGGCTCGTGATCTCCGCCGGCGGAGGCGAAGATGAGAGCCCCCTCAATCCCGATGGGCGCAACGACAAGGTCCGGAGCGCTCTCGAGGAACAGGACACGTCCTGGCCGGTGGAAAATGCCACCCAGCCGGCGCTGTCGGTCAAGTCGAACAAGGAGAAGAACAAGGAGAAAGCGGACGAGCTCTTTGGCGATTTGAAGAACTCCAGTGAGAAACAGTCATCGGGGAAGAAGAGTGTGAATCCATCGCCCCGTAAGAAGGACGCGGGGAAAAAATCAAAATCCGGGTACCGGAAGTACACGATCCGGGATGGAGACGTGCTGACCGTCCTCTCCCAGAAGTACCTCGGCACCATGCGGCGGTGGAAAGAGATCAAGAAGCTCAATCCGAAGATCAACGAGGACTACCTGATCCCGGGGACCGAGATCTTGTTGCCTCCGAGGAATCCCGGATCCGGACGTAAGAAGTAGCTGCGGGTTTCAAGGATGGTGCGCAATCCTCGGGTGGTCTTTGCGGGCGGGGGATCGGGGGGACACCTCGTACCGGGGATCCTCCTGGCCAGGGAGCTCCGACGCCTGACCGGGGGGGGCGGCCGGTTCTTGTTCCTGCGGGGACGTCGACGCATCGAGAGTCTGGTCCTGGACCGGGCACCGGGGGAAACCCGGATCCTGAAAGGCCTCACGACGCCCAGCGGCCTTCTCGGCCGAACCCGCTTCGCCATCACCCTTCCGGCCCTGTTCGCTCGTTCCTTCCAGGTTCTCCGGCGCTTCCAGGCGGATACGGTCATCGGCCTGGGCGGATACGGAGCCCTGCCGACCGTGCTGGCCGCCCGGGCCCTTGGACTCCGGATCCTGCTCCTGGAGCAGAATGCACGGCCGGGCCTGGCCAACCGGCTTCTGGGCCCGTTCGCCCATGCGGTATGCTGTGCCTTCTCCCGGACTGCCGAGGAGTTCATCAACGGCCGGCTCACCGGCAATCCCGTCTTCCAGGATCCCCAGGATCTGGACAGAGGGGTGGCTTTGAAGCGTTTTGGATTCTCGCCGGACCGCTTGACGCTCCTCGTGATGGGCGGGAGTCAGGGCGCCCGCGGCCTGAACGATCTCGTCCTGAATCATCTTTCCTTCCTGAGCCCCCTTGCTGATTCCCTTCAGATTCTCCATATTACCGGGGAGGCGGACCGGGAACGGTCAATGGTCGCCTATCGACGGTACGGATTGACAGCACGGGCGGAATCTTTTTTACCGGACATGCCCATGGCCTATTGCGTGGCCGATGTGGTTGTCTCGCGCGCCGGCGGCACCTCCCTGGCCGAGGTGGCGGCGGCTGGATTGCCGTCGGTGCTTGTACCCTACCCGTACCACAGGGATCGGCACCAATACGCCAATGCCCGGGTTTTCCTGGAAGCCGGGGCTGCATTTCTCCTGCCCGAGGAGGAGGGAAATGCAGCGGCATTTGTCGGAACCGTGGGTGCGCTCCTCGGCGATGCGGCCCTGAGAGAGGCCATGGGCCGGTCGGCGGCAACGCTGTCGAGGCCCGGAGCCGCTCTGCACATCGCCGAGCTGCTCATGGCCCCGGACTTTCAAGGCGGTGAGGCCGGAACCGAGCCGATTCGACCGGACTCAGGAGGGGTTTGACCGATGGAAAGCGGCACGAGGGTGCACCTCATCGGCACCGGCGGCTGCGGTATGCGAGGGCTGGCAGGCTATTACCTGGCCCGGGGACTCGAGGTTTCGGGCTCGGATCAGAATCCCGGGCCCTGGAGCCGGCCCCTGGAGCAGGCCGGCGCCCGGATCTACACGAAACACCGGGCGCGAAACCTGCACCCCGAGGTCGCCCGGGTGGTCCATTCCCGCGCCATACCCGAGGGCAATCCGGAGCGGGAGGAGGCACGCCGACGCGGCATTCCCCAGGAAACCTTTTCCAGCGCCCTGGGCCGGGAGCTGCGGCAACACCGGGGCACCGCCATCGGGGTGGCCGGGACGCACGGCAAGACCACCACGAGTGCGTGGCTCGTGCAGATGCTTCGTGTCGCAGGCAGGGATCCCACGTTTCTCATCGGCGGAGACGGCCTGGATTTCGGCTCCGGTATGGCCGTGGGAACGGGTCCGGAGTTCATCGTGGAGGCGTGCGAATACGGAGGTTCCTTCCTGGATCTTCGCCCCACCCTCGGAGTCATCCTCAATATCGAGGACGACCATCTGGAATGCTACGGGGGTATCGAGGGCGTCATGAATGCCTTCGGGAAATTTGCCCGCACGCTTCCCCCTACCGGGAAACTGGTGGTGAACGAGAAGTTCCTCGGGGCCATGAAGCCGTGGGGGGTCACAGCCCGGGTGGTTCCGGTCCGGACGGATGGGCCCTCGGATCAGGGCGGGGCAGGGTACCGATTGATTTCAGCATCCTCCCGGAACGGGGAGAAGACCTACACCCTCGTGAAGGATGATGAATCCATCGTCGAGTTGAAACCGGGGATTCCGGGAACGTTCAACACCTGGAACATGCTCTTTGCTTCGGCGGTGGCCCTGGAGGTCGGCGCCTCCCCCGAGGCGTGCAGCGAGGCGGCCGTGGCGTTTCAGGGAGTCCGGCGCCGGTTCGAGGACATGGGCACGCACCGCGGGATCACCGTCGTGGACGACTACGCCCACCACCCAACCGAAGTTCAGGCGGCCCTGTCCACGGCCCGGCAGCACTACGCGGGACGGCGGCTGACGGCCGTTTTCGAGCCGCATCAGTTCCGGCGTCTGAACAACTACCTCGGAGACTTCGCCCGGGAGCTCTCCGGCGCTGACCAGGTCTTTGTCTGCGACGTGTTTGCGGCCCGGGAGCGGCCGGAAGACTGGAGGAACATCGGACCGGACGACCTGGTGGAAGCGATTCGCTTCGAGGGAGGCGAAGCGCGGTTCCTGCCGCTGAAAAACCTCGTGCACGAGATTGTGCCCGGACTTCACCGCGGGGACGTGGTCCTGACCATGGGAGCGGGCCGCGTCGGGGAGGTGGCCGATGGCCTGGTACGACGCCTTCACTGACATCCTGATCCGGGACCGTCGCCTGGAAGACCTGACCACCCTCAGGATCGGCGGCCCGGCCCGGTATTTCTTCACGCCCGAGAACATCCAGGTCCTGGCCGACCTCCTGGCGGTCCTCCAGAACCAGGGCATTCCGGCCTGGTATCTCGGGCGCGGGTCCAACCTCCTCATCGATGACCAGGGCGTGGACGGAGCCGTGGTCAGCCTGGGTACCCTTGAGGAGATCCCTGAAAAGAAGATCCCTGAAAAGGTGGGAGAGCTGGTAGTGGCGGCGGGCGTTTTCTTGCCTGCCCTGGTCAAGAAGACCATCGACATGGGCCTCAAGGGCCTCGAGGGGTGTGTGGGCATTCCGGGATCGGTAGGGGGGGCCCTGCACCAGAATGCCGGCGGCGCCCGGGGCTCTTTCGGCGATGTGGTCGTTTCCGCCACTGTGGTGACGCCGCAGGGTGAGGTGGAAACCCGCCCCGTATCGGATCTCGGACTCGGATATCGAACCTCCTCCCTGGGCGGAGGCGCGGTGGTCTCGGTGCGAATCCGCCTGGAGAAAGATGACCCTCAGGCCATCAGGTCCAGGGCGAATTCCATTCTCGAATACAGGAAAGCCACACAGCCCTTGCAGGATCACACTCCGGGTTGTATCTTCATGAACCCACCGGGCGGAAAGAGCGCCGGACGGCTGCTCGATGACGCCGGCATGAAAGGACAGAGGCGCGGGCGGGCCTGCATCTCCGAGAAACATGCCAATTTCGTGGTGAACATGGGCGGTGCGAAAGCCTGCGAGGTCAGAGACCTGATCCGGGAAGCAAGGGACCGGGTTCTGAACCTCTTCGGCGTATCCCTGACCCAGGAGATCGAGGACTGGCCGCAAAGGGCTGCGGTCGTATCGAGGACATAATTTCGACATAATTTCGAGGACGAGTGTTTTCCTGGTCGTGGTAGACGAGACGAGTTCTTCCACGCCGGTTGTTTTCTTTGCCTTTGATTAGATGGGAACCGCCTTCAGGGGGAGCCCCCAGATCGGATGTTCCGATCGGGCCGCCCCGGACCTTCTGATTGGTATGGTTGAGGAGGGTTCGGGTGGGTGTCTATTCTTCGTTAAGGGCGCGAAGAGGGAGTACAGTCAGATGGAAATGTCCGTAGAAAAGTTCATCTCTCGCCGGTTGCACCCCGTCCGGGTCACCCTGAGTCTCCTGCATCGGGAAATGGAGATCGCCAAGGGAGATGAGGTGTTCATCAGTCGTGAGTTGCTCGAGAGTATCGTGCATACCCTCGAGATCTTTGTCGGCGATTACGACGTCAACTTCAGTGCCAGCCTGGGCGCCAGGCCGGGCAAGGAAAAGAAGTTCGTCGACGTGTCCAAGGGCACAGTGAAGGTTTAATCCGGGCTCTCGCGAGCAGCCCATGAATACCCGGGGGCGCCGGAACCGGCGCCCCGGCCTGGCCGGGAATCCAGTGGTGTTAAAGGAATGATCCCGTTTCCAACACACTTCGGATCGGCTATGCGGCCCTGTCGGTATTCCTCCTGACCTTTCTGGCTCGCCGGGGTATGGAGGAGGTCCGTGGTCTGGTCTTTCGGGACCCCCGGTGCGGATTCAACCCGGCGTCGGTTCACCTGACGCCGGCACCCAACTGGGCGGGCTCCTCCCTCGAGGCCAGACTCCTGAAGGAGACCTCGTACCTCCGGGGGTGCCCCGTTCTTCACCCGGAATTCGTTCCTCGCCTCCGGGCTGCCGTGGCCCGGGTTCCCTGGGTCCGGTCCGTCCAGGACGTTTCCCTCCACCGGGACGGAGGGTTTCAGGTGTGCGTCGAGTATCGTCGCCCTGTGGCCCGGCTGTTCGAAACGGACCATTACGTGGATATCGACGGCGTGGTTCTGCCCGATGCCGGTATTCCACTGGACCTGCCCCGGATCAAGACCACGGAAGGCGCCGTTCCGGCCTCCTGGCAGCGCCGGGTGGCCGCCAGGGAAGTGGCGTTCCTGCTCGGGCACACGACCGGGAAGGGATTTCTGTGGAAGTCCCTGAACCGCATCGAGGCGGTGCCCTGCAAGCGACTGGACGGCAAACACCACGCGCTTCTGAACCTGGTCTTTCATAAAGAACAGGATCCGGGAGAGGAGGGCCAGGAAACGTGTTGCCTGGCCTGGGGCCGCGGTGTGACCGAACTCCGACCCGGCGACCTCGATCCAGAAGAAAAGGTAATAAACCTCGAGAACATCCTGCGACAGTTTCCGGGGTGGCGGGGGATCCGCTCCGGCGGTGTGGCCTTCCGCCAGACGTTCGTGCAGCGGGCCCCAGCGGCCCCGATCCCGGCGACCGCCCTGGGGGACGGTGGATATCCCTCCTCATCCCGTCGATAATAACCGCAATGGTATCTCCTGCGCCCATCTCCCCCGGCCCGGAATCCGGTAAACCGCTCCTGGATCCTGCTCTTGTCCAGGCATGGACCTGGATTGCCGGGGCCGCGGTTCTATTGCCCCTGGTCCTGGACGGTCTGGCCGGGGAGCCGACCGGTGCGGGCCGCATTTTTCTGGCCTGCCTCCTCGGGTACCATCTGATCCTGGTCCCGGGATTCAGAAAGGGATGGAGTACGGTCCAGGGCATCGTCGAGAGTGCGGCCCTGGCCCTGGCCGCCCTGCCGCTCATCGGAGTCGTGCGGTGGATGACCGGAGCAGCATGGGAGCAGCTTTGCCTGGCGTGTGGAATGCTCCTCGTGGCCCACGCCTCGGGCCGGGTGGCGGGCGCCGTGGGGAATCGTTTCCCCGGATTCCTCCGGTTCGGGTACTGGCCCGTCGCGATCGGGATTCTCTATGCCTCACCTCTACTCATGTATGCGTCTGCCGAGTTCTTCGGTGCGGAAGAGGGTGCCCTGGTCTGCCCGGTTCTGAGTATTCTGGACGGGGGACCATGAACGCTCGACCCATCTCCTGGCTCCTCCTGGGAGCCGCGCTGCTGGCCGGATTCACGGTCACTGCCCAGGAAGGCTCGAGAGGCCGGATTCTCCTGGAAGGGCTCGTCCGGCCCGGGCTTCCCGTGCCGATGCACGTGGGTGGGGGTGCAGCGTGGCAAGGGGAGTGGGGCCAGTTCCGGGTCCGGGTGCTGGGGAATGCAGCCGCATTCCTCTGGCCCCGTCTCGGCTCTCCCCTTCTGACGGGACCGGGTGCGCCGCCTCAGGGAGCGTTTCACCCCGTGACGCCAGGAACGGCTCTGGTCGGAATCCTGCCCCGGGCTGTGGATCTTCTCGGAGGGGAGGACGATCGTGAGAAGAAAAAGAGACACCTGGAGAGGGCCTTGGGTCGAAGCGTGCGGTTCGTTCGCCTGGACGCGGACCTCGAGAATCTTCCGCCTCCCGTGGTCTCCTGCCTGGATCTGGTGATGGCCGCGGGTCCATCAGAGCTCCGGAAATTCCGCAGCCTCTGGGCGTGGATACGCCTGGGTGGATCGGCCCTGATGCTGGAGCCGGGCAAGACCGGGGCTCCGGGCCTGGGCCGGGTCGTATGTCTTGACACGCCCAGGGCCTGGGAGAACCTGGAATTGCACGACGCATTCGCCGAAATCCGGCCGCCCGTGCCCGGTCTGCCCGAGATCCTACCCGAGCCCGGCCGGAGTCTTCCGGCCCTGGCGGTGATTCTCTACCTCGGGGCCGTTGCGCTGTGTGCGCGCGGACTCCGACGCATGCGTCGCGGAGTGACAGTGATGGGCGGAGTCGCAGTCCTTGTTCTCGGCGCTGGACTTCTCTTCCTGGTCCCCGGTGACCTCTGGACCCGGAAGGCGAGTCGTGTCCTCTGGTGGATTCCGGGACCCGGTCAGAAGGCCTGGATTCACACCTGCTGGCAGGTGGAGCCCCGGGGCCGGAACACGGCCGAGGTGCGAGAGTCGGAGGCCAACCTGGTGTTCACCCATGTACCGCCGGGGGCCGAGGTAGAGGCCGGCGCCGGGGCAGTACGGGTGCGCTGGCAGGGCAAGGGGTGGCTCGCCCACCTGGCAGCCCGAGGCCTGGGTGAGGGTTTCTGTCTGCGTCGAGCTGGAGGGCGGACCCATGTCCTGGCGCGGCTGCCTTCGGGCATGGAGATGCGACCGGCCTACTGGGTCCGGTCGGGAGAGGTTCGAGGTCTGGATCGGCTCTGCGCGGGTGAGCCTCGATGCGTGGAAGAAGCTAAGCGGGTTCCACCCGAGGATCTGCCCGCTGTCTACCGGACCCTCCTGGCCGGACTTCCGAGCCTCGGCGATTCCGGGGTTCTCCTCGGCCGGCTCCGGGGGGAATCGCTCCGGGGGGAGAACTTCGGGCTGGTGGTTCTCGAGTGAAATTGCCATAATTTTCTTGAAAGTAATGAGTTGTGGCGCTACTCCGTGTTGGTATCGATTCGTTGACTCCCGGGCCGAGGCATCCTAAGATTCCACCCACGTCCCGGAACAATGTACAAGCAATGTACAAGCATAGTCTGGCGAGGAAATCATGAAGACCTACATGGCCAAGCCGTCCGAAATCGAGAGACGCTGGTTTCTCGTGGATGCCGAGGGCAAGGTCCTTGGACGGCTGGCGGTCGAGGTGGCCCGCATACTCATGGGCAAACACAAACCCGCGTACACCCCCCATATCGATACCGGGGACTTCGTGGTGGTTGTCCAGGCCGAGAAGGTGGAGCTCACGGGCAAGAAGGCGGAAAAGAAGGAATACTTCCATTACACCGGGTATCCGGGCGGTCTCGTGAAGACGCCGTTCCGGCGCATGCATGAGCGTAATCCCGAGGAGGTGGTGCGTCTGGCCGTCCGGCGCATGCTGCCCAAGACCAAGCTCGGCAGGCACATGTTCCAGAAGCTGAAGGTCTACAGCGGTGCGGACCATCCCCACTCGGCGCAGCAGCCCGTGGAGCTGGAGTTGAAGAAGGCCAGTTCATCGGCCGAGGTCAGGAAGGAGCAATAATCCGTGGTGGATTCAAAGTCACAATACATCTGGGGCGTCGGCCGGCGAAAAGCCTCGGTCGCCCGGGTGCGAATCCGTCCCGGCAGCGGTGGAATCCTCGTCAACCGGAGGGAGTTCAAGGAGTTCTTCCCGAACATCGGTCATCAGATCGAGGTCGAAGCGCCGCTGAAGTCCACGGAGTGTCGCGACAAGTACGACGTCTTCATCAACGTGCGGGGCGGCGGCATCACGGGTCAGTCCGGCGCCTGTGCCCTGGGCATTGCCCGGGCCCTCAAGGAGGATCGCCCGGAAATGGAAGAGCGGCTCCGGGACAATGGTTTCCTCACCCGCGACGGCCGGATGAAGGAGCGGAAGAAGTACGGGCGCCGCGGTGCCCGGCGCGGATTCCAGTTCTCCAAGAGGTAGGTCGGCCTCAGGATCGCGTGTTCTTCTCCTGATTGATTCAGGTCCTTCTCATCCATCAAGATCGAGATGGCTGAAGGTCCATCCCCACCTTTCTACTCTCAGTCGCTGGCCACCCTTGGAGGGGGCGTACCAGGATGAAGAATCCGATTATCGACTCCACCCCACCCGGCTGCACCCACAAAAAAACCCCGCCCGGGGGAAAACCAAGGCGGGGTTCAAGCAAGTAACGTTGGAAAAATGTTTCCTAGGGCAGATTATTAGGGTTTGCTTCTTCTTTCACAAACACGACGATTTCCAACGCTACTGTGTCTTTCAAAGAGCAAGGCGCGAAGGTCTTTCCGGATGGAATTTCCCTTCCTGGAGTCAAACAAGAACAACTTCCGTGCCAAAGCTCGACGGCAAAGCGGATTCATTGTAATTTGTTTGAAGGCTGTGCATTAGGGAGATGCACCCAAGAGTCTCCAGGAGTGAGCTCGAGCCACCGGAGTGGAAACCTTGTAATCGCACTCCGCGCGACATGCCGGTGATCACGGTTTAACACACTGGTATCAAGGAAATTATGCTTATTTCCTTGAAAGCAAACTTGTTTTACAATCAGAAGAGTGATCCAGGAAGACGACGGCTGGACATAGATAAGAAAGGAAAGGCAATGGCTGGTCATTCCCACTGGGCCGGGATCAAGCACAAAAAAGCTGCCATGGATGCCAAGCGGGGGAAGCTGTTCAGCAGGCTGGCCAAGAACATCATCTCGGCCGCCCGGTCCGGAGGGGGGGATCCATCCATGAACCTCACCCTCAAGTACGCCGTGGATGCGGCCAAGTCGGCCAACATGCCCAAGGACAACATCGAGCGGGCCATCAAGCGGGGCACCGGGGAAGGCGGCGGCGCCACCATCGAAGAACTTGTGTACGAGGGCTACGGCCCGGGCGGCGTGGCCATCCTGGTGGAGACCCTCACCGACAACCGCAACCGGACGGCCACGGACTTGAGGACCCTCTTCAACAAGCGGGGCGGGAATCTGGGCACCACGAACAGCGTGGCCTGGAAGTTCGAGCAAAAGGCGTCCTTCACGGTGTCCGTCGAGGATGTCACCGAGGATGACCTCCTGGACCTGGTCCTGGAGGCCGGGGGGGACGACCTCGAGCGCATCGAGGATGTCTTCCGGATCACGGCCGATCCCGGAGCTTTCGACAGCGTGCGAAAGGCGCTCGAGGAGAAGGAAATCCCCATCCAGACCGCCGAGATCACCCGCGAGCCCAACAGCACCATCGAGATTATGGACACGGGCGTGGCCCGCAAGATTCTGGGCCTCATGGAAGCCGTGGAGGACCATGAGGACGTGAAGCAGGCCTACTCGGACTTCGACATTCCCGAGGAGATCTTAAAGCAGATCGAGGCCCAGGAATAGCTGCCAGTCATTACATCCCCAGCACGGCCCGCGCCGCGGCCATGCGCGCCACAGGCACCCGGTACGTGGAGCAACTGACGTAATCCAGGCCCACGCCGTGACAGAACTTGATGCTGGCCGGGTCGCCGCCGTGCTCCCCGCAGATTCCGACCTTTAGATCGGGCCGGGTGGCCCGCCCTTCCTGGACGCATATGGATACCAGTCGCCCCACGCCCGCCTGATCCAGGGAGGCGAAGGGATCCTCGGGCAGAATGCCCTTGGCGATGTAATTGGGAAGGAAGGTGCCGATGTCGTCCCGGCTGAAACCGTAGGTCATCTGGGTCAGGTCGTTGGTACCGAAGCTGAAGAACTGCGCTGTGCCGGCCACCTCTCCGGCCGTGAGCGCCGCCCTGGGAATCTCGATCATGGTGCCGACCAGGAACGAGATCGGCTTGCCCCGCTCCTGCTGGAGGTTCTCGTACACTTCCATGATGTCGGCCTTGTTGGCATCGAGCTCGGCCACGGTGCCCACGAGGGGAACCATGATCTCGGGAAGCACATCCACGCCCCGGTCGGCCACGTTGTACGCCGCCTCCAGGATGGCACGGGCCTGCATTCGGTAGACTTCCGGGAAGCTGATGCCCAGGCGGCAGCCGCGGTGCCCGAGCATGGGATTGAGCTCGTGCAGGGCCTTCACCTTCTGGGCCACCACGTCCACGTCCACCTCCAGGCGATGAGCCATTTCTTCCAGGGCCTCGGCCTCGGTGGGCAGGAATTCGTGGAGCGGGGGGTCCAGCAACCGGATGGTGACCGGCAGGCCGTTCATTGCGGTAAAGATGCCCTCGAAGTCGCCGCGCTGCATGGGCAGGAGCTTGTCCAGAGCCTTCTCGCGGTGTGCGGGATCCTCGGCGAGGATCATTTCCCGCATGGCCCAGATCCGGTCCTTTTCAAAGAACATGTGCTCGGTGCGGGTGAGGCCGATGCCCTCGGCGCCCAGCTCCCGGGCCTTGGTGGCGCCCTCGGGATCGTCCACGTTGGTGCGGATTTTCAGGGTGCGGATGCCGTCGGCGTACTTCAGGATCTGATTGAAATCTCCGGACAGCTCCGGAGGAATGGACTCCACCTCACCGAGGTAGACCTCGCCCGATGTGCCGTCGAGGCTGATGAAATCGCCCTCCTTGATGGTGGCGCCACTGTCGGTGGTGAAGGACTTGTTATCCTCGGCGATGTGAATCTGTGAGCATCCCACGATGCAGCACTTCCCCATGCCGCGGGCCACGATGGCCGCGTGGGAGGTCATGCCTCCCACGGCGGTGAGAATGCCCTGGGAGGCGTGCATGCCGCCCACGTCCTCGGGGCTGGTCTCGTGGCGCACCAGGATCACCTTGGTGCCGTCCTGCGATGCGGCCTCGGCTTCATGGGCCGTGAAGTAGACGTGGCCGGAGGCGGCGCCCGGAGAGGCGGGCAGCCCAGTGGCGATGGTCTCCTTCTCGGCCTTGGGATCAAAGGCGGGGTGCATGAGGACGCTGATGTCTTCGGGCGTCACCCGGACCACCGCGGTCGTCTCGTCGATGAGGCCTTCCTTCACCATCTCCACCGCACACCGGACCGCAGCCGGGGGCGTCCGCTTGCCGGAGCGGGTCTGGAGCATGAAGAGGCGCCCTTCCTGGATGGTGAACTCGATGTCCTGCATATCCTTGTAGTGTTTTTCCAGGGTATCCTGGTGGCGGTAGAGCTCCTCGTAGCAGTCGGGCATCCCTTCCTTCAGCCGGGCGATGGGCTCGGGGGTTCGGATGCCGGCCACCACGTCCTCCCCCTGGGCGTTCATGAGATACTCGCCGTAAAAGACGTTCTCGCCCGTGGCAGGGTCGCGGGTGAAGCAGACGCCGGTGCCGGAGGTTTCTCCCATGTTCCCGAACACCATGGCCTGGACGTTGACGGCCGTCCCCAGAAGGCCGTGGATATCATTGATCTCGCGATACTTGACCGCCCGGGGGTTGGCCCAGGACCGGAACACCGCCTCGATGGCCAGTTTCAACTGCTCCCTGGGGTCCTGGGGGAAGGAACGCCCCGTATAGCTCTCGAACACCTTGAGGTATCGACGGGTGAGTTCCTGGAGGTCCTCGAGGGTGAGGGCGGTATCCTCGGTCTTGCCGGTCTCCTTCTTGAGCCCCTCCATCACCTCCTCGAAAGCGGTGTGGTCGATGCCCATGACCACGTCTCCAAACATGTTCACCAGCCGCCGGTACGCGTCGTAGACGAATCTTTCGCTACCCGCCGAAGCTGCCAGACCCTTGGCCGATTCGTCATTGAGACCGAGGTTCAGAATGGTGTCCATCATGCCCGGCATGCTGTCGGCGGCGCCGCTGCGGACGCTGACCAGCATCGGATTCCGGCTGTCGCCGAACTTCCGGCCCATCTCCTCCTCGAGGCGCCCCATGTATTCTACGACGGCTTCCCAGAGGCCGGCGGGGAGCTGGTTGTCGTTCTCGATGTAGGCCGCGCATTGCTCCGTGGTGATGGTGAATCCCGGGGGCACAGGAATTCCAAGGTGGGTCATCTCGGCAAGGTTGGCCCCCTTGCCGCCCAGGAGCTCCTTCATCGAGGCATTGCCTTCGGTTTTACCCTTAGCAAAAAAGTAAATCGGTTGGCTCATTGTTCTTTCGCCTGTACTGGGGCCTTCTGAACGTGTTTGGATTGCTTGAAATACGTATCCAGAGATGCGCTTCGACCGACGATGTCGAGGAGGCGCCAGCGATCGGTCAGACGCACCTCATGTATGTCTTCCGGAAGCGGAAGCGCGGCCTCCGCCGCGGGTAGATCCACGATGCGGATCCAATTTCCTTCGACCCGGATCACCGAGGCGAGGGATTCCAGCTCCATGCCCAGGGTGAGGGCGTCCCCGTCCTCCACGGCATGCACCCAGAGGATGGGCTCGTTCACGAGGAGGAAATCCACGTGGTGCTCCCCCCTCTGGAGTCGTACCACCACCTGGGGCGGCTTCGCACCGGGCACGGCCCGGACCCCTTTCACCTCGGCCTCCAGAAAGTGGTCCTTCAGGGCGCGGTTTTCCTCGAGAAATCGGTCTCGGCCCAGAGTGTATTCCGTGATCCCGATGCCGTACTTGTCCAGCAGCTTTCGGGAGAGACACAGGAACTCGTAGTCCCCGTTCTCGGCCTTGAACGCCTTCCGGTAGGTGTCCACGGCCGCCTCGGGTGTCGCCCAGTTCAGATCGCTGAGCAGGGGGGGAGGAGCCGGGCAGAACACCTTGCACAGCACGCATCCCCCGGACAAGCTAACGGCCGTTAAAAGGCAGGATAATCGCAGAAAAGACCGCAACGAATGCTCCTGGATCTTGTAAGAAAGACAGAAAGTAAACCGTTAATGCTCAAGGAATTACTCGATTTGTTTCCCGAAGGTATAGCACTGGTGACAATCCAGGAAAACGTCCTTTCCTCCCTTCCTCCACGGATCCCCGGGGCCTGCCGCGGAAAGGGAATTCGGGCTGCTTCCGCGGTAACTATCCCTCGCTAATTTCTTGACCCCACGTGGGTTCCTTCCTACGCTATCGCATCCGTGCAAGGCTGAGCCAGCACAAGAAAGAAGGGAAAACCCGGTGTCCATGTCCTCTTCCGGCCGCATGAAGCTCGGCGACATGCTCAAACAGGAGGGCCTCATCGACGAGGCTGCTGTGGAGCAGGCGCTCCGGTATCAGTACGAGCACAAGGTGCGTTTTGGAGAAGCCCTGGTGGCGCTGGGCCTGGTGGACGAATCCCGCCTGACCCGGGCCCTGGCCCGGCAGGCGGGTCTGCAATACGTGGACCTGAAGAAGGGACGGATTCCCGATCCCGTCCTGGAGGCCATGGACCGGAAAGTGGCCGAGGAATTCCGGGTGTTGCCCATCAAGCTGTCGGGACAGGTGCTGTTCATCGCCATCGGCGACCCCGTGGACACCATGAACGTGGACAATCTCGCGTTCCTGCTCGGCCGTGAGGTGCGGTGCGCTCTGGCCACGCCCTCGGCCCTCGAGGAGGCCCTCGAGGATTACTACGGCATCCAGAGCGGATCGAAATCCACCGGGGAGGCCCGCCGGGCGGTCCTGGCCGAGGAGGAGCTTCCCGGCGAGGGGGATGACGACGAAGCTCCCATCATCCGGCTGGTCACCCAGGTCATGGAGGAGGCTCTCAAGCAGCGCGCCTCGGACATCCACGTGGAAGCCTTCGAGCAGCGCCTCCGCATCCGATATCGCATCGACGGTGTCTGCCGGGAAGTGGCCAGCTACCCCAAGCACCTGCAAGGGCCGGTGTTGAGTCGCCTCAAGATCATGGCCGGCATGGATATCGCCGAGAAGCGCCAGCCCCAGGACGGCCGCATCAACGTCGATCTTCTGAATCGGCCCATCGACGTCCGGGTATCGGCGCTGCCCTCCACGTACGGGGAGAGCATCGTGATGCGTCTCCTGGACAAGGAGACCGGCCTCGTGAGCCTGGACGTCCTGGGCTTCCATCCCGACGACAGCAAGCGGTTCAACCGCATCATCAAACGGCCCAACGGCATCTTTCTGGTCACCGGCCCCACGGGGAGCGGCAAGACCACCACGCTCTATGCAGCCCTCAAGGAGTTGAACCGGCCCGACGTGAAGATCATCACCGCCGAGAATCCGGTGGAGTACCACCTCCTGGGCGTCAACCAGGCCGAGGTCCAGGCCCGCATCGGCATGACCTTCGCACGCATCCTCCGGGCCATGTTGAGGCAGGCACCCAACATCATCCTGGTGGGGGAGATCCGGGATCTGGAGACGGCCGAGATCGCCATCCAGGCGGCCTTGACGGGACACCTGGTGTTCAGCACGCTTCACACCAACGACGCCCCGAGCGCCATCACGCGCCTCGTGGACATGGGTGTGAAACCATTCCTCGTCGCCTCCAGCATCCAGGCCGTCATGGCCCAGCGCCTCATCCGGAAGCTGTGCAATGCGTGCAAGGCGCCCTTTGAGCCGGCCCAGAGCGAGCTCCGGGCCGTGGGATTGACCGGCGAGGATGTGGAAGGGGTAACCCTCTACCGCCCCGTGGGCTGCAAGGCCTGTGAAATGACCGGGTACCAGGGGCGCCAGGGCATCTTCGAACTCGTGGAGATGAACTCCGAGCTCAGAAATCTCACGTTCAAGTCAGCTTCCACATCCCGGCTCCGGGAGGCCGCCGTCCTCTCCGGCGGCATGGTCACCCTGGTCCGGGACGGCATCCGCAAGGCCCTGGCCGGCGTCACCAGCCTGGAAGAGGTACTCCGGGTGAGCTTCGGCGAGGAGATGCTGGTTTGAGGGGTGCGAGTGCCGTGATCATCGAATTGTAAACAGCGTCAGGGACAGGATCAGGATCTGATCCGGGAAGGAAGAACCCTGTGCCGGATATCATTCCTCTGCTCGATCTGGTGGTGGAGAAGAACGCCTCGGACATTCACCTCGCCGTGGGTCGGCCCCCGGTGATCCGCCTGCACGGCAGCCTTCACAACGTCAACCGCCCCTCCCTGACACCCGAAGACACCGAAGAGCTCCTGAGCCAGATCATTCCCGAGCGCAACCGCAAGGAGCTGGAGGAGGTGGGCACCACCGACTTTGCCTACGCCCACGAAGACAAGGGCCGGTTCCGGGTCAGCGCCTTCCGGCAGAAGCGCCACACCGGTGTGGTGCTCAGGCTGATTCCGACGAGGATCCTCTCCTTCGAGGAGATCGGAATGCCCGGCGCTGTCCAGGAGCTGCTCACGAGGCCCCGCGGCCTGTTCCTGGTCACAGGCCCCACCGGCAGCGGCAAGACCACCACCCTGGCGACCATGATCGATATCATCAACGAGAAGTTTGACCACCATATCGTCACCATCGAAGACCCCATCGAGTACTACCACGAGCACAAGAAATCCATCATCACCCAGCGCGAGGTGCACGTGGACGTGCCGTCGTTCGCCGAGGGGATTCGCAGGGGGCTGCGCCAGGACCCGGACGTCATTCTGGTGGGGGAGATGCGGGACCTGGAGACCATCATGGCCGCCATCACCGCGGCCGAGACCGGCCACCTGGTCCTGGCTACCCTGCACACCACCGGGTCCGCCCGCACCGTGGACCGGATCATCGATGCCTTTCCCCAGGAGCAGCAGGAGCAGATCCGGGTGCAGCTGAGCGTCAGCCTCATCGCCGTGCTGAGTCAGGTCATCATGCCGCGGTCGGACACCCCCGGCCTCATCGCCGCCTTCGAGCTCATGATCATGACCTCCGCCATCGAGAACCACATCCGGAAGAACGAGACCTTCAAGATCTTCTCGTCCATCCAGACGTCCAAGAACCTGGGCATGCAGCTTCTGGACGATCACCTGCACTTTCTCTTCAAGGAGGGCCGCATCAACGAGGAACAGATGTTCCTGAAGGCCCAGAATCCCAAGGATATCCGTATCAAGATGGGGAGGGAGTAGCGAGTCGTGAAAACTCGAATCCCCTTCCAGCCCGGGAGGCGGCCGCTTGGCCACGGGTCCTTCCGGGTCCACGTGAGTTCGCTTTGAGGGGAGCAGATCGTTGGCAGCGCCGCGCCGCAATCTACTGGGGCAGATCCTGAAGGACATGGGACTGGTGAACGAGGGCCAGATCCAGGAGGCCCTCCACGTCCAGCGCACCGAAGGGGGCCCCCTGGGTGAGATCCTGGTGAGGCTGGACGCCATCAACCAGGACCAGCTCATGGTCGCCCTCGGCGCCCAGGCGGGCATGGAGGTCGTCCACCTGGCGGGCCTCACCCTCCAGGCTTCCGTCCTCTCGAAGATCGACTCCTCGACCGCCAACGTCTTTCGGGTGGTTCCGGTCCGGGAGTCCGAGGGCGCTCTGGTGGTGGCCATGGCCGATCCCATGAATATCGGCGTGCTGGATGACCTGAAGTTCCTCCTCAACCAGGAGGTAAGAGGTGCGGTGGCGCCCTCGGAAGAGGTGGAGGCCGCCCTAAAGAAATACTACCCGGAAGCCCTGAGCAGCATGGAGCGGGTGGTGAAGGAGTCCGAGACCGAAGAGATTGCCGGCATCGGGAAGATCGGACAGATGGACCTGGCCGACGCCGAGGCCATGGCCAAGTCTCCACCCGTGGTGAAACTCCTGAACTACGTCCTCTACCAGGCCATCCGGGACATTGCGAGCGATATTCACCTCGAGCCCTTCGAGGAAGAATTCAAGATCCGGTATCGCATCGATGGGGTGCTCTACGAGCTGGAATCCCCTCCCCGGCACCTGGCCGAGGCCCTCATCAGCCGCATCAAGGTCATGGCGGACCTGGACATCGCCGAGACCCGGATTCCCCAGGACGGTCGCATCGAGCTGGTGATCAGCGGCCGGCCCGTGGACATCCGCGTGTCCACCCTGCCGACGCTGTTCGGCGAGAGCTGCGTCATGCGGATCCTCGACCGGAGCGTGGTGAGCCTCGATCTGGAGAAGATCGGCCTGCGCGAGGCCGAGCTGAGGTCGATCCGGGCTCTCATCGACCGGCCCCACGGTATCATCCTGGTGACGGGTCCCACAGGCTGCGGGAAGACCACCACCCTCTACTCGGCCCTGAACGAGGCCAATGACATCGGGATCAAGATCATCACCACAGAGGATCCGGTGGAGTACGACCTGGAAGGCATCATCCAGGTCCAGATCAACGAGGACATCGATCTCACCTACGCCAAGTGCCTGCGATCCATCCTGCGTCAGGATCCCGACAAGATCCTGGTGGGGGAGATCCGGGACGATGAGACGGCGCGCATGGCGGTGGAGGCCTCCCTCACCGGCCACGTGGTGTTCTCCACCCTCCACACCAACGACGCGCCCAGCGCCATCACCCGCATGGTGGACATCGGCGTGGAGTCGTTCCTCCTGGCCGCCACCCTCGAGGCCATCATCGCCCAGCGTCTGGTGCGGCGCATCTGTCCGGAGTGTTCCACGGAGTACACGCCGGACCCGGAGGTCCTCGCGGAATTGAGCCTCACCCCGAGGGAGGTGGTGGGACGGACATTCCGCTACGGGAAGGGGTGCGAGACGTGTCACCACACGGGATACCGAGGCCGCCGGGCCATCTTCGAGATTCTCCTGGTGAGCGAGCGGATGCGCCAGATGATCGCGGAGCAGGTCAGCTCCGACCGGATCCGGGAGGTGGCTCTGGAGGAGGGGATGCGTACCCTGCGGGATTCTGGCTTGCTGGCCATTTACGACGGAGTGACCTCGGTGGAGGAGGTGATCCGGGCCACCCTGGCCGAGGAATAGAGCCCCGGTTTGCCCCATACACAAGATTTCGTGCACAGGGATTCGTGTACAGGGATTCGTGTACAGGGAATAGTGCACAGGGAGTGCTGCATGACGGGTGTCCGTCATTGGGTTACTATATAAGGGTATGAACTGGACGGGGCCGTCCCCGCCGCATTTTTCGGATCGGACGGGAAGGAGGGGAGGCTCCGGGAGACCGGACGCAGCCCAGGAACAGGACCATGGCCAAAGTCGCGACAAAGAAGAAAACCCAACAGAAGTACTTTGATCCCCTGGCCGCCAAGCCCAAGGAAAGGAAGACGGGAAGGGTGGGCGGCCGCATCTCCGCCAAGGTCATCACCCGGTTCACCACCCAGCTCGCCACCCTTCAGGAGGCCGGGCTGCCCATTGTCCGGAGCTTGAAAATCCTGGAAGGCCAGCTCCCTCCCGGTGCCATGAAGGCCGTGGCCGGAGCCGTGGCCGAAGACGTGGAGGGCGGGGCCAGCCTCAGCGAGGCCATGGCCAAGCACCCGGGAGCCTTCGACAACCTCTTTGTCCAGATGGTCCGGGCCGGTGAGGTGGGGGGAATGCTCGACAGGGTGCTCCGGCGGTTGGCCGACTTCAAGGAGAAGTCCGAGAAGCTTCGGACCCAGGTGAAGGGCGCCCTGACGTATCCCATCTTCGTCATCGTCTTCGCCCTGGGAGTCATCTTCTTCATCACCACAGTGGTGGTGCCCCAGTTCGAGAAGATCTTCAAGGATCTGGGAACCGACGAGCTGCCCAAGATCACCCAGATCCTGCTGAGCGTGAGCAACTTCCTGCAGTCGTACTGGTTCGTGGTGCTCCTGATTCCCGTGTTGCTCTACCTCGTCTTCAAGATGATCCGCCGGTCCCCGAAGGGCCAGGAAATAACGGATCGGTATGGTCTGAAAGTACCGAGGATCGGGCTCATCAATCGAAAGAACAAGATTGCCCGCATCGCCCGTACCCTGGGCACCCTGATCAACAGCGGCGTCCCGCTCCTGGATGGCCTCGAGATCACCCGGAACAGCGTGGGCAACCGGGTCATCGAGGACGCCCTCGACAGGGTGCGAAACGCGGTCAAGGAAGGAGAGGGGATCGCCGAGCCCATGGGCGAGACGAGGCAGTTCGACGACATGGTCGTCAACATGGTGGCCGTGGGCGAGGAGACGGGTGAACTGGACCGCATGCTGCTTCGGATAGCGGACACCTACGAGTACGAGGTGGATATCGAGGTGGCCAGTCTTGTCCGACTTCTGGAACCCCTCCTGATCATCATGGTGGGCGGCATCGTGGGATTCATCCTGTTCGCGGTGTTTCTGCCGCTTCTGGAGATCATTAAAAAGCTGGGAGAGGGGGCCGGGTAAGGGTAGCAGCCAGTTTGTCCACAGGCTGCCAAATGGTCGGTCATGATTCGTAGCCGTCGCGTCGGGGTCTATCAGCGGCACAGGCAAGGCGCGACGACTACCGCGTATTCGGTGAATACGCAA
>CAZAKZ010000029.1:0-46076 GCA_964485695.1 uncultured Planctomycetota bacterium | reverse complement strand
CAGGACGCGCTTCAGTCCGCAGCCTCCTGGAGCTTAACGGCATTGCCCCGCAAGGTGCATCCGAGGAAAAAAAGTGGTCGTGGACATTGACGACCTGGACTCCGGTTACCTGACCGGATTTCCCTCCTGGATCATCGCCGCGGTGCAGAAGCCGTTTCCCCGTCATTTCGATCTGGTCACGTATCACCATGATAACCTCCGGGACTATATTCTCCGGCACTTCGGGGTCTCCGAGACGTGTCTCCACAGGCTGCACCAGGGTGTGGATCTCACTCGGTTCTCGCCCTCGGAGGGCACCGAGGAAAGGCGCGGCCTGTTCTTCATGGGGCACCTGGACGTGGCCTCCAGCCTGGGTACCATTCTCCGGGCCGTAGCAATCGTCCAGGCGAAAACGTCGGTGGATTTCACCGTGGTGGGGGGCGGGCGCCTGGAATCCACGTTCCGGAACCAGGCGGCTATTGCGGGCTTACAGGTCCGGTTCACCGGCCGGCTGCCCGTGGATCGGCTGCCACGCGAACTGGACCGTGCTGACGTCTGCCTGGTTTATCATGACGAGACCGAGGCTAATGCTCACCGGTGTTCCATGAAAGTCAGAGAATACCTGGCCATGGGCAAGAAGGTCGTGTCTAATGACTTCGGGGATCTGAAGGAATTCGAACGGTTTACCTACCAGTCGTCGAGCGACGTCGAGGACTACGTCCGGGCCATCCTCGATGCCCTCGGCGGGGGGGACGGCCGGGAAAAGGAGGGGGTCCGGTACGTGAGGCAGCGATATGACTGGGTCGCGATCGGCGCCCGGTTCCATGAACGCCTCGCGCACCTCCGGCACACCGGAAAGGGAGGTTTCCCCTCTCCCAGTGAAAGGCCCGAGGTCCCCTGAGATCGGGTGAGTTCAAGCACGTTGGAAAGGAGATTCACGGTGGGTGACGGATCGGTGGATTGCACGATCCTCGGCGGAGGCATCGCGGGTCTGGCCGCAGCCTGTGCGGCACAGGAGCTGGGGATTTCCTTTGTCCTCTACGAAGCCGGTCCACGACCCGGGGGCAACGCCGTGACCCTCCAGCACGGGGATTTCCGCTTCGATGCAGGTGCACACCGATTCCACGACTGCATTCCGGAGGTGACCCGGAAGATCAAGTCGCTGCTCGGAGAAGACCTTCACATCGTCGATACGCCGAGTCGCATCAAGTTCAACGGCACCTTCGTGGACTTCCCACTGTCCCCCGGGAACCTGCTGAGCAAGCTCTCTGCAGGCCAGGTGTTGAAGGCGTCCCTGGATCTCGTCCGTGCCAGGCTCCGGTGGGGGAGGGGATGTAGAAACCTGGAGGAATACGCGGTCAAGACTTACGGCAAGACCATCGCCCGCTCCTTCCTCACGAACTATTCGGAGAAGCTCTGGGGCGTGGCCAGCCGTACCCTCTCCACGGCGGCGGCCGGCAAGCGCCTCAGTGGATTGACCTGGAAGACGTTTCTCCTGGAGGCCCTCCAGGGCGCCGGCGCGCGGACCGCTCACCTGGACGGCAAGTTCTATTACCCCCGGGGGGGGATCGGACGTATTCCGGAAGTGCTGGCGAAGAAATGCCCGGTCGGCACCCTGCAGACCGGTGTCCCGGTGAAGGCCATCCACCACGACAACCACCGGATCGCGAAGATCACGACGGCCGGCGCACCCGTGGCCGGCGTGGACAGGGTGATCTGCACCCTGCCCCTTTGCACAACCTTGAAGCTCCTGGACCCTCCTCCTCCGGAGCGAATCCTGGCCCTGTCGAAAACGCTGCACTTTCGCCACGTGGTGGTGGTGGCTCTCTTCCTGGACCGGGATGTCCTGTCAAGGTATGCCACCACCTATTTTCCCCAGAAGGATTGTTTCTTCACCCGCGTCCACGAACCCAGGTGCCGCTGCCCGGAGATGTCTCCACCGGGCACGACCTCCCTGGTGGCGGAAATCCCCTGCGATCCGAATGATGAGACCTGGTGCCTGCCCGACGAGGAACTCGAGGCCCGGGTGCGAGTCGGCGTGGAGCAACTGGGATGGATCAAGGCAGGGGAGATCCGGAGTGCCGCCGTGCACCGCATGCACGACGCATACCCCGTTCCGGTCGCAGGCTCCGAGGATGTCGTGCGGGAGATTCACGCGTGGCTTGGCCGGTTCTCCAACCTGACCCTCATCGGCAGGGGATCGCTGTTCGCCTACCACCACATCCACGACCTCGTGCACATGGCCGATCAGGCCGTGGAAGCCCTCTCCAGTCCTTCAGGGCGACGTATGACGCCGTCGGTGTAACTATATCCTCATCCACCTTCGATATCGGTCAGACTTTTCTACGATCGGAGTCCATCTGCGAGAGCATGTAGTACTCGCCCTTCCGCTGGAGAAGCTCCTCCGCACTGCCGATCTCCTGCACCCGACCGTGCTTCATCACGATGATCTCGTCGGCGTTTCGGATGGTCGAAAGCCGGTGGGCAATGATGATGAGGGTCCGGTTCCGACCGAGCTCGTCGATGGCTCGGTGGATCAGCTTTTCCATCCGGGTATCGAGGGAGCTGGTGGCTTCGTCCAGGATGAGGATCTCGGGATCCCGGAGCACCGCGCGGGCGATGGAAATTCGCTGGCGCTGGCCTCCGGACAGCTTGACACCCCGGTCGCCCAGCAGGGTGTCGTAGCCGTCCTTCAGGTTCATGATGAACTCATGGGCTCCGGCTTTCTGGGCGGCCTCCAGGATCCGCGTCTGCGGCACCTCGCCGTCGGCGCCGAATCCGATGTTGTAGCTGACCGAATCGTTGAAGATGAAGACGTCCTGGCTGACCACGCCCACCCTCCGACGATACGACTCGCAATCGAATTCCGTCAGGGGTACTCCGTCGACGAGCACGGCCCCCTGCAGCGGATCGTAGAATCTCAGCAGCAGGCTGACGATTGTCGATTTCCCCGAACCGGACTGACCGACGATGGCCGTGGTTTTTCCCCGATTGACGGAAAAGCTCACATCTGCGAGTGCCGGTTCCAGGCCCCGTCCGTACGAGAAGGTCACGTGGTCGTACCGGAGCTCGTTCTTCAGACCGGGGTACATCGAACTTCCGTCGGGCACGACGGGCTTGTTGTCCATGCGGAGGAAGTCGTTCACCAGCGTCACAAAGGGCCACCGGCTGGAGATCATGGCGCGCGCAATGTTGATCTGCTTCAACACCGGAATGAGCCTGGTGATGATGTAGACGAAGGGGAACAGGATGACAAAGAGCCCCTTTGTGTCCAGTTCGAACATGCGCATCGTGACGATGAAGAGGGCGCCGATGGCGCACGCTCCGAGGATGTCGGTGAGCAGGTGGACGATGTAATTGCGGAAGTTGAGCTGGAGGGTGTTTCGTTGATGCCTGCTGATGGCCTTCCGGATGCGAAGGAGCTGGCGCTTTTCCCGCGCAAAGGCCTTGATCAGATGGATTCCGCTGATGTTCTCGTGGATGGACGTGTGCAGTTCCCGGCTCGAGGTCGCGAATCTTCCGCCGATGGGTGACAGGCTCCGCGTGTATGCCGATGTCAACCACATGAACAGGACACCGAGGATGAGTATGATGATAGTCAGCTTCCAGGACAGGATGATGAGCAGGACGAAGAGGACGAAAAACGTGATGATGTAGGCGATCATCTCCACGGCATGCCGCGTCAGATCTTCCAGGAATGCCGTGTTCTGCAGGGTTTTTTCGATGAGCTCGCCCGACTTGGTCCGGTGGTAGTATTCGATCCCGACGGTCATCAGCATCGTCATGGC
The DNA here is from genome assembly GCA_964485695.1 of uncultured Planctomycetota bacterium. GTDB lineage: Bacteria > Planctomycetota > JAFGQW01 > JAFGQW01 > JAFGQW01 > CAZAKZ01. The sequence goes on along the minus strand of CAZAKZ010000029.1, from coordinate 42,309 downwards.
CCGGGTTCTCATGTCCGCGGACAGCCGGCTGGAAAGCCAGTATCCGAAGTAGATGGATACTCCGAGAAGGCCGTTCTTGAAAAGGACGGCCGTCATGACGAGGGTGATGGACAGGTAGATCTGGGTCTCCACCGAGTAGGGCGACAGGAGATTCATGGCGTGACGGATCAATGTCGGCAGCTTGTCATGGTCCTGCATCCCCTGGAGGCTGCCCAGCAGCGGGACCAGCATTCCGATCGAAATCGCGTCGCACAACGAAGCGAGGAAAGACGAGAGGACGATGAGGCCGACCACAGTGCGGTACGGACGGAGGAGCTCGAAGAGAAATCGAAGCTCTGTCCTGGGACGCTCTGTCATGTCTTCCCCGGGTCGCGCAAGAAACGATAATGATACCACAGCTTCTTGTAGGGCATGATAAACCTCATCAGGAGCGGTTTATTCCGGTCCTTGAGGCCGAAGAAACGCAGGAGAGAAAACAAACCCCGATCCAGGGCGGTGGGCTGCCATTTTCCAGCCCAGTGCAGGAGCAAGGTCGGCGGCCGACGGCCCAGAAACCGGATGCGCCCGTTCCGGACGAAGCCCAGCCTCTCGCCGGCCCAGCGTTCGGCTTTCATATCGGGATCGTCGCGTTCCTTTTCCAGGACGAAGAGGCTGGTGTAGCGCCTGCCGGACGTGACGATCAGGTAGTTGAGAAACGGCTGCTCGATACACATGAGCACCATGTGCGGCGAGAGTCGATCTGCCAGCTTCGCCCTGTCCTGTGCGAGGGCCAGGGGCAGGGCATTTCTTTTCGACACGATGAAGCCCGTGTTCGCGGAAAAGGCGATCTGGTCCTCTTCCAGGAGTCCGGTCTCGTTGACCGACTTCTTCCAGACCCATTTCCTGAGGATGGGCAGGTTCGATTGCGAGGTCACGATGTCGTAGTCTGCCAGGTACTTGAACACGAAATCGACGTTGTCGACGACCACAGTGTCGCAGTCGATGTAGAGGAATTCCTCGAAATCACCCTCCCACATCGCCAGCTTCCGGTAATGGCCGAAGACTTCTCCGTGGAACCGGGTGCTGATCTCGTCGCACAGGGCCAGGGATTCTTCGTGAGGATAAAGGGTGAAATCGTAATCGCTCTGGAGCTCTCGATGGCGATCTATGTTGTCGTAGCAGGGGATCAAGCAAAGTGGGATGTCCGGATTGTGCATCCGGAAGCTGTTGAGAAATGCAATGGTCAGGTCGAATATCCGGTCGTCGGACAGGAAGTAGACTCCACGGGCGGGGCCTGTCATGGGATCAGGGCCTCCGGCCCGTGAAGTGGCGCAGCACCGGGAGCGCGTTGGGCATGGAACGCAGCGTGCATCATTCGTGGCGCCTCCTCGGTTTAAACAGATGCTGGCGAACCCACTCTTTCTTTTTCCCCAGGTCGAAGTAGGAGTTGCACAGGAACAGTGACAGGCGGAACAGAAAGCGGTGGCGCAGCGAGTAGGCGTTCTTCCGGACGGAGTAGGCCTCGGCGCCGACGGGCTTGAGGCGCTTGGGTATACGGGTGTCCGACGGATCCATGGCCACGTGGAACTTGCCGTAGAGATAGAGCTTTTGCAGCAGGATCCGGGCACTCACGATCTCGAGATGGTCGATCAGCATGTCGGGGCGATAGGCCACCTGTGTATCGGGGATGAGGCGGAGGCATCGGTGAATGATCTCCGTGTCTCCCGGTACCGGTAACTCCACGAACGGACCCACGCGTTCGAACACGTCGGCCCGGAGAGCCATGTTGTTCGTGTAGCCGTAAATGTGGTCCCGGAAGTTGTTCTCGACCACGAATTCGATGTGGTCGTTCCGATAATTCTCGATGATCTGGAGCAGGTCGGATTTGGGCGAGGGAAACAGGATGCGGCCCAGTACGATGGTCTTGCCCTTGACTGCGATCTCATCGTGAATGCAGGAGAGCCAGTTCCGACTCACCGTGCAATCGGCATCGGTGAACGCCATGATCTCGCCGGTGGCCAGGTCGAGGCCCGTGTTCCGGGCTGTGTAGACCTTTCCTCTCGTTTCGGACAACAGCTTCACATCAGGATATTGCTCCACGATCCGGACGCTGGAATCCGTGGAACCGTTGTCGACGAAGATGAGCTCGTATCGGTCCCGGCTGAAGTCCTGGTCGAGCAGGGATTCGATACACTTCCGGATGTATTGGTCTTCGTTCAGAAACGGGACGATGACCGAAACGTCCATGAATCACGTCCTTGCGATGATGCCTGCCCTGAAAATGTCGAATACGATTGATCCTCGGACAGGGACTACATCTTGGGCGAAAAAGACCGATTGGGGTCCGCGAGAGTTTATCCACCGGCTGCTTGTTTCATCGGCATGTTCACGAACCAGAACCAGTTCTGAATCAGGCGCCCGATGAAAGGAGTTTCCGGGGGAATACTGAAAGACTCCATCCTGCTCTGGTGGTTGTATTTTGACATTTCATGAACCTAACGAACTGCATGAAATGGCTTTACGTATGCAAGAGAATCATAGATGAAGATGCCGAGAACGCAAGCCTGAAATCAATACGAGACTCGATCCGGACGGCTGTTCGGCAGGGAATCAGGACACCCGGGATACACCTTTCCGGTTGATATTTTCACGTCACACGTATTTAATGGATATTAGGAAAGCGGAAAGCGCTGATAGTTAGCTGGAGTATTTTTGAGTATCGAGTTCTTCACACCCTTGACCCGTAGAATGGAGGTTCCAATGAAAGCCGTGACCACTGCTGCCATCGTTATCGTCCTGGCGGGGATTTTCGTCTCCGCTCAGAATCCTGTCCCCAACGCGGATTTCGAAAATGGCATTACCGGCTGGACCCTCGTCCGTTTCAATGATCCCCTCGGGAAGACCGGCGTCCGCATCGCTGACGTCAATGGAAATGGGGACGGCTCCACGGCGATCTACGCCGATTTCCAGACGTTGACCTCGGTCATGTCCGCAACCTACGACAGCACGAAGTTTCCACTCAAGGCGGGTACCTATCCATTGACCGCCGACGTGAGCTGGGAAAAGGCGGTGACCACGCCCATCCCGTCGGCCAGCGTCAACCGGGTCGAATTCCGCGTCATCAACGTGACCAACAACTCGACGGTGGCCAACGTGCGCATCACGGTGCCGAATCAGACCGGCCTCATCGAACGTGCAACCCTGAAAACGACCGTGACGATTCCGTCCGCCGACACCCACAAGCTGCAGCTGTTTCTCCGTCACTCCAACCTGGCCGGCCTGCCGTTCATCTGCAACGTGGATGATATCGCCATCGGCGAGTTCGGTGGAACCTGCAGCTCCGGCGGATCGGCGAAGAATGGCGGCACCCTCGATCTGAAGCTGAATGCGGTGGGGGCCGGGAACAAATCCTACTTTGCCGGGACATCCCTGGGCAAAGGCCCCATCCCGCTGGATACCCGAAAGATCAACCTGTTTCCGGACACGGTGCTCTCAGTCTCCACCTCGGGCCTCCTGCCCTCGGTCTTTTCCGCCTACAACGGCATCCTGCCCAACAGCGGCAGCGCAACCGCGAAGTTGAACATTCCGGCCTCGCCGGCACTGGTCGGCCTGAGGATCTACAGTGCATTCCTGACCATCGATCCGGCCGCCCCCAGCGGTGTCCTCACCATTTCCAACACCAACACGACCGAGATCCAGTAACCTGCACCCCCCTGGGTGATGCCGGAGATATTGACTCCGGCATCACCGGGCAAGAGCGACATCCCGATCAAAGGTCGTACTGAAGCCGGAAGACGAACGACGTGTCGCGGCCGTGAGAATCGAAGACCGCTGGATATCCATCAGCGATCGTCCTCACCACCTGGACCGTCACGCGAAGATTTGGGCTCGGATACCAGTTCAGGGCTCCGGTGAGGATTCGGAACTCCTGCGAGGAGACCCGGTCGTTGGTGAGGCCACGCTGGAAGAATTTCCGATCGATATCCGCATTGCTGTAGCGAAAACAGGCCTCCAGGGCGCCTGTTCCATGGTCGCGATCCCCGCCGAAGAGGGGCCGTGCCGGAAACGGAGTCGCCTTGCCGCCCGTCTTCCTGGCCTGGAACGGCCTGGAGTCGTAGCGCTCGCCCGTGATCATCCACGAAAGGCCGAGCTCCCAGGAGCCTACCTGGTCGATATCCACTTTGCCCTGCGGCGTGTCCACGCCGAAGAACCCGCTTCCGGAGCCGAACCACTCCTCGAAAACCTCACCCGGGACCGCTTCGAGAACGATCCTCAGCGGTCCGGCGTCCGCGCCGAGAGTCAGGTGATAGAAACGGGCCCGGCGGGCACGGAGGTCGGAGACCCGGAAGACCTTGTTCCTGAGCGGGGTGGCGAGGTCGAAATCGCCGTGGAAGTCCGGCGAGTAGCTGATGCCGAAACCGGCGAAGAGGCCGGAGAGCAAGGGTAGATCCTCCGTGAATCGCAACGGATACGTGACCAGGCGAGCCGAGAACTGGGGGCTTTCTCTCTTCTGGCCGGAGAGGTCGAATCCTTCCCCGGCGGCGGCGGTCAGGTCGTAGTAGAGAAGGCCTTCACCGACCTGGCCGTCGATTCGCAAGGCCAGGTCCGTGCGGCCGTCGATGAACGAGGATACGGAATATCCCACCCCAGGTAGGTCCTCTTCGGCGAAGGAGAAGTCGAAACCGAGCGGGATCTCGAGAAAACCGGCCGTCACGCGCAGCGGTTCAACCACCTCGTAGGACACCCAGGCCTCATCCAGCCCGTATCGGGTATCGATGCCGCGTAGATCCGCTCCGACTCGCAATTCAAATCCTTCGATGGATCCGTCCAGGCGGATCACGGCCCGGTCGAGGCGTAGCCCGGGATCACGGGCGTTTCGCGAATCATACTGCACGTGGTCCAGAGCCGCCACGCCGCCGAGGCAGAATCGGGTCGTCCCGTCCGCGTTCGAGAGCACGACGCCCCTCTCGGCATCGATGCTCCAGGTCAGTCCATCGGGCTTCTCCCGGGATTGAGGATCGAAAACAGTGCGAGAGGAAGACGTGCAGCCGCTCACGGTGGCAAGGAGGAGAAGCGCTGTACTCAAGCCGTGTACGAGGCCGATCAGACCCTCAAGAAATAATACACGCACCCGCTGAGGTCCCGGGAAACGGGAACCCGAACAGCTCTCTGCAGGGGTCCTTACCCGTTCATTCTTGACGAAGAACATGGGCGTCTCAATAGTGTGGTGGAGTCAGGATATCCCGTTCTGAAATAGAGCGCCGTGGCGAACAATCCCTGAAGAGCGTCCGCCGTCTGCTGTTCGCTCCTCTATGTATTTTATAGCTGTAGGGGTGAGTGTTCAAGCCACCCGATCCTTCATGCCGCTATGCCCTTGTTTTCATTCCAAAAAATCACGGAGTCACAAGGATGACACCGGGCCTGGCCTCAGGTATATTCGTAAAAACACGCACGATCGGTTCCCCCTCTGCAAGATCCGGATTGGATTCAGCATGGACAGTACAAGAACCGACTTGACCGGACGGCTCCTGGTCCTCGGCCTTCTGGTTTTCCTTGCAAATGCCGGCCACGTCATGCCACAAGAGCCGAAAGAGACAGACACCTGTGTCCTTCAGGGCATGGTCTTTCTCGAGGGAGAGCCCGTTTCTGCCCGGATGTCGGTGCGACAGGTGGAGCGACTCGATCCCGTGGTGCCGTGGTCCTGGCAACGTACCCGCCACGGCAGCTGCTACGACTTCGACATTCTCCCGCCCGATGAATCCCTTGCCGTGCAACAGGCTGGAAAGGACGGCCGGTACCGTTTCAAAAGTCTGAAGCCGGGTTATTACGAGGTCACGGCTGCACTGCCCCGGGGCCTTGCCGTATCGCGTGTGCTGCACGTCGACATTCTCGATTCCTGCAGGGATCAGGACTTTCTTCTCCGGCCGGGAAAGCACGTCCTGCGGGGTCGCGTCCGTCACCGGGACGGCCGCCCCTACCGGGGGTGGATATCGCTCCGGGAACGTGAGGGGCACAGGCGGCCCGTTCGTCCCGACCCGGAAGGAAGGTTCATCCTCGAACACCTCGGAGAGGAGCGCGTTCGCCTGGTCGCGTTCCTGCCCGGCCAGTGGACCGCGTGTTCCTGGCCCATCCCCGTGCCCAGGAAGGGCGAGGTTCCGTTCGTGGTGGATGCCGGCGTGAAAGAGGTGGGGGGCACGGTGGTGGATGAGGCCACGGGGGAGCCCTTGGCCGGCGTCGAGGTCCGGGTGGTTTCCAAGAGCACGGCTCTCGGAGAGCACCTGGCCGCCGCGACCACCGACGACCAGGGACGGTTCCGGGTGCGCGCAGCCATGTTCGTTTTTGCCTTGCTCCGGGTCCGGGCAGCGGGATATCGGGAAGCGACCTGGCACATACACCACCCGGGAGAATCCGTGTGCTTCCGCCTCCGGCGGCTCGGAAGTGTGGCCGGCCGTGTTCTGAACGGGAAGGACCGGAAACCCATGGCGAACGTCCGGGTCTTCGCCCTTCCTTTCGACAAGAACTGGTACCACGAGAAGGACGCGGTCCACGCTCGGACCGGGTCCGACGGGACCTTTCGCCTGAAGGGCCTGCCCCCGGGGGAAGCCGAGGTCTTTGCCGTGGCCCGGGGCTGGCAGTGCCGGGGCGTGGACGAGGAAACCTCGTACGACTTTTCTCCCCTCGCCGTGTCGGTCCGGCCGGGACAGACCACCCGCACCGAGGTGATCCTGGACCCGAGGGCGGGACCAGGCCGGTTCGCGCCCGAAACAGTGAAAATGCACGGAACCGGTTTCATGGAGCGTCTGGTTTCCGGGGCCCCGGCGCAGGCGCCGTTCTCATGCCGGCTCGTTGCCCGTGTGACCGACGGAGAAGGCAAGGCGGTCCGGGGCGCCGAGGTGTCGGTGTTCGGGGGGCAACGGCGTCCGGTGCAAGACGGTGAAGCACTTTTTAATCCGATCCCCGCAGGCCGGTTGTGGATCGAGGTCCGCGCCCCCGGGTTCCAGAAGGCCGGGCGAGTCATTCAGGTCGAAGAGAAACCCGACGACCACGAGATCTTCGTGGACTTTCGCCTCGAGCGGGGGCACGTCCTTGCAGGCCGGGTCACGACGGCGGGGGGAGATCCGGTAGCCGGGGCCCCGTACGAGGTCGCGGCCGAGGGCAAGGAGAGGCCGGTGGCCCGGTTCTGCTCGGCCGTGGACGGCACCTTTGAAGTGGACGGTCTGCCGCCGGGCAAGTTCACCCTGAACATGAAAGACTCCCCGGTGGCCTGGACTCTCCACGCCACGGCCTCGCCTGTGGTCACGGCCGGCAAGGAGGACATCGCCCTCATCGTCGAGGCGAACCACATCAGGGCGTCACTCCGTAAGGACATCCGGATTCTGGATCCGGATGGAAATCCAGTGCCGCGATACCACTGCCACAGCAACTACTACTATGGCCACGTTTCCGTGTCTTCCGGACCGAAGCCCGGCATCTGGAGGGTGGAGATCCACGGTGCACACGGGATCCGGGGTGCGTTGCTGGGCGCGATCGATATGGAGGTGAAGGCGGCGCGCGAGCAGGACGTCGTGGTGCGCCTGCCCCGGGCGAGGACAATCCAGGGACGCGTGCAGGACGAAAAGGGCCGCGGTGTGCGCGGCCTCCTGGTGCGGGCCATCCCGGAGAGGGAGATCGGGGATTTCTCCGTGACCACCCGGGCGGTGAGCCGGGCCCGCACCGACGCTGCCGGCCGGTTCTACATCAACGGCCTCGGAGATCGGGTCTACGGCGTGTGGATAAAACAGGTGCCGTATGGCTACAACGACTTCGAGCCGGTAATGGTCCGGGCCGGAGAGCGTGAGGTGTGCATCGTGCTTCGCCCGGAGTACCGCGATCCGAGATAATGCCCGCATTCAAATCGGGATAGGGGGGAACCGTGAGGTTTCCCCCTATCCCGATTGAATAAGTAAGGGCCGGGCATTCAACGGAATCGTCAGGATTTCACGCTTCCCTGTCCGGGACCTTGCACACGACCAGCTGGAACTTCCTGCGGCCGGGGGGGAGGAGCGAATCGACGTAGTCGACCTCCACCTCCAGGCCCTTGCCCAGGAGTTTCTCGAGACGCTCGGTGAGGCACGCTTGGTCCACGGGGCCGCCTTCGATGCGCACCTGGATCGCTCCGACGCGTTTCTGCACGAGCTGGTAGCGCTCGACACCCGGTGTCTCCTCCAGCACGATGGTCGGGCCCCAGGGAGAAACGCGGTCGCCGCGGGTGGTGTAGAGCCTCTGGATGATGCGGCCCTCGACGGATTCGATGAGGGGGAGCCCCCGGCCGCAGGGACAGGGCTCTGTGCTGAACGCGGCCAGGTCCCCGACGGAATAGCGGATGAAGGGCATCACCTCGTTGATGAGACTGGTGATGACGACTCGACCCACTTCCCCTGGTCCCCTGGGGGTGCCCGTCTCCGGATCGACGATCTGGACCACCAGGCTGTCGGTATTGACGTGAAATCCCGATCGCATGGAGCACTGATAGGCGATGGGGCCGAACTCGGAGGCACCGTACACGTCGAAGGGATCGGTTCCAAAAGAATCGAGGGAAATCCTGCGATGGGTCCGGGTGAGGCGTTCGCCCACCGTGAAGATCCGTCGGGGTCGGATGTCCACGTTCTGTGCCGTCATGGCTTCGGCCAGAAACTCCAGGACGTTTCCGGATGCCAGGAGGACCAGGGGGCGCAGGGCGGCCAGGGGCCGGACATGGTCTGCCAGATCGTCCAGGAGAGAGACGTATTTCTTGCGGAACAGACCGAACTTCTCGATGATCCGCGGCGGCGGTGCGTGGGGTTCGGTCAGGTCCACGAGGATGTCGGTGGGCCGGTAGCCCCCGGCGCGGAAGGCCCGTATCGCGTTCAAGGCCTGGAGGTCGCGCTCGAGGGGAGAAAGATAGGTGTGCAGGGGGATGCCCGTCGATCCCGAACTGTACCGGTCCACGAGCAGGTGGAAATCGACACCCTCCAGGATCACGTCCTCCCTAGGAAGACTCCGTACGGTCTTGTTGGTGGTGATGGGCACCGCGGCGAGGTCCTCAGGCGTTCGGATATCTCGGGCGTCGAGGCCCGCCTTCCGGAAGAGGTCCCGGTAGTACGTAATGCGCCTGACTGCGGCCTGAACCACGGATCGGAGCCGCTCGTTCACCCGGTCCCGGTCAATGGGGTGGGGGGCCCATTCCCGTTTTTTCAGGGCCCGCAGCTCCCGGAGCAGGCGAATGGACCGTTTCAGTTTCTCCATGGGACCTCGAGTAATTCAAGGCGGCTCTCGAGTCAATACCCACTTCGTGGTTTTTCTCCCGGTCCGGTCGCCGACGGCACGGAAATCCGATGTGTGGCACCCGGCAAGCAAGTTTCATGCATGAATATTCATGGTCCTTCTCTAACCGGGACGTGGCGAGTCGAGGCGCGATCTCTGTTCCATTGATTCCAGGCTTCTGGTATCATGGGCCCATCGAAGGTATGCAAAATCAACCCCGCCATGTGTATACGGGGCGGGGGAGAGAGAGACGTGAATTCCGCTGCCGGATGAGGTCCATCCACATCCGCGTGACCCGATCGAAGCGGTGGAATCTCACGTTCGTGAAACGGGAGTGCCATGGATACGACGCCCCCCTCTGTCCGGGGAATCCTGGGTGACCATGTCACCGTGGGTGAGGGCCATGTCCTGGATCCGGATGTCTACATTGGCTATCCAGGGGGCAGGGCCATCACGGACCGCACCCTGATCCTCGGCAAGAACGTCAGGGTGAGGTCCGGATCCGTCCTCTACGCGGGCAGCCGTATCGGCGACGACTTCGAGACCGGTCATGGAACCATAATCCGAGAAGAGGTCGTCATCGGTGACGGAGTGGGCATCTGGAGCCACTCGAACATCGACTTCGGCTGTCGCATCGGGAACAACGTCACCATCCGACTATGCTGCGTCATCAGTCAGCACAGCGTCATCGAGGACGACGTGATGGTGGCTTCGGGTGTGATCTTCTCCAACGACATGCACCCGGGATGCCCCCATTCCAGGGAATGCATGAAGGGCCCGACCGTCAGGCGCGGGGCTCACATCGGTTCCGGCGCCATCTTGCTCCCTCGCATCGTCGTGGGAGAAAGTGCGCTCGTTGCGGCGGGAACGGTGGTCACCCGCGACGTGCCACCCGGCGCTGTTGTTGCTGGCAATCCCGGCCGGGTGCTCAGGTCGATTCACGACCTGGACTGCAAGACGGGTATCCACCCCGGAGGAAAACCCTACCGGCATCTCCTCGAGGACGGAGAGTAGACGTGCTGGAGGATAGGAACATCTCCGTCATCGTCATGGCCTACAATGAAGAGCCACTGGTCCGCGGCGTCCTGAAAGCAACGGCTGATGCCCTCCTGGAAATCCCCGGGGACCACGAGATCCTCTTTGTGGACGATGCAAGCGAGGATCGTTCCATCGAAATCGCCGGAGAAGTCGTCCCGTCCCTGCCCGTCCCCGCCCGGGTGCTCGGCCACAAGCGCAACATGGGATCCGGTGCAGTGAAGCGCACCGGCATCGAGGCGGCCGCCGGTGATCTTGTGATTGCGATCCCGTGCGACAATCCCCTTTCCAGCCAGGAGCTGGCCGCCTTTGCGGGGGCGGCCCGCGTGGCAGACATTGTCTGCGGCTACCGGCCTCGCAGGCCAGGATACACCTGGCGCATGCTCTGGGGATCGCGCCTCTACCGTTCCCTCATACGAATTCTGTTCGGTATCCGCGTCCGGGATGCGGGCTGGATCAAGATGTACCGCCGGGCTCTGCATCCGTGGCTCTCGGTGCGGTCCGACGGGGTCTTCAACCACGTGGAGATGCTCTCCAAGGCGAGGCACATGGGGCTGGGCATCGCCGAGGTCCCGTGTCCGATGCAGAGACGCCTGCACGGAGTGCCCTCCATTGCACGGCCGGACGTCGTCTTTTCGGCCTTGATGCAGACATTTTTCTTCTGGTTCAAGCTGAAGATCCTGCGCCGCCAGCTGGACAGGCCTCCGGTGGAGGTCCTGGCCCTGGTGCCCGATGGGCCTGTGGAGCGGCGGCCACCCAGCCAAGGTGGTCGCGAGAACACGTGAAGGAATCAGGAAGGAATCAGACATGTTAAAAGCGGCAGTCATCGGACTCGGCTACTGGGGACCCAACCTGGTTCGTAATCTTGCGACGGCGGATGGCGTGGACCTCGTGGCGGTATGTGACCTGAAGGAGAGCCGGTGCGAGGTTATTGCCAGGAGCTATCCCGGGGTACGGATGACTGTGGATTCCGGGACAGTGATGGCCGACGGGGACGTCGATGCCGTTGTCATCGCCACGCCGACCCACACGCACTACCCTCTTGCGAAGAAGGCCCTCGAGGCAGGGAAGCATGTCTGGGTGGAAAAGCCCATCACCGACGACGTTGCCCAGGCCGAGGAACTGGTGGACCTGGCTGATCGGAAGGGCCTCGTCCTGATGGTGGACCACACTTTCGTCTACCACCCGGCGGTGGAGAAGATCAACGACGTCATAGAGAATGGCGAGCTGGGGGACATCTATTACTACGATTCCGTACGCATCAATCTCGGCCTCTTTCAGCCCGACGTCAGCGTTCTGTGGGACCTCGCTTCCCACGATGTGTCCATCATGGACCACCTGATCCCCCAGGCCGCGATGAGCGTCCAGGCGGCCGGGGCTCGTCATGCGGGCGCCGCAGTGGAGTCCATGGCCTATGTCACGGTCCAGCACGACGGAGGCGCTCTCGGCCATTGCCACGTGAACTGGCTTGCACCCACAAAGATCCGGCTTGTCATGATTGGCGGATCTCGTCGGATGATCGTCTACGACGACAACAACGTCAGTGAAAAGGTGAAGATCTTTGACAAGGGTGTGGACATAAAGACCGTGGAGGGGTGCTACGAGGCCATGATCCAGTACCGGACCGGCGACATGTACGCACCGGCCCTTGACCGCGGCGAGGCCCTGAAGCGAGAGACGCACCATTTTATTGACTGCATCACCAACGATTCGCAGCCACTCACGGACGGACGGGCGGGTCTCCGCGTCGTCCGGATCCTGGCCGCTGCCCAGAAGAGCATCGCCGAGCAGGGGCGGATGATACCCCTTTGATCCTTCCGGGGAATCGGGTCCCGCGAAAAACACACGGCAGGCCCCCATGACTTCAAGGAAAATACTCTTCTTCATCTTGCGCCTGGCCGTATTCACGGGGGCGGTCGTCTTCGTTCTCACCCAGGTCGACTTCGCAGACAGAACGGTCGGGGTCGAGGGCGGGACCCGCCAGGTCGAGGCCGGCGTCTTCCGCCTCATCAGGGGTGCACACCCCGGCTGGGCCGCGCTGGCCTTCATCTCCTTTTTCCTTTTCACGTTTTGCGGCATCGTTCGGTGGTGGTTCCTTCTCAGGACGCAGGGCATTCGCATGTCCCTGTTCGAGGCCTTCCGCCTGAGCTACATCGGGATCTTCTTCAACAACGTCATTCCGGGTCTCACGGGCGGTGATGTGGTCAAGGCTGTCTACGTGGCCCGTCGGGTTCCGGAGGCACGGGCCCGTGCCATCACCACCATCTTCGTCGACCGCGTGCTGGGCCTCCTGGCCCTGATGGTTCTGGGGAGCCTGGCGGCGTTTTCCAGCCTTGGGAATCCCGTATTCAGAGATGCGGCTCTCCTGCTGGTGGGACTCATGGCTGCGGGTGGGATCGTCTCGGTGCCGATCCTCTTCAAGAAGATCAGGAAAATGCTCAAACTCGAGCGCGCTCTGGGCGCCCTGCCGTTCCAGAATCTTCTCCGGGAAGTGGATGCCGCCATCCAGCTCTACCGTCACAGGGTAGGGCCTCTGTCGGCCATCTTCCTGTTCACGGTGTTCGGCCAGGTGTTCGGCCTCATCGACGCCTGGTTCATGGCCAAGGCCCTCGGCATCGAACTGTCTCTCGTCCACGTCCTCATCATCGTGCCGGTGATCCAGGTGTTCAGCATCGTGCCCGTTTCCCCTGGAGCGTGGGGGATCGGGGAGGGACTCTACGTGTATTTCTTCCGGTTCGTCCACATCGGAGCTTCGGCCGCGGCGAGCATCAGCATCGGGTGCCGGCTGATCTATACCGTTCAGAGCCTTCTGGGTGGTCTGTTCCTCATACACGCTCCCGAGGCGGTGCGGGCTGCGCACAGGGAGGCTGTCCTGGAGGCGAGGCGGAATTCCAGGCCGGGGTAGCCCGTTCTACAGATCGATCCGGACGCACTTGGAGATGAGGGCGGGTCTGTGATCCCTGTCCACGATGCAGTAGGCAGCGAATACGGAATCGGGGGGCTTTCCCTCTGAACAAGGAATCTTCACGCGATAGCATCCACGCCCCTCCGCATCGAGGGGGGCCGCGGTTTGAATGAAGGCCAGGAACCCGGCGTCCAGGATCCTGTCCTTGCCGAACGATTCCGGGGATTCGTAGAGGACGGCGGGATTCTCCGAGATAAAGCCGAAACACACCCAGCCCGCATTCCGCGGACAGTGGACCCTGATCTCGAGGAGGACTTCCCCCCCGGAGGAATTGACCCGTACATCCGGTGGCGGCGCACTCCATAGACTCCGCAGCCAGCGGGCCTTTGGCCACAGGCGGAATATATGCACCTCGCGCTGCTTTCGCATGAGGTCACCCATCCGGTCGAATCCCGGGTCGAATCCGTTTCGGAGATCGATGCCGTCCAGGTACCCCACATTTTCGTAATTGTAATACTTCATCAAGAAGCCTTGTATTCGAGCCTCGAGCAGGGAGGATGCATGGACCCGTCGGTTATCCTCGATCGCCCTGTCGACACGCAGGATGGTGGTCGGCGTGTCACTGGCGATCTTCCGCAACCAGGGCCACTCGCGCAGATCGGGCTCGATATACAGGAGTTCTCGATCCCGGGCGAATAACTTCGCGTGGTTGTAGTCCATGCCTGCGATGATCAGGGATCCCGGCTGCGTGTTCTCGGAATACCACCGGGACACGGCCTCCAGGATGTTCTTGCGTTCGTGAAGCGTCTTCAGGTCCGGCAAGGCCTGGAAGATCAAGACCGAGATCAGACCCACGGCGGCCGCAGTCGAGAAGATTCTCCCGGCTGGGAGTTCACGTAGGATGCGGAGGAACGAGACCAGGAGGAGTGCCGCCACCGGGGTGAACGGAATCCAGTAGCGGAGCATGGTGCAGTAGATCAGGAGCTGAGGGGCTAGCAGGAAGACGATCCACACCACGGCAAACACGAACAGGAGCCGGTTGCGAACACCCGCCGCGACCAGGCCTAAGCCGACGAGAACCATTCCGACGGGACTGAAGCCGTGGGTCATGGCAATGTAAATACTGATCCAGCGTTCAGCCGTCAGGGCGCGGGTAAAGGCCAAATCATTTTGTGGTGTCGTGAGAAACAGATCCGCGACGTTCCGATCCGGGTGGATGTTCACCTCGATGAGGACCGCGCAGATCAACGGAACTGGCACCAGCAGAGCATAGAGGGCGGGAAGCCATTGGCGGCGTTTCCACAGCCCTACCAGGGCAAGCAGCAAGAAGGCGGGAAAGGCGAAACCACTCGAATACCGGACAAGGGGACTCGCTCCGAGGATCAGGCAGGCGGGAATCAGGTTTGCCGAAGAGCGTCCCTCGATAAAGCGCATGAGCAGCCCGAAGGCCCAGACCAGAAAAATCGTGCCGACCGCATCGGACATGATCTCTCCGGACCACCACCAGAACACGGGAATCACGGAATAGACGGCCACAGCCAGCAATCCCCATCTCTCGCTTTTCAGCAGGCCGCGGGCCAGCCAGAAGAACGGCCAGACCGAGGAGGCGGTCAAGAAGATCCCCGTCGCCTTCATTCCCCAGAAGATGTCTTCCGGACCGCCCAGGGTACGTGCAAGCCAGACGCCGGTAGCGCAGAGCTGGCCGTAAAGCGAGTGGCTTGTCTCGATTCTCTCCAGGACCTGTACCACTCCGGTCCGGAGCATGACTTCGACCATCTCCACATAGGAGCAGGAGTCCCACATACAGGTCGATGAGGTGAGGAAGAGGAACCGGGAGAGGAGAACGAACAGGGTCAGGCCGACCAGGCCGAGAACCGTTGTTTTCTTTGTAGTCATCACGCTCACATATTCGATCCTGTCCGCGTCGAGATCGAAAGCCCGTGCATCTCGAGTGTAAACCTCCCCGGGCCGATTTCAATGGAGATCTGCCAAGGCCTTCCCGGCTGCCGGCAGGGAAGTGGAACGTCTCGCGATTTTTTCTGAAAATTCCCTATCTTAAGGTTCTCTTCATCTTCCATTCCTATTCTGCAAGCCATGAATGGCCCTCGTCGCTGCGGGTGGCGACGAAAAACAGCTGTCGAGTCCTTGAAAAAGGGAGGAACGAGAAATGAAGATTGGAATCAAGTTCCTGGCGGTGGTCGTGGTCGCCGCCACCGTGGTGGCCTGCGCAGGATTCATGGTGCAGGACGACGAGGAGCGCGTGTCGCTCTCTCAGGTCCCGGCTGCGGTCCGGGCCACCATCCAGAAATACGCCGCAGGCGCCAAGATCACGGAGATCGAGAAGGCGGTGAAGAACGGAAAGACCCTCTACGAGGTCGAGATCAAGCGTAGCGGCGCCGAGCGGGACTTCATGGTGGCGGCGGACGGCGCTTTCCTCGGGTGGGAGCAGGAGGGCAAGGAGGACGAGGAGAAGAAGATTCGCCTCGACCAGGCGCCGCCCGCGGTCCAGGCCGCCATCCTCAAGGTCGTGGGGGGCAATCCGATCAAGGAGATCGTCGTGGAGGTGGACGACGGCGTGGCCGAATACGAGGCCGAGTACACGGTAAACGGCGTCGAGCACTCGGTCGTCTGCGCCGCCACGGGCCACGTCATGGAGCGGGAGCACGGGGTGCAGGCCTCCAGCCTGCCCCCCGCTGTGTTGAGCGCCCTGGCAAAACGGTTTCCGGGCTCGAAGATCGTGGAGGCCAATGCGGTCCAGGTCTTCTTCTACGAGGTCGAGGTGGAAAAGAACGGCAAGAAGGTCGAGGTCTCGGTCATGGCGTCCGGCGAGATCGAGGACGACGAGGATGAGGAGGAGGAAAAGGACGACGACTGACAGACACCGTGGATGATTGATTTTCAACGGCGCCCGCCCTTGCGGGCGCCGGTTCTGGCTGTACCATTGCAGCAGAGATTTTGACGGCAGCTTTGCAGGTGGTTACAGATGCGCGTTCTGGTCATCGAAGACGAGGTGCAGCTGGCCCGGAACATCCGGAAGGGTATCCAGTCCATGCCCTCGTTCACCGTCGACCTCTCCCATGACGGGGAAGACGGTGAACATCTGGCCAGGACCACGGACTACGACCTGATCGTTCTCGACCTGATGCTTCCGGGCGTGGACGGTTTGACGGTCCTCCAGCGGCTTCGCGACGCGGGCAAGAAGACGCCGGTCCTGATCCTGACGGCGAAGAATGCACCTGAGGACGTGATCCGAGGCCTGGACTACGGATCCGACGATTATCTGGGCAAGCCGTTCGAGATGGGGGAGTTGCTAGCACGGATCAAGGCGCTGATCCGGCGGAGCCACGGCCGCCCTGCACCCGTCCTCCACGTGGCCGATCTGGAACTCGACACCCGAGCCCATGTGGTCAGGCGCGGGGGACGAAAGATGACGCTACCGGCCCTCCAGTACCGGTTGCTGGAATACCTGGTCTACCACACTGGAAAGGTGATCTCCAAGACCGAACTCCTGGAGCATCTGTATGACTACAACTGGGAGCGCTTTTCCAACGTCATCGAGGTCTACATCTCATCGCTCAGGTCCAAGATTGACCGGAACTACTCGCCCAAGCTGATCCACACGATACGCGGTCAGGGGTACATGCTCTCGGCAGAAGGAAAGTCATCTCATGAAGAGGTCTGATCGCCGTCCCTTGTCGCTCAGCATCCGTTTGGCGATTCTCGTCTTCCTCGTTGAGGTGTTGCTCCTCGGCGCCTTCGCCGTCTCGGTCTATCTCCTGTGTCAATCCCGTTTCTATGCCTCTTTCGATTCAATCCTCGAAGCCAATGCAGAGGCCATCGGGACGCTCGTGGAGGTGGAAGGAGACGGCCTGGAACTGGAATCCGCCGATGAAATCATGACCAGGTTTTCCCGCAAAAAGCTCCCGGATCTCTTCGCTGTCCTTCAGGAGGACGGCCGGGTTGTTGAGAAATCCCGGATCATGGAGAGGGTACCCGAGGCCTCTGCGGTGAACTCCATCCGGACCTTTGAACACTGCGGTCATCCCTATCGAGGCATCCTCCTGCCCGTCGTTCGCAACTCCGAAGAGCACCCGAAGAGGACAATCCGGATCCGGGTCTTCTTTGCCACGAACACAAGAGACATCCAGGATCAGCTGGGCGGCCTGGCGGAGATCCTCGGCTGGTTCACCGTCCTCGGGCTGGTGGCCTCTGTCCTTCTCGCAGGATTCGTGGCCTGGCACGGTCTGACTCCGCTCCGGCGGCTTGCCAGGGAGACACGAGCCATCGGAGGGGATGTGCTGGATCGTCGCGTCCAGACCGGGCGGCTACCCCGTGAGGTCCTGCGCCTGGCCGAGTCGATCAACGGTCTCCTCGGCCGGGTGGAAGCGGTTCTGGCCCAGGAGCGCCGGTTCTCCTCGGACGCGGCGCACGAACTGCGCACACCGGTGGCCACGCTGAAGTCCGGCATCCAGGCCGCGCTCCTCGAGCCTTCGGACTCCACCAGGGACCGCCGTGTTCTCGAGGATCTTCTCGAGGACGTGGTGCGCCTGGAGGACCTGTGCAGCGACCTCCTCCTGGTCGCCTCGAATCAGGCGAACCAGAACCACTCCGACATCACGGCGGATGAATGGTGCCTCGCCATCGAGGAGGTGGTCCGGGAATTCGACCCAAAGCCGGGATCCGGAGAGGGAGCCATTCACCTGGTGATGTCGGAGACGACGCCCGGGGCTCGGGTCCTCCGGACAAATCGAGCCTGCACCCGGCGCATCGCCACCAACCTGATCGAGAACGCCCTCCGGCACGGGGGGCCCGGGGTACGGATCGACGTCAAGGTCTCGTTCCAGGAGTCGGGTGCGCAGCTTGCTGTTCAGGACGACGGACCCGGAGTTCCAGCCGAAGCCCGCCCCAGGCTCTTCGAGCGCTTCTTCCGGGCCGACCGGGCAAGGTCACGGGCCACCGGAGGCGCCGGCCTCGGCCTGGCCATCTGTCAATCCATCGCCACCACCCAGGGGGGGGCGGTCCGGTTCGCGGCCGTCACACCCCGCGGCAGCCGATTCACCTGGTCTGTCTCCGGCAAGGTATGAGGATTCGATGATTCTCGTCACGGAGTGTGCTCGGTTCGGGTGATGATCTCGTCCTGAAGCGTGCCGGTCAGGTCACAGAAATAGTCGCTGTACCCCGCTACCCGTACGATGAGGTTGCGGTGCTTTTCAGGATTGGCCTTTGCGTCCCTCAGGGTGGCGGCGTCCACCACGTTGAACTGCACGTGATGGCCGCCAAGGCGGAAGTAGGATCGCACCAGCTGGACGAACTTCGTGAGGCCCACTTCACCCTCCAGGCACTGGGGGGTCAGCTTCAGATTGAGGAGTGTGCCACCGGTGCGGACATGGTCCATCTTGGCAACGGACTTGAACACCGCCGTGGGGCCGCGCTGGTCTGCGCCCTGCACTGGGGATACGCCCTCGGAGATCGGCTCGCCGGCACGGCGGCCGTCGGCGGTGGCTCCGATGAGGGAGCCGAAATAGACGTGTACCGTGGTGGGCAGCAGGTTGATGTGGTAGGTGCCGCCCCGGGTGTTGGGACGGCCGTCCACGGTCCGAAAGAAGGACTCGAAGATTCGCAGCATCATGTCGTCCGCTTCGTCATCGTCGTTGCCGAATCGGGGGGTGCGGTTCAGGAGGACTTGACGCAGTCGCTCGCGGCCTTCGAAGTTTTCTCCCAGGGCGGAGAGTAGCTTGCCCAGGGGGAGGGTCCGCGCCTCGTATACATGGTGCCGGATGGCCGTCAGGATGTCGGTGAGCGATCCAAGGCCCACGCCCTGGATGTAGGAGGTATTGTATCGGGCGCCGCCGTCATGGTAGTCGCGGCCTGTAATCAAGCAGTCGTCGATCATGAGCGAGAGGAAAGGCGCTGGCATGTGCCGGGCATAGAGACGTTCGATGACGTCGTTGCCTCGTATCTTGATGTCCACGAAATACTCGAGCTGCTTCTCGAAGGCCAGATACAAGTCGCCGAAGGTCTCGAAGGCCGATGGGTCTCCCGAGTCGATTCCGATGTTCCTCTCGGTGCTGGCATCGACGCCGCGGTGCAGGGTGATTTCGAGAATCTTGGGCAGGTTCAGGTAGCCCGTGAGGTTGTAATTCTCCTTACCGAAGGCGCCCGCCTCCACGCATCCGCTGGCGCCGCCGTTCCTGGCATCCGTGAGTGACTTGCCCTGACGCTCCAGCTCCTGGACAATAACGTCGGTGTTGAAAAGCGAGGGCTGGCCATACCCGGTGCGCAGAATCCGGGCGGCACGCTTCAGGAACCGGTCAGGATTCTTGCGACTCACCTGGACACAGGAACTCGGTTGTACCAGCCGCATGGACTCGATGACGTCGAGGATCAGGAATGTGACCTCGTTCACAGCATCCGATCCGTCCGCTTTCAGACCACCCGTGTTGATGAGGGAGAAGTCGGTATAGGTGCTGCTCTCCTGTGCAGTGACGCCCACCTTCGGGGGAGCGGGCTGATTGTTGAATTTGACCCAGAAGCACTGAAGCAGTTCCTTCGCTTCCTCGCGAGTGAGTGTCCCCTTGCGGATCCCTTTCTCGTAGAAAGGCAGAAGATGTCGGTCCAGGCGACCCGGATTGAAGGCGTCCCAGGTGTTGAGCTCGATGATGACGCCCAGGTGCACGAACCAGTAGTACTGAAGCGCCTCGTGGAAGTCCCGGGGTGGTAGAGCTGGAACGCGAGTGCAGACTTCGGTGATACGGTCCAGCTCGGCCCGGCGATCTGCATCGACCTCCGTGGCCGCCAGGGCTCGGGCTGCCTCGGCGTAGCGTCCGGCGAAGTGAATGAGTGAACGGGCGCAGACGGCCATGGCTTTGAGGTGTTCCTTTTTCACCCGAGCTTCAGGATCTCGGTCCTGGAGCTCATCGAGCGATTCAAGGTGCGTGAGGATTTCGCCCTCGAAGTCTTTGAGTCCACGGTGGTAGATCTTGTCGTCGAGAACGGTGTGTCCGGGAGAGCGCTGCTCCATGAACTCGGTAAAAACCCCCGCCTTGTACGCCGCTTTCCACTCCGGGATCATCTCACGGAAGATGCGTTCGCGCATCGTCCGGCCCTTCCAGTAAGGGAGGACCTCCTCGGCGTGGACCCGGCGGGCCCGGCCGCTCACGGTATAGGCAGTGGTGTCACGGGCGTCGAGGATATCCAGGTCCTCGAGGGTGTGGCAGCAGATTTCAGGGTAGGTGTAGGTGGCCTTGGGAGCCGGTCCCCGCTCACCAACAATGAGCTCGCCCGGAAGGATGCAGATGGCCTTGTGTTCCATGAGATACTGGAAGGCCAGGGCGCGACGCATGGGAGCGGAGAGGGATTCTTGAAGCCGGGAATGGAAGTCGGTGAGAAGCTTGGCCCGCTCCATGGACAGAGAAGGCGCGGTCTCGAGGCTCCGGCGCCGGAGCCGGGCCACGCGTTCAGTCATCTCGGTTGTGCCGGAGGTCTCTCTCATTGCGGTCCCTCACCGTGCACCGTGATTCGTAGCTTGAAGCGCTCCAGGCGCCGCACTACGTCCGCCATGGCCTCCTCGGACGGGGGCTTTACCCCGGATAGAGTATAGCACAGACCGAAGCGGACGTATTTATCCATACCCATGTGCTGGTAGGGTAGTAGATCCAATGGGAAGGGGGTTGGCAGCGAGGCGACGAAAGCTCCGAGGTCATCCAGGTTTTCGGCATCATCGTTGATACCGGGGATGACGGGCACCCGGACCACCACGTTCCGGGCGTCCCGGGACAGGGCCCCGAGGTTTTCGAGGATCCCGGCATTGGTGCCGCCCGTGTGGTCCCGGTGTCTCTCCTCGTCCATGAGCTTGAGGTCGTAGAGGATCAGGTCCGCAAGGGCCGCCATGCCGCGGAGGATCTCCATCGGAGCGAAGCCGCTGGTGTCCACGGCCGTGTGGATGCCTTCGGCGCGGCAGGCCACGAGTAGCGCATCGAGAAAGTCCGGCTGCATCAGGGGCTCCCCGCCCGAGAAGGTGGCGCCGCCGTCGGACTCGGTGTAGAACACCACGTCCTTCAGGATCTCCTCCATCACCGCGTCCACCGTCATTTCCCTACCCACCACCTCACGTGCCAGGGTGGCGCAGGCTTCGGTACAGGTGCCGCAGCGCACGCAATGATCTTCATCCGTGACGGGGGCGCCGTCCGGAATGGACAGCGCCTCGTGTTCGCAGGCGTCCACACAGGCCCCGCACCCGATGCACCGGCGTTCCCGGAAGGTGATCTCGGGCTTCGGAACCAGGCCCTCGGGATTGTGACACCAGCGGCACCGCAGCGGACATCCCTTGAGAAAAACCGTGGTCCGGATCCCGGCCCCGTCGTGGAGAGCAAACTTCTTGATGTCGAAAATCAGGCCCATGGAGCCATTTACTACATGGGCAGGCACATGTAAATAACAGCCTGTCTCCGAAATGAACGACGCCGCTGTCCTCAGTCCGGTTCGATTGCCACCTATTGACCTGACCCTCTGATCTTCTTAGTATGGCTCTGGAATCAGGGGGAGACCCGAATATCTTGTCATCGAAGGACTGACGATCAGGAAAGGAAAACCATGAATCCACGAACGCTCATTCTCTGCCTGCCGGTGGTGGCAGTGCTCTTCTTCTCCGGTACGCTGGTTGCCGGGGAAATGGATCCCGTTCTGATGCATCATCTCTCGAAGGCGAAGGCTGGTGAGAAGGTGCCCGTCTTCGTCTACATGCGCGACCAGGTAGACCTGAAGGCCATGACCTCGTGGCTTGAGGCCATGCACGCCACCCGGCAGTTCCGCCACGAGCGGGTGGTGCGGGCCCTGCAGGCATTGGCCCGGTCCACCCAGCCCGGGGTGAAGGCCCTGCTGGACCGGCTCCAGGACGAGGGCAAGGTGACGCGCCACGTTGCCTTCTGGATCTTCAACGGGTTCTTCGTGGAGGGCACCCGTGAGGCCCTGGTGGAGATCGCGTGGCGCAGTGACGTGGGCCTGCTCTACTTCGCGGGAGGCGGAGAATCCAGGGACCTCATCGAACCGGTGGAGGTGCGTCCGGCACCCAATACCAATCCCCTGGACGCGCCCGAGTCCGGCCTGCTGGAATGCAAGGCCGACTACATCTGGAACAAGGGCTATACCGGCGTGGGCCGGGTGGTGGCCAACATCGACACGGGCGTGGACGCCAACCACAACGCCCTGAAGGCGCGGTGGCGGGGAAAATTGCCCGGCGTGCCCGCCAAGGCGGCCTGGCACGATCCCATCAAGAACACCACGTTCCCGGCCGGCCGCGGCAGCCACGGCACCCACACCATGGGCACCATCTGCGGCCACGACGGTGGCTCCAACCAGATCGGCATGGCGCCGGGTGCCCACTGGATCGCCTCCAACGTCATCGATGGAGCCTCGAGCCGCGCCCAGAAGAACATCTTGTACAACGCGGCCATCCAGTGGTGCGCGGATCCCGACGGGAATCCCGCCACCGTGGACGACGTGCCGGACGTGTGCGGCAACTCCTGGGGGGTTCGCGATCCCAGAAACGGTGTGCCGCCCTGTTCGCCCGTGTTCAACGCGTCCATCGACGCGGCCGAGGCCGCCACCGTGGTCTTTGTCTTCGCCGCCGGAAACGAGGGCTCCCGCGGGCCCCGGGTGCCGGCCGACCGCATCGCCAGCGACACCAACGTCTTCAGCATCGGCGCCCTGAACAAGGGCAGCCAGACCATCGCCTCGTTTTCCTCCCGGGGGCCGTCCCCGTGTGACCAGAAGACCATCAAACCCGAGGTGAGCGCCCGGGGCTACTCGGTGCGGTCCTCCATCCCCGGCAACCGGTATGCCTCCATGAGCGGCACATCCATGGCCACGCCCCACGTGGCGGGGGCCGTGGCACTGCTCCGGGACGTGTGGCCCGAGGTCACGGTGGACCGGGCGAAGCGCATCCTCATGGAGACGGCCGACGACCTGGGCTCCACGGGCGAGGATAACACGTACGGCTGGGGCCGCATCAACTGCCAGAAGGCCTACGACAAGATCGTGGCTGAACGCCCGGTGCTGGCCATCCGGTGCATGGGCACACGCATGAAGTGGAAGATGGGGGAGACCCTGTTCGCCCACGCCTCCATCACCAATTACGCCAAGACGCCCACGGCGGTGAACCTCACGCTCCAGTTCTATTTCGACGGCATGCCCACGAGCCTCTTCATCCTGCCGCCCACGAACATCTCCATCCCGGGCGGCCTCTCCAACGAGGCGAATCCTGTCCTGGTCGGATTGCCCATTCCCACGGGTCTGCCCGCCTCGGTGCTGGATCCGAAGAGGTGGTCCTTCCGGGGCACGGTGCGCCCGTACGGCGGCGGCAAGATCCTGCACCAGAGCTCGTACGATTTCAGCCTGACGAAGTGAAAACGGTCCGACGAGACAGGTTCCTGAACGGGGCCCTCAACCACGGGCCCCGTTCTTCCTTCCCAGGTCCGCCACCAGCGTCTTCGCCCCCAGGAAGAAATGCACGGCCGCCCAGATCCGGATGCCTGCGGCCAGGACCAGGGCGTACTGGAGCGAAGCGCCGGCCGTATGGCCGCAGCCCTGGAACAGGTCACTCGCGGCGCCGATCGCCAGCGGACCGAGTCCCAGGCCGATGATGTTGATGATGAACAGGAGAACAGCCGCGGCCAGGGCGCGCATGCGCAGCTTCACGAGACCCTGGGTCAGCGAGAAGATCGGGCCCAGGTAGAGGGCACCGAGGACGATGGCCGGACCCAGCAGGATCAGGGAGCCGGATCGGGAGGGCCAGACCAGCGCGAGGGCGGTCAGCGGCAGGCTCAGGATCGTGGCGAGGGCCGGGATGCGAAGATGCCACCGTGAGTCCCGGGCACCGAACCGGTCGCAGAGGAAGCCCCCGGCCAGGGCGCCGACCGCCCCCCCCAGGCCGAAGGTGAGGCCCAGACAGAGGCCGATATCCGCTCTGTCCATGGCATGGACGCGGCCCAGGAAGGCGGGAAGCCAGTTGCCGAGGCCGTAGCCCACGAAGGAGTTCAGGGCGGCACCGAGAGCCAGATGACGGAAGGACCGCAGCCGCCAGAGAAACCTGAACACATCCCCGACGCTACATACATCTGTTCCGGCGGTGCAGTGTTCTGCATGGCCGCGCTCGGGTTCCCGTACCGTGAACCGGACCACTAGGGCGAGGGCCAGGCCGGGCAGGCCCGCAACCACAAAAGCCGTACGCCACCCGTATTCGTTCTCCAGGTACCCCACCAGGGCGTAGCTCAGCAGAATGCCGACGTAGATGCCCATGGTGTAGATGGAAATCGCCGTGGCGCGACGCTGAGGTGGAAAGTAGTCCGAGATCAGGGAGTGGGCCGGAGGGCTGCACCCTGCCTCTCCGATTCCGACACCGACACGCAGGAGGGCAAGGTGTGCGAATGTCCTCGCCAGGCCCGAGAGCGCGGTCAGAGCGCTCCACAGGGCGAGGCCGAGGGCGATGATGGAGCGACGAACACCGAAATCGGCCCACCGTGCGATGCCGATTCCGGCAAAGGTGTAGAAGATACCGAAGGCTGGGCCGACCAGCAGACCCATCTCCGTATCCGATGCGCCGAGGTCCTTCTTGATGGGTTCCAGGAGCATGGCCAGGATGCGACGGTCGATGAAGTTGAAGACGTAGACCAGAAAGAGGATGCCGAGAACGTAGTTCCTGTACGCGGCCGATCCCGCGGGAACGGGATCGGGAGGGGGAATATTCGATGTGGGGGTGCCCGGATTCTTCACTCCCCGCTTTCCTCGGATTCGCCGCGGTTCTCCCGGCGGGAAACGGATGTGGACACGGGTGGGGGCGTCTTGAGAAGATCACCGAGGGTGCCGCGGGCGATGGCCTGGGCCTCCTCCCGGCCGAGGTGCTCGGCCGATTCCACCGCTTCGGCCGTCGGGTGCGGAAGAGCGGTCTTCGGGCCGGGTTCCGGGCGGTCGATGTGGAGGGTCTGGGTGGGGAAAGCGAACTCCACGCCCAGGCGGCCGGCCAGACGGATCATATCGAGGCCGAGTCGGTGCCGCTCCCTCAGCTCCGTGGCCCAGTCGGGTGTCTCGTGGAATACATAGAGCATAATGTCCAAAGACGAAGGAGCAAAGGCGTTCAGGTAGCAGTGGAAGTAATCCTTCCGGGTGTAGGGGTGAACGCGAATCAGCTCCCGGATTCCCTCGCAGAAGGCCTCGATTTTCTCCGGTGGTGTGTCGTAGGTGATGGAAATCATGGTCTTCCAACGACGGTATCGCCGCATGCCCAGGTTGTCCACGGCCGTGGTGAGCAGGGTCCCGTTGGGGACGGTGATGACGGAGTTGTAGAAGGTGCGGACCCGGGAGCTCCGGAATCCGACGCGTTCCACCGTGCCCTCCACCTTGCCGATGACGACCCAGTCGCCTACCTGGAAGGGTCTGTCCAGAACGATGGTGAGGGTGCCGAAGAGGTTGCCGACCGTGTCCTTGGCCGCAAGAGCAAAGGCGAGGCCGCCCAGTCCGAGGCCGGCCAGGAGGCTGGAGATGTCGATTCTCAGGTTTCCGGCGATGAACACCAGGCCGAAGGCGACGATGAATACCTTGGCCGACTTGCTGATGAGGGGAACCAGGAGATCGTCGAACCGGGAGGCCGTACGCGAGGCCTTGTGCTGCATGGCCTCGGTGAATATGTCAACAAGGCGGTAGGCGACCCACACTCCGGAAGCTGCCGCCACGAATGTCGCGGCCACATTTGTGATGTTCCATATGGATTCCGGCAGGTCCAGGAGAGGAAGGCACGACAACCAGAAAAGTGCCATGACCAGCAACCCTGCCGGTTTGAACACACGTCGGAGTGTCTTCTCCTCCACCTTCATGCCGGCGCGGTCGAGGGCCCGGTGGGTGCCCTTCACGAGCAGTAGCACGGCCACTCTGTCCAGGAGAAAGCCAAGGAAGACGAGAACGAGGAGACCGACCCACTGCCAGTTTTCCAGCAAGAAGGGCTTCTTGAGCAGAAACTCAGGTAGTTTTGAGCGAAGCCAGTCCTTCTGTACGGCCATGGCGGACTCGGCCGCGGTCTCGATCATGGTCTTGCTCAGTTCGGGTGTGAGCTGTGGCAAGGGCCTCCCCTCTGCTGTTCATGGATCACGGCACTTCAGGTCCAGTTGGCCCGATAGCGTAGCAGGTGAGGGAGGTATTTTGAAGAGGTGTACGTAGTGAAAAGACGGCTGGCCCGGATCAGGGCTTCAGGGTTCTCTTGAAGTTCTTGAGGTCAGTTTTGTTGAAAAGAAAAACCTCTGCTCCGCAATCGATGCAATAGCTTCCCTTGAGGCTGAGCAGGTAATTCACGTATTTCCTGCACTGCTTGCACCATTTGACTTCATCGTAGTACGGCATGCCCCGGTCTCCTTACCCTGCGGGAGTCCGTGGGTGGAACTCCCGGATCCCTGTTCCTCGCCATCTCCGGGATGTGCGAGGCATGTTTCCCTGCGTACATTTTCGGACACCCGGGGCCCCGACTTAAGCGTTGTTGTCACAACTCTTTGTAAATTATCAGGTTGAAACTATTGAATCATTTGGAATTTCATCTGGTTCGGGTATAATCGTTACAATTCCAGCCTGGAAGTCAGGATAGAAAAAGGACGCTTCACCCATGGTTTCACGAACCCGTCGCATCCCGAGATACAGACTTGTCTGGCTTCTCGGTGTCCTTCTCCTGCCGGGGGGTACCCTGGGGGCCCAGCTCAAACCCACATTCCAGAACGTCACGACCACGATCACACAGGGCATCCCCGAGCACGGCGCCCACGGCATTGCCTTCGGCGATGTGGACAATGACGGTGACCTGGATGTTTTCATCAGCAACCTCAGGTCCCTCGTGAATACCACACTACCGGATGAGCTCTACATCAATCACGGGAACTGGGTTTTCACTGAGGAGTCGCAGAAGCGGGGGATCGCCCCCAGGGAGGGCGAGGCCCACGCCGCCGTCTTCGTGGACGTGAACGGGGATGGTTTTCTGGACCTCTTCAAAGGGGATTCCAACGGCACCAACGAACTCTACATCAACGACAAGACCGGCTACTTCAACCTCGACCTGAGCGCCGGGATCAAGACCACAATCAACCCGGGATCGAACTTCGGAACCCGCGGAGTGGGTGCGGGCGATTTCAACGGAGACGGCCATATCGACCTCTTTGCGGGTAATTCCGGCCAGGCCAACGAACTCTATATCAACAAGGGTGACGGCACATTCCGAGAAGAGGCGGGTGTTCGCGGCGTGGACGATCAGTCCGGCAACAACGCCCAGACCCAGGGATGCGCCGTTGCCGACTATGACGGAGACGGGGACCTGGACATTTTCCTGGCCAAGCGGTATGGGCCGAACCGTCTGTTCATGAACGACGGGACCGGCTTCTTCACCGAGATAGCATCCAAGGCGGGCGTGACCATGGCGTCCAGCGACTGCGACGGGGGGGTGTTCGGGGACATTGATAACGACGGCGACATGGACCTGATCGTGGCCAAGACCGGCGGGCTCTGGCACGGGGTCTTCCGGAACCGCGGTGACGGAACGTTCATGGACGAGAGCCAGATCCTCGCCTTCCAGAACACCGCTGCATACAACATCCTGCTGGAGGACCTGGACCTGGACGGGGACCTGGATGTGGTCGTCACCTTCAACGCCCGGGAAGCACACCGTACCTACCTGAACAACGGCTCGGGGCGGTTCTCCGAGGTCAAGGGCCTGGGATACGAACTCGTGGGGCGAGACCAGCGATGCGCCGGATTCGCCGACCTGGACCGAGACGGCGATCGCGATCTCATCCTCGTGGACAAGAACACCTATAACCTGGTCTTCGAGAACAAGGGCCTGGGCACCACGACCCGGCACTGGCTGGCTGTCAAGGTGAAAGGTCCCCGGGGCCAACCCAGCATGCCGGGCGCCCGGGTGGAGCTCTACCCCGCCGGCCAGGGCGGAAATCCTGCCCGTCGGCTGCAGGTGCGCTACGTGGGGGGCACGGGAGAGGGGTATTGCCGGACCGACCACAACGTGGCCTACTTCGGAGTGCCCCAGGGCACCTACGACATTCAAGCCACCCTTCCGTCGGGGGAGGTGGTCCGTGCCGTGGGCGTGGGGGTGGACCGGACAGTGGTCCTGGATCCCACACCGCCCAAACCCCTCATGTTGAGCAAATTTCCCGTGGGCTTCACGGCCCCCGTGGGCGTCCTGCACCCGCAGGATGGAAACAGGCCCTACATCCTGATGGCGAGTCTGGCACCGGGCAGGATTCCCTTCAATCCCGCAGACCGGCGCACCATTCCCTTGCAGATGGACTTCCTGTTCCTGTGGTCCATCATGAACTTCGGGAACTACGGTCCCTTCCAGAATTTCATGGGTGTGCTGGATGCCCAGGGAGTGGGCGTGGGCGCTATTGTCGTGCCCAACGTGAAGTCACTGGCGGGCCTTATCGTCTACACGGCCTTCGCGACCCTGGACCCAACCTTTCCCCAGGGTTTTCGGACAGTTTCGAGAGCGGCCAGTATGGAACTGACCCAATAGGTTCCTGTAGCATCAAGAGGCTCGTGACCAGAATGCCGGGTTTCCGCCCTGGACCGCAAATCCGGAACGTGCTGGAATCGCTGACAGGAGCACAGAACCTGCCTTGAGGTCGGCTACTCCTCCAGAGACTCCGGATCGAGGCCGAATGTCTTTACCATGAACTTGCGCAGGTCTTCCTTTTCCTGGTCCCGGGTGCTCCTCTTCAACAGTCTGTAGAAGTGGAGAAAGTAGCCCTGCTGCGGCGGGTCGATGAGGTTGCAACACTTGCGAGCGGCTTCGATCGCGCCGGGGAGGTCATCGAGAGCCTCGAGAACCTCGGATAGTACCAGGTAGTACCCGGATTCGTTCCTGTAGTGTGCCTCGATCTTGTGAAGGATAAAAAGGGCCTTTTCGGGCTTGCCGGCGAGCTTGAGCTTGGGCGTCATCAGCTTGTAGAGAGCGTCTCGGAGGCGTCCGTTCCGGGGATAGGCTTCGTACGCGTCCAGCAGCATGGCCGCGGCCTCCTCGAGGCGGCCATCCCGTTCGATGAACTGCCAGTAATAACTCTTGAGAAGAGGAGAGTCCGGATCAAGGCTGGCGGCGTTCTCGAAGCAACCCCGGGCCCGCTGGACATCGTGGCGGCCCTCGAGGTAGGCCACACCGAGGTAGATCCACGCCCGGGCCAGGGTGTTGTCCCGGTCCAGGGCCTTCTCGGCCAGGTCGGCCAGGGCCTCCCAGTCCTCCTTGCCCTCGAAATTCCTGTGCGAGGCGAAGAGCAGGGTGGCCTTGCCCAGGTAGCCGCCGCCCCAGGCCGGAGCTCTGTTCACAGCCTGGTCGAACAGCCTCACGGCCTCCTCTCGCTGCTCGGCCCGGATCAGCTTTTCGCCCACACTGTCCAGGAAGATCCAGAGAAGTGGAAGATCCGGGATCGATTTCAGGGCGGACATGGCCGTTTCCCGCTCGAGGCGGAGCGCTTCCGCTTCGGGAAGCGTCTCAGCCCGCACCCGGAGTCTGTTTCGGTGTGCGGCCCGGATGCGGCGGCCGGTAACCAGGGCCTTTTGGATCGCCTCGGGGGTTGGTGCCACCCGGGTCACGCTCGAAGCGGGCCAGGGGAACGAGGCCGGAGGCCTGTCGGAAAGGAACATCTTCACGAAAGTCTCGTCCGTCACTTCCGGTGGGAGGCCGGCAGGGTGGCGAGACAGGCTGATGGCGAGAGCAGGTCTGGAGTCTCGGTTCAGCGGAGAATTGCCGGCGCAGTGGTTGAGGAGGGCAGGACCTCCGAGGTAGAGCATCATGAGGTCGACGGGATCCTTGGGGGCTCCGAACTTCTTCGCTTTCATCCGGGCGGCCATGGACTTTGCATCGAGATTGAGCGGTGAATCGTCCTGGGTTCCAACCAGACCGAGAACGGACTCGGGCGCCTGGAGATCTGCGGACCAAGCCGTGGTCGATGCGGGAAAGGCCTCGAGAAACGTGGCGACGAGGCACCTCGTCTCATCCAATGTGAGGCAATGGACGGGAATCCAGAGGCAGTAAAGACCGCCGGGGCCGAGGGCGTCCCGGGCCCTGTGGAAGAAGGTCACGGTCCGGAAGGCCATGTCCTTGCTGAGCCGGCCCATGGGCAGAAGGTCCACGATGACGTCGAGGGTGGCTTCCTGGGACAGCAAGGCCGCATGGGGGGACCAGGGAAGAGACCGGAATTCGGAGTCGTTCTCGGCACCCAGGACTTCGAGGTTCGGGCCGAAACGCTCCTCGAGGGCGTCGTTCATCCACACTGCGTTCACCCGGATCCCAGAAACTCGGAGGGCAGCCCCGGTAACCTCTCCCGTGGATTCCCCGAGGAGGAGAATCCGCTTCGGGGCAGGATGGAGAACCAAGGGCAGCCTGGCCTTCATGGCCTCCACGCGGACGGCAGCGGGGGTGCTGGAACCGAGGAGGGGACGGCGATCGATACGGATCCGAATGCGGGGAGCCTCCAGGTATTGGATCCAGGCCGAGGCCGTATGTTTCGAGTGGGGAGGGTTGAGGATTGGACCGTAATCTTCGGGAGGAGACATTTGACCGCAATTGGCATGCAGTCCCAGACCGAGCCCGACCAGAACCAGGATGGAGACCGGGATCCTGAGGGCGATGTGTCCCCGGGCTGCGGCCAGGGCCAAGGCGCTCGTCACGGCGAAACCCGCACAGGGGAGGACGCCCGTATGCCAGGCCAGGCCGGAGATTCCGCAGGCTGCGACGCCCCAGCCCAGAGCCATGGCCAGACCGAGCCAGAAAACGGTACGGCCGGCCAGCGGGGCGGCAGGCAGGTCCGGACAGGAAGAGAAGGGAAATAGCGCGAATCCAAGGCCCATGAGAGCGGCCACCGGGGCGATGTCTGTGGCCGCGTGCAGGAGCAACGCGGTTAACGGGGGGAGGGACGAGATGGGCTGGGGGAAGGCCAGGAGCTGGTCCGCGTGCCCGGTCCACAACGAGGCAGAGATAAGTGCCGCCGCAGCCAGGCATAGTGTGGCGATTAATCCCGGGAACGGGAGCCAATGACGCAGCCAGATGCCCACGAGGGTGGCGAGTCCGGCAACGAGGAGGGCCGATGCAAGGAGGGCCCAGACGTTCCAGGGTACGAGTCCGATTACGAGAGCATCGTATCGCATCCAGAGGAAGAATCCGGCGCCGGTGCCGAATCCGAGGGTCACCCGGGCCATTGCTGCGGCCATGCGAGCCAAGCCGTCGGGAGTGGTTGGGGTGGGGGGGCCGTCGGAGGTGTGGGGAAGTGGCCCGGAGGCCCGGGTTCCGAGACCGCCGAGGAGACCGGCCAGGGCCAGAAGTCCGGCGGAGAACGCACGGAGGTTCTGAAATCCGAGAACCTCGAGGAGGACGAGGGGGGAAGCCGCAAGGCCTGCAGCCCCGCCCAAGGCTGCCAGGGCTGCCAGGATCCTCTCGCCCTGACCGGGTTTTTGATGCGCTGACCGGACCCAGGCGGGCACGAGGCCGCCGGCCAGGACCATACCGGGCAGGAGGAGGCCTCCAAGGGTGACGAGGCCGAGGATCGGGTGCACGGCCACGAGAGTCGGTGCAGTTTCCCGGGCGACGATCTGAGCGATCCACGTGACACAGGCCGCGCTCAGGGCAAGGACCCAGACCCGGATCGCAGGCCTACGGCTTTGGTCCGCGTTGGAGCTCAGCACGCGTGCGCCCGTGGCCAGAGCGGCCAGGGTGAGGGCGAGGGCGAGGACCACGGCCGTGGTGGGGGAGGCGGCGGAGGTTTCCAGGATGTGGATCCAGCCCTGCACCTGGAGGGTGGCGCTGAAGCCTGTGAGTAGGGCGGCAAGGTAGAGGAGGAGTCTGCCCAGCATCATGCTTGAAGATACACCGGTTCCAGGGAGGAGACAACCTTGACAGTTTGATTGTCCACAGGCTGTTCAGTCGTGATCAGGGCTCCTTCACCTCGTTGGGGATCGGCCGGGCGGACTTGAGCAGCGCCCGGAGCGACCGGTCGAGTTCCTCGATATCGAAGTGCTTCCGGATGGTCTTCGTGGCTTCGCCCGACTTGAAGATGTCCTCCCTGCAGGCCTTGAACTTCTCTGCGTATCGCGGATCCTTCAGGAGCATGTAGATCAACGCGGCCGATTGGTAGAAGAAGCGCTCGTTCCAGGTCGTGTTGTCGCTGAGCTCACGGGTGGCGATGAGGATGCCCACGGAGAGGTAGTTCGATCTCACCATTTCGTTGACGTGGTTGACGTTGAACTGGACCTTCCCGGTCTGGGTGAATCCGAAGTAGTGGCCGGGCCCCAGAAGGAACCAGAGGTCGATGACCTTGTCGAGGCCGATAAGATACCACAGGTAGCCCTCCCCGATGCCGTGGCCCAGGAAAAGGTGCTGATAGAACTTTGTATCGAACTTGAAGGTGGCCACGAAGGGAGGGTCGGTAAACTTGAAGGCACCTCCGATGGATCCGGAGTGGAGCGAGTAGTACATGTTGCTCGGGAATCCCTCGGTTTGGACCGTCTCCTGAACCTGGTTGAGCTCCCCGATGGTCTTGTAGATATGGATCGCGATGTCCCCGTCCGGTTTCCTGTCCAGACTGAATTTCTTCATGGCCTTCAGGGTATCGCTGATGATCTCCTTCTGCTTGTTAAGGTAGGCGATGGGGGCGTTTGAGGTGATCTCGTAGCCCGTGCCCTTGAGCACCCACGCCGTATCCCAATCGGAGTGGAATTCGTTCGCCTCTTTCTCCGTCACCCAGTTTCGGCCGACGCGATAGAGCCCCTTCTCCCGGTTTTCCATCTCTTTCCGGGTCACCCATTCGCCCTTGTATTGGACGAGCCCTTTCTCCAGCTTCTTCTTCTCCTCCTTGGTGACCCAGCGTCCTTCGTGCTTCACCAGGCCCTTCTTCATTCTCTCCAGGCCTTCCTGGGTGACCCACTTGCCCCGGTACTTGACCATGCCCTTGGCCTTCATCTCCTCCTCAAGGGCTTTTTTCTCCAGCTTCTTCAACTCCCTCTTGGTCACCCAGCGGTTCTTGTACCGTACGTGCCCGAGAGCCTTCCGGGCTTTTTCGTGGTTCGGATCCAGGGCAATAATCCGCTTCAGCTGTTTCGTGTAGAGGGATCCCAGGTTTTCAACCCTGCACCAGAGCGCCAGCTCCCAGTGGGCAGCCATGTCTCTGGGGCCGATCTTGGCGAGACGTTCCTTGTATTCGTCTGCCTTGGATTTGATCCGTTCAAGCGAGGCGATTTCAGATCGCTTCACTTTCATGATCCCGCCAAACTTGGTCTTGATGTGGACTTCTGTCTTGGTCTCCTTGACGATCTTTCCCACGTATTTTCGGCCGGACTTGGTCACGAGTTCATCGGCGGCGGCCGCCAGTGTGAGGCAGGCCACCAGCACGAGTGAAACAGTGATGCAATGGCAGGCTTTCATGGCACCCCCCCAGGCAATTCGTGTTTCGAATCGATGAAAAATCCCGGGGGGCCTGTGCCGCCCCCCGGGCGTGTAGTCTCGTTCACGTGCGGAAGACCTCGGATCAATACGTTGCCTTGACCCAGAGACTCCACTCCTTGTCGAGTTCGGCGTTGGTCCAGTGGTAGGCCTTGAACATGGCCTCCTCCCACTGCATCTTGCGCATGTTGTGCACCCATTCGATGAACTTGTCCTCGTGCTCATCGATGAGGAACGTCATGAGCGACCACGACTTGCTCAGGTGCTCGAAGTCGAGCTCGTTGAGCATCACGTGCTTGAGTTTCTCGAAGGGCGTGTGGGTCTCGTCGATGACGGAGGTCTTCACGAGTTCCGCCCAGGAGCTCGAGTCGCTGGCCTTGTTGGCGAGTTTCGTGTCACCGCCGTATTGCTTCCGGGTGATGCAGTGGACGCGTGCCGCCTTCTCGTACTTGAACTCAATGTATTCGGCAAAACCTTCGGTGAGCCAAGGCTTCAGCTGTCTGCGAGGGCCCACGTAGTTTCGCAGAAGGAAGTGGGCCGCGTGGTGTGCGATACGGTTACGCAGGGGGCTGTTCTTGCGAACTCCGGCTCCGACGGGTGGGAAGGAGTTGATCAGGCCTCCGCCATCGGGCCGTTTCCAGAAATCGAGGGCGGCCTTGCTGTTGACGTACCTGGACATGATCTTGTCCACGAAGTCCACGTACATGCCTCTGGAGGAGACGATGAACTCGTCGGCGGTCATGTTCCAGTACCTGTGCCCCTCGCGCTCCTCGATCATCTCGGTGAAATCCTCGTGGATCTTTTCCGCGAGTTCGAGTAGTGCCTTGGCCTCGTCCTCCTCGAACACGGTGATGATCCGGAAATGCTCCGAGGAGACGACCACGGGCTTCTCGCCCAGTTTTTGCTCGAACAGGGCGCCGATATCTCCGGAGGAAATCCGGCCCTGGGTTTTATTGTTGTCCCGTCTTTTCCGATCGGGCTTCGGGTCCTCCGGGCCTGGATCGGTCTTGCCGGTACGGGTTTTCGATGAGGAGGCCTTTTTCTCCTCCCTCTTGATTTTTTCCAGCTCGCTCCGGGTGTACCACTTGCCTTTGTAGAACTCCTTGCCCAGAGCCCGGTTGGCGAACTTATCGTCGGGATCAAGGCGCAGGATTCGCTTGTAGACCTTTTTGGCTTCTGACTTCAGACCGTTGTCCTCGGCCCAGATGGCCAGCTCCTTCAAACCGTCAATATCGGTGAACTTGAGAGCTTTGAGTCGGTCCTTGAACTCCTCCTTCTTGGTTTTCTGGCGCTCGATTCGGACGATATCACTCTTCTTGATCTCGATCTTGCCCAGCGCCATCTTCAATACCACCTTGGTTGCGGTCTCGGAGATGATCTTGCCCTCGAGAGGAGGTCCGTTCTTCCGATGGATGATGTCCCCCAAGGCAACTCCCTGGTTGAACAGAAAAAGCACGAGAATGCACGTGATGAGGATGCTTCCTCTACCTCTGGAGAAATCCATGGGGGATATTCCTTCCGGCTCTTGAATAACCAGTATAATTTGTAAATTTATCAGAGTTATACAACGCGTCAGGCTGTCGGGAATTGTATCCGTTGATTCACGACCGCGTCAACGGACCCACACCGACCTGCCCGGATCCGTATGAATCCAGGATCCCAGCAGGGAAACGGAACGGACGGGATCTGGGCCCCTCTGGGACTGAAACCTACGATGACAACCTATATTTTATAAGTTCCCTTCATGGGAGAGGAACATTTTTTGACGACACGGTATCCATATACTCTGAAAGATCACGATAAGTTAGGGGTTCAAGAACAACGAGTGGGCTGATCGGAAAACCCGCTTGGAGTAAGCGGCAACAAGGGATTTCCTCGATGGAAATCCCTTGTGACTTTCGAAGGGGATGCCCCGGAAATCTCGCTCGAAGATCCTCCGCGGGGACTGATATAACGCATTTTATAGAAATGGGTTGCGTCTGGAGGGCGCGTTTTCATGCGCGATGGATCCACGCCGGTGAATTCGAGCGGGCGATCTGCTTCAGGGCTTGTGGATGGTGGAGCGCTGGGGATGCCGATGCCAGCGGAATCGGAAGTATCGTTCCAGGAACTCCTTGGGGAGCTGGGGGCGAACCGGCGGATCGGTGAAAACTTTTTTGTGCACATCCTTCATGAAATTCACCAGCTCACGCCAGGCTCGCATCTCGTACTTGGGCATTTTTGCCAGGTCTTCGGGCTGAAAGTCAAAATAGTTCATGGCTCGGCGATCTGTTCAGGGGCCAATGGGTTCGGATTCCGACGATTCCCCACCGTGCGCTCTTGAATTAATAGTGCGTCCGGATGAACTGGGCCAGTTCCTTGTCTACGTCATCGGGTGACCAGCCCGTCGCATCTTGAAACACCTGCACCCAGGAGTGCTTGGTGGCCTTATCGAGAAAGGCCCGAAGCGCCTTGGGCTTTTTCTTGATGATCATGCGCAAGACTCCATAGACCTTGGCCAGCTCCTTGCTGTTCATGCCCCCGAGGGGCTTTTTCATGAGCGTCTTCCAGGGGGGGACTGCATTTGGAATCAGGAGCAGACTCATCTTCTGTTTCCACTTGCCGGAGTTTCGCCATCCCGGAATAAAGATCTCCTTCCGGGTTAACTTGCCCGGCATCTGGCAGAAGATCCGGGATACTCCAAAGATCTTCTCTTCCATCAGGTGTCCCAGTCCCTCTTCGAGCCAGTCCGGAGGATAGATGGACTTCTTCATGCGGTGGAGCATGACGTGGCCGATGTTGTGGATGGTCAGGGCGGCCTGGTCCGAGAACTTCGGCAACGCCGATGACCGGCGCAGGACGATGATGGGGTGCGGGAAGTGGAAGTTGCAGT
This sequence comes from uncultured Planctomycetota bacterium, assembly GCA_964485695.1. Classification (GTDB taxonomy): domain Bacteria; phylum Planctomycetota; class JAFGQW01; order JAFGQW01; family JAFGQW01; genus CAZAKZ01. The sequence goes on along the minus strand of CAZAKZ010000029.1, from coordinate 5,769 downwards.
TCCCCGCCTCCCGGTAGTAGATGTAGTCTTCCTCCTTGGTCACGTACTTCTTGGGCCAGAGGAACTTGTCGAAGAAGAGTTGATAAGAATCCAGATTATCGAAGAGCCAGATCTGGATCCGACTCCAGTTCTTCAGGGATTTTTTGGGGTAGGGGATGATTTCCATGAAGGCCTTGTACGCGCTTTCGGAGTATTCCAGCAGCCGTTCGGCGTGATGCTTGGGAAACCGGGTCCGGACGCCGAAGTGCTCTGAGTTCACCACGGTCAGCTCCATGTTGAGGAGCTTTTCCATGGTCAGCTTCACCTCCATGCGGTTGTATTCGCTCTTGGTGATCCACTTGCTGCCCCACCTGACGAATCCCCGTGCCTTCATCAGCTTGTCGTGGGTGAGCCATTTGCCCTCGTGCAGGTGAAAACCTGCAGCCCGGGCCGCATCCGGATTCAACCACTTCCCCTGGATCTTCACCTCGCCCTTGAGACGGTGCGCACCCTCGTGATCGGGATCGGCCTGGAGCACCTCTTCAAGGACCCTGACGGCTTCCCGTTTGAGCCCATGCTTCATGCACCAATGGTAGAGGTTGAACAGGCCGGCGGCATCCGTGTTCTTGGTCTTGTTCCGGAGGATCTCGTATTCATCCCAGACGTTCATCTTCTTCTCGATGCGGATCACCTGGGACCTGGGGAATTTCATGATGCTGCCGAACTTGGTCCGGATGTGGATCTCCGTGGGTGTTTGCTTGATCACCTGTCCCTCGATCTTGCCGCCGTTTTTGAGATGGACGATGTCAGCTGAAAGAGGGCCCGAGGCGACGATGATCCAAAGGACGATCCAGAAAATGATCCAGAGAAAGAGGGACGGGACGGGAAGAAACCGTCTCGAGAGCCCAGCGGGGCTGATCCGCATATCCGGCTTGAATCCCATGAATTGCTCCAATACGGCCGGGAGATTCCGATGCGCTTACCCTGAAACGTATAGCCAGGCCAAAAGGTTGTCAACATTGTCAACAATGCAAATGCTCCGGGATCAAGGACCTGCAGGGAAACGTCCGATAGTCAATCCTGGAAATTTTGAGCATCGCCTCCCTTTTGGATGGCCGGACAAGGTCCCAGAAGTGGGGGCATGGCCGCTGATTTTCGGAGGCCCGATCATGGCCGAAAGCATGACCACCCAGGTTGATAGGCAGTTCCCCCGCCTGAGCCGGCAGGGCAAGGTCGATTTCAAGGAAATCGAGAATCCGCAGGAGGACCTCATCCGCGTCGGAGTGCCCGAATCCCAGTTTCAGAACATCAGTGGGGGCGGCATCCGGTTCCGGACGAGGAACAGCATCCGGCCCGGAACCTTTCTGGCCGTTCGCATCGACTTACCCGACCTCCCCGATTCCATCCTTGCCATGGGCCGGGTCGTGTCGTGCGACCCTCCATCCATGGAAGAAAGACATCCGGAGCTATCCGTGGAGTTTTTCTGGACGGGATGGGGCGAGCCCAGTGTGGAGAGCAACATCCACAGGTACATCCGGGAGAGGGTCTGAAATCCCACCTGGTATCTAGAACGATGCCAGGGACAGATAGTGGGACCAGACCGTGATGGCCAGGTAGAGCACGGTGGCAGCCGCCACCGCGAACAGGGCCCCTCCTGCGGTGCGGGTAACCAGGCGGAGAGATCGATCCGCCTGATCCTCGTAGAAAATCCGGGCCCTCGCCAGCTCCTCGGACAGGTTTCCGGATTTCTCTCCCAGGATGATGGCGTCGTTGAGCAGCGGATCCGAAAGTATGGAGGGGATATGGAGGGAGAGAGGTTCGCCCTGTCGAGCAGCGGCTGCAGCCTGGAGGATGCCCTCCTTAGCCGGACCCAGGGTGTCCGCGACGATTTCCAGAGCTCGGGCAATGGGGATGCCCGCTCCGTACAACATGCAGAGGGAGGAGGAGAATCGGCTGCAGAGTCGGTGTCGTGAAAGGGGACCGAGCAAGGGAAGGCGTAATAAAAGGCCCTGGATCCCCGGATCCGTGCGTGATTTTCTGAAGAAAACCCAGAGACCCAGGGTGATGCCGTAACAGAGGCCAAAATATCCCAATGGCCAGATCCAGGTCCAGCCGCTGAATACACTCTGTATATAGGTGAAGACAATACCTGCAAGGTGAAGGACAAGAACGGGATACGCCAGGCGGGCCGCGAGATCCTGCTTCCAGCGTCGCTCCCGGTGGATTTCTTCAACTACCGTAGATAGAGACTGTTCCAGGTTGCCTGAGAGTTCTCCCACCTCGAGAAGACCGCCTTCGACAGGCGAGAGCGAGGTCATGGCCTGCGAGAATGCCTCGGACAGCGATTGTCCCCCCTCCAGGGCGCGGCCGATTTGGCCCGCAGCCATGCCCTCGGGTGTTGAACCGAGGCGGTTCTCGAGGTAAGCAAGGGCCGATGTCAAGTCTCCGGTGCCGCGATAGAAAGAGAGTAATCCCTCGAAAAAACGAAGTTTTCTGGTCTTGAAGACGTCAAACGGATCAATCATGAAAGCTCGGAGGAAAGTGGATCAGAAATCTACCAAAAATAGACATAGTTGTCCGTAAAAAGGAAGAGAACATACGATAATCGTCTATGTAATAGATGGTTGCAGAAACAAGGTTCTGTCGGAGGGATTCGAAAGTCCAGTGTCTACTTCAGGTTCCCTCACGAACCCATCCTCCGAGAACCGGATTCGAGTATTATTCTTATCTTGCTTCGGGGATATCTACTGGAAAACCAGAGGAATGACCGGTCAGGCGTACCGGAAATCATACCTCAGCATCAGAACGAGTCTCACCCGGGTGCGCACGTTGCCTCAGAAAAGCAACCGGAGTCCGGGAAAAGTGAATGAATTGAGGTGAACCATGGCGTCTCAGCGCGTAGCCATCTGGTTTGGAATCCTGGGCGTTTTTCTGGTCCTCGGCGTTCTTCTCGCCTTTCTGGTCGGGACCATGGTGGAGGATCAGCCCGGATCGGTTGTTCCGGATCAACAGGGGGAGAAGCGAACGGCCCAGGAAAGCACCGTGCCCGCCAAGGTGGACGAGACCACGAAGAAGACCGGATCGTTCCAACCAGGGACACCGAAGGAAATACCGGTGGTGAGGGGAGAGAAGCGGGTCCCGAAAAGTGTGGCGGCCCCACCTCCTGCCAGGAGTTTCGGGCCCCTGGACGATTATCAGCTTTCTACGGCCAGCCCGACGTTTTACGGGGTGGTCTCCAGCGACTCCAAACCGGTCCCGGGGGCGACGGTGATCCTGTTCCAGGACCGTGCAGCCATGTTCGGTTACAAGACGATTGCGCGCATCAAGACCGACTCAAAGGGACAGTTCATCTGTCCTTCTCAGAAGGTGAGAAAAAACTACAAGTACCACCTCTACGTGTTCTATCCGGGAAAAGTCTCCAGATTCTACTTGAACCTCATGCAAGGGAAGCGGTTCGACATACACCTCGAATCGGGCAGGCCCCTGGAAGGTCGTGTGGTGGATATGAAAGGGAGGCCGATCCCCAAAGCAGAATTACTGGCGCAGGGGAAGACCTGGAGGGAAGTCGTCCAATCCGGTAAGGACGGAACATTCCAGTTCCCCATCGCACCGGCTTCAGGGGTGCTGGAAGTGAGGGCCCAGGCCGCCGGATATGAGCCCAACAGCGCAAAAAATTTGGCGTCAGGCGGTGTCTCCTTCGAGATCGCGCTCAAGGCAGGCGTACCGGTTCTGGGCAAAGTCGTGGACGGCATTACCAAGGACCCGATAGAAGGTGCCACCATTTCCCTCGGGATCCCTGGGAATCTGGAACGCAAGAAATTGACTCAGACGGATGGCGATGGAAACTACAGGATCAAGGGATTGCCGGCCAATTTCGCCGTATTTTTCGTCAAGGCGCCCGGGTACTCCGAATTCTCGAAGCCGACCAAGATCGAGCGAAAGGAATCGGTCCGGTACGATTACGAGCTCTTTCCCCTGGGGGGCGTCAAGGGGCGGGTGACGGATTTGAACGGCACTCCGATTCCAGATGCCAAGATCTATATCGGCCTGAAGAACATGTTCGTCTACTATGTCCCCGATCCAAACAGGGTGGACGCCGTGTCTGACCAGGAGGGCTTCTTCCACCTCACGGAGATCAACTCCAATCCGTCGTTCGACTGCAAGCTGGTCGCCGACCATCCCGACTATCGCAGGGGTGAATCGGTTGTGGTCAAACCCAAGCCGAACGAAACCCTCGAGGGCGTTACCATTCAGCTCCAGCCGGGACTCTACTTCAAAGGGCGAGTTCAAAATATGGGGGGGGAGGGAATTCCAGGAGCCACCGTCAAGGTGACTTCTTTTGCAGCCCGGTCCAACATCAACGTCTTTTTCGGCAATTCGCTCATGATCACGCCCACTGCCACCACGGATGAGGACGGGCATTTCCACATGAATCGCCTGACGGCCGGTAAGATCCGTGTCGAGGCATCCGCGGAAAATTATATCACCAAGACGGAGATGATGGAGATCCCGGCCACGGGCGGGCTCGATGGGAAGATCTTCGTGCTGGAGCCAGGTTTCAGCATCAAAGGCCGGGTCACCGATACCGCAGGAACCGGCATCGGGAACGTGAGGATCCATGCCGCAAGTCCGCACCCGGTCAATTGCTTCAGCAACGCATTAACCAACCAGGAGGGGTATTACAATGTCAAGAACCTGAAGCGTGGCCTCTATTCCATCACGGCCAGGATTTCAGGGTATTCCCAGCAGGTCAAGGAGGGGGTGGAAGCCGGAGAGCCCAAGGCCGACATCATCATGCAGGCCAACGGGAGAATGTCAGGTCTGGTTACCAGTGCTGTGAACGGGTGGCCAGTCTCTCAGTTTCACGTGAACCTCCAGAAACGCAAGCTCGACGGGACTTACCAGTGGTACCGGGATTTCAACATTAACGCCAAGGATGGCGAGTATCTCTGTAGGGATATAGACCCGGGCACCTACAAGGTGGCAATCCGTTCCAAGGAATATGCACCCGCAGCCAGGGATGGCGTGGTCATCTCCACGGGGAACGAGACCGCCGGCATTAACTTCATTCTCAGTGCCGGTTGCATGGTGTTTGGCAAGGTGACGGATGCCGCGGGGGGGATCGTCAAGGACGTCCATGTCGTGGCCCAACCCCTGGATATTCACGGCAAACCCGATTTCAAGGCTCAATCCCGCACGGAGCGTATCCGCAAGGACGGAACGTACAAGATCAAGGGCCTGGCCAGCGGTCTCTATCAGGTGAAACCCATGGCCGGTGGGTACTGTCAGACATCGGGCCGTCAGGTCCGGATGATTGGAGACCAGGCCTACCCGGTCGATTTGATCCTTAACAAGGGTGGATTCGTGCGGATCAAGGTCACCGATAAGCGAGGTCAGCCCGTCCCGGGTGCCCAGGTGATGATCACAGACAGTTCCGGGAACCAGTGGGGTGCAATCGAGCACGGGCCGGGTGGCACCATGGATCCCGGATCAGCAGGGATTGCCGCAGGAGGAGATGGTAACGAGGGAGAAGTGCACGGTGAAATGGGGGATGGTGCTGCCGGGGGTCCTGCAAATCGGACCGGAATGACCGGGGAGTTCAAGTTGGCCAATCCTCTTTGCCCCGGAACGGCCACTGTGAGGGTCACGGCCCAGGGATTTCGAGTACGGAAGACTCAGGTCATGATTGTGGATGAAACCGAGGTCCAGTGCCGTGTCGTTCTCAGGAAATAGGCAACTTCGCTTTTGCGAAATCCGCTCTCCAATTTTCTATGAGGGCTTCAGGAATGG
>CAZAKZ010000028.1:0-46314 GCA_964485695.1 uncultured Planctomycetota bacterium | reverse complement strand
TTTCGTTCCGCCCCTTCATGAAATCCAATGTGTTTTTATGCAACTAAGGGGTATACTCGTATGCGAACACCCGGAGTGGGTTGTGCTCGCGGTTGCTGAAGATGATATCCGTGGGGGCTCCGAGAATCCGGACGACTTCCCTCTGGGTCGTCTTGCCGACCTCGATCCGGGCCACTTGCTCGGCATCAATGGGCCTCTCGACCTTGGTACGCGAAAGAAAGCACCCGGGCAGCAGCCAGAGCCCCGCCACGGCAACGAGCCAGATACATCGCATGGTCTTTCCTCGATCCAGTGTCCCGGTTCATGATCTCCCGGGGGAATGGTAGTGCGCTGGGGCCATGGAAATCAAGATGGCTCTCGGATCAAATAAACATCAGTCTACCGCCGGACTTGCCAGGGCCATCCGGACTTCTTACCCTAGCTCCATCGAGGAGAACAGACTATGCCCGAGGCCGAGATGAGGATCCCCGTGGGGAGTATCGAGCTGGAGGCACGCCTGGCAACCGGGAGCCACGGCAAGATGGCGGTACTCTGCCACCCGCACCCCCGGTTCGGAGGCTCCATGGACAACAACGTGGTGCTCGCGGCGCGCCGCGGTCTCGCCCGGGCCGGATTCAGCACCCTGCGGTTCAACTTCAGGGGCGTGGGCCGGAGCGGGGGCGCCCCGGGGACCAAGGCGGACGTGGACGATGTGTCGGCGCTGCTCGACTACCTGGCTCCGCAGGATGTGGCGGCTCACGGCCTCCACGTGGCCGCGTATTCCTACGGCGCCTGGGTCGCCCTGGCCTCCCTCCGGAAGGGCGTAGCGCCGGCCTCGATGTTCCTGTTTTCTCCGCCCGTCGACTTCATGCCCTTCGAGGCGCTTACACTGCCGGAGGTGCCGTGCCTCATCACCCTGGGAAGCCGGGATGAATACTGCAGCGAGGCCTCCCTGCGGCAGTGGCTCGCCGGGCAACCCGGATCAACGGACCGTGTGCAGGTGGTCGTGCTTCCGGGGGGGGATCACTTCTACGGAGGACAAGAGGCAGCCCTGGAGCGGGCGATCAGGGATTTTCTTGTCAGTGGAAGCCCAGGCGCTTGAGCGCGTCGGAGACCGCCTCGATATCGGCGGGGTCTGCAACTGCAGACGCCGCTCTGACATCAACTACCACCGGGATCTCCACCAGGGCGGCCGCACCCGGGCCGGAACCGCAGTCGCATCAGGCGATACGTGCGGTACTTTCGGAAGGTGTCCGGGTCCTGGTGCAGGTATCGCTGCCGCAGGAGCTCTAAGCGCTTGCCCGCGAAGAACCGGATCATCCGGTTCACCACGGGGTAAGCGGAGCCGAAGGACCGGCAGACGGCCTCGGCGGAGGGCACGATCCTCTTGGAGAGGAACTCGTGGTACAGCGCCAGTGTGGGCAGCACCGCCTCGGTGATGTCTTGGTCGAGCTCCGCCTCGAAGCCGTGGGAGGCGGCCGTGTGGAGGAAAATCCCGTGGCGGTGTCCGCCGCGGGAGAGGTAGGGCCGGTCCAGAGGCTTCATCCGGAACACGTCGGCGATGAGAAGGACGCCCCCGGGCCTCACCACGCGCGCGGCCGCCTGGAGGCCCCGCACGCGCTTGATGAACTGGCAGGATTCCGCCATCAGCACCGCATCGAAAGGGCGGTCGGTCTGGAAGGTCTCGAACGGCGACTCGTGGAGGGGCACCCCGGCGCCGAGGCGTTCGCGGGCTCGCATGATGAGGTCGGGATTCGGGGCGAGTCCCTCCACCTCGCGTCCCTGGGCGCGCAGCCGCTCCGCAATGGTGCCGGTACCGCAGCCCGCGTCCAGCACGCGATGCGCGTCATCGGGGAGTTCCGCCAGGAGCCGGTCCGTGTAGCGCTTCTGGGCGTGGATGAGGGTCTCGGGTGTGGCTTCCTCGCCGGGATCGAACCAGCCGAAGTGGAGGTCTTCGGCCCCGAGAAACTCCGTGGCCAGGACGAGACCGAGGTCCTGCAGTTTCCAGCGCATCCGGTCACCTCCGTTCAGACCCTCACGCCTCCGGAAACGTGATCTCGATATTCACGTTGTTGAAGTCCGGGTTCTCGAGGCTCCCCCGGTGGTGGCAGGTCATGCCGGGCGGGAGGCCGGGGATCTCCACGGCGCGGCCCTCGGTCACGATGCCGCCGAAGGCCTGCATGTTGATGAACCGGTTGCAGAGATCCAGCGCCGCCTCGTGAAATTGCCCGGGGACGTTGCGGAGACTGATGTCGGGTCTTCCGAACTTCCGCATGCCCCGGGTGTGGAACCAGGTTTGCTGCGGCTTTTCATCCGAGATGAGGATCACCACGTGCCGGGCCGGATCCGGTTCTCCGGATTGGAAGACCTCTTCCTTCCACGTATTCGACTCCCACCACCGGATCATCAGGGGATCCCACACGGCGATTCCGCCGTGGTCCAGGAAATAGGTGACGAGGCCCACCGAGTCCCTGAGGTAGTTCAGGGTCCCGGCCTCCTCGGGCTCGCCCCTCAGGATGAGGCACTCCTTCGCTTCCCGGATCTCTCCGGCCCAGGCGGGCTTCTCCTTCTCGACCTCCTCCCAGAGGAATCCCTCCAGGAAGCCGTTCAGAACGTCCGGATTTTTCTCTCTGCTGAACCTTCTCAGGTCGAGGCCGGGGGGAATCCCCTCGGAGCGGTATTCTGTCCGGGACAGGGCGATTTCCTCCGGGAACGAGCCGTACACCACGAACAGTAAAAACGGCGTTCCTCCCTCGGCCTCGAAGATGGGGCGTTCCCAGTCGGGTAAGTTTTCGGGCATGGTTTCCCCAGATGTTGTTCGGTCTTCTCGAAGATTTCTCGGAACTGTAGTCGCTATGGGGCGAGCCGGCAGGGACTATTTGCTCTTGTCGATCTTGAAGATCTTGAACGGATCGCGCGGCAGTTCCTTCATCCCCTGGGGGGTGTAATTTTCCTTGGCCCAGTCCTTCCACAGCTCGAAGAACGTCGACGGCGGAATCTTGAATGCCTCCTGGAAGACACTGCGCACCTCGGCGTTCTCCTTTTCGCGCAGGATCCGGCAGAAGGCTCGAAAACCGTCGATGTGCTTCCGGATCATGTAGTCGACGATGCCGAAGGAGATGCCTCGCATGTCCCCGTTGTAGTTGTCGATGGACTGCTCGTAGTAGAAGGTATCGAACTCGAGCACCTTGTCCGTGGCGGCCATCGACCGGAGCTCCGGGCGCCAGTCGCCGTTCACGAACATGGTCTTCTTGCCCGCCTCACCGAAGGTGTAGGTGTTGATCTCGAACCCTTCGCGCTGTTCCATCCAGTGGGCAAATCCGATATCGAGCCACATGGGGATCCGGTAGCTGTTCCGGACCTCGGACATGAGGAGGTTGTGGGCCATCTGGTTCACCGTGAGGTTGACCCACCGGTTGATGGACTTGGCACCGCCCGACGGCGGCGACACGAGGAATGAGAGGGTGTCCGTGGCGGGGCTCCGGTAGCGCTGGCCGAGCATGGAGGTCCGGCCCGTGAACTGGTCGGCAAACTTCTGGCACTTGCTGTCCGAGGCGAAGAGGTAGGCCTCGAACTTCCCGTTCTGTCGCATGTAGGGACCGGTCTTGTGGCTCTTGAGGTAGTCGAGGTAGGTCTGCTTGGTCGTGCCGAACATGCGCCACGACTCCGCCATGACCCGCTCCAGGTGAAAGGCGATGAAGTGGGCGAACTGTGTCCGGCTGAGAATCGGAGACTTGACCTTGAACTTCGGGTAGACGGCCGAGAGCATGTCCAGGCTCTCGCGAACCCGCGGGTACATTCCGCCCCCCGGAGCCTTCATGCCGGATACCGTGCACACCAGGCGGACGTATTCCGTCTCCACGTAGGTGCACCGGCCGCGAATGGCCTCGAGGACCGAGGCCGCGTCCAGGCCGAGAAGCGTCTTCCCCTCGGGGATCGGCGGTCGCCAGCCTTTTTTGACATGTCGGGAAATGAACGGCTTCAGTGCCGTCTCCGGAAACACCTGCGCCGGTAGAGCGGCGGCCAGGGCCAGCAGGAGGAGGATTGAACGTGTGGTCATTTTCATCAGAGGGCGGACCTGAAAGCACAGGACTTCTTGGAATGCTATCCGGCGGACAGCTGCTCGTCTAGCGCATCAGATGGTATCGGAGTGTAAGGACCTGGTCAATGGGGGGCAGGTGGGACCGGCATCCGGTTTCCTGAGGTCCGGCCTGATATGAAAGAAATGCACTGTTTCTTGCCATATATGATAGGATGAGCTCATATCTTGAAACCAGGTCGTTCTCCGAGTCGTGTATGCCTGGTTCACTTCAGGAACGAGTTCAGGATGGCGGATACAAGAATACTGAAGCTGAGTAACGACGATGCTGAAAGGGAGCTGGAGTTCGAGCTGACCTGGCTGCGATCTCTGACCGTACAGCAACGGTTCGAGCTGATGTTTCGCAAGTCGCGTGAAATCGCCGAAGCCCTGTTGAGACATGGACACCGAAAGCCTGTTGAAATCGTTAAACGCACATGAGGTTCGCTATGTCGTCATCGGAGCGACAGCGTTTCCTGTGCACGGGTATGCCCGGGCGACTCTGGATATCGACATCTTCATCGAGGCAACGTCGGAAAACGCCACACGGACACTCACCGCCCTCGATGAAATCGGCTTTGATGTCTCTGACGTCTCTGTCGATGATCTGGTTTCGAAGAAGCTCCTGATCCGGCAGTACATCCTGGAAGTGGACATCCATCCATTCGTGGCCGGGATCCGGTTTCCCGAGGTCTGGGCGAATCGCGTGCAGGACCAGATCGGCGAAACCCCCGCCTCGTTTGCCTGCCTCGAGGACCTCATTGTGATGAAGGAGGCGGCGGGGCGCCCGAAGGATATCGAGGATTTGAAAGTGCTTCGGAAGCTCCCGGGCGACTCCGGCAGGGCCACGCCATGAAAACACCCCGCCTCGAGGCGAGGCGGGGCTGGTATGTCAGAGTTCGGCTTATTTCTTGTAGCGGGCCTTGAACTCCTCGGCCGCCTTCTTGCGGCGGGCGGCTTCTTCCGGATCCATCTTGCCGAGGAACCACCTGTGGTTGGGGGAGTTCAGGACCTGGTCGAGTTTCTCCTGTAGTTTCTTCACCGCCGCCTTCTTGGCGGGATCCTCTGATTTCAGGTTGTGGGCGAGCAGCTTGCGCAGGTCCTTCACGAAGTGGGTGTAGAAGGTCTTCGCCACGTCGTAGGTGCCGTGCCAGTGCGTGTAGTCCGGCCCCATCATCGATGCCCCGTGACGGGCGCGGCGGCCTTCGTGGTGCCACAGTTCCCAGTACGACCAGTCGACCGGATTCGCGAAGTTCATCTGAACGTCGCGCAGCGGTTTGGCGAGGTTGTAGAGGGCGAGGCTGGGCTTTCCGAACTTCTCGTTATAGAGGGCCACCAGGCCGTCGTACTGCGTGTAGAAGTTGCCGACCCACTGCTCCTGATGACAGTTGAGGCAGACGTTTTTCATGTTCGTCCGGCGAGTCCGCCAGTCGACGTCGGCGCCGGGGAGGCCGAGCTTCTTGTCGCTGATTTCCGGACGGACAGAGATCTCTGGCCGGTTGTTCCAGCTGATCCGCATGCCCACGTCGTGGGTGACAGGCAGGCCCTTGCGCGCCAGGCTACCGTCGAATCTGTAGCGCGTGGGCGTGGCACTCATGTGGCAGGTGGCACAGGTCGGCGCCTGGTAGTAGTCCTCTCCGACGACCCACTTCGCGGAGTCGAGGTTCATCTTGTGCTTGTTGGCGACGAACGCGATGCCGTGCTTGGACTCGTAGTAGATCTCCTTTTGCGGGTGGTCGGGACCCATGTGGCATTTGCCGCAGTTGTCCGGGTTCCTTGCCTGCTCCGCGGAGAACATGTGTCGTGAATGGCACGCGCTGCAGGAACCTTCCGTCCCGTCGGGATTGAGGCGCCCGATGCCCGTGTTGGGCCAGGTCGCCGCGTCGAGCTTACCGCCCGGCAACACCTTGATCTGGCTGCCGTGGCACTGCCAGCAGCCGTTGACGGCTGCGGCGCTGTTGCCCCGTTGATGCGCCGGCGTGATCAAGCCGCGGTTGCCCTCGACGACCTCGGCGAGGACGTTGTCCAGGGAGCCGAGGATGCGGGCGGCCTTGGAATGGTGTGAATCCGCGAATTCCTTGGCCTCCTTGGCGTGGCATCGAGCACAGTCCTTGGGGGAGACGATCGTCGCGATCCACTGGCCGTAGTGCTTGTAGGCATCGGACTCGCCTTCCTTCGCCGAATGACACTCGTAGCAACCGATCTTGGCGCGGTAGTGCTTGCTGCTGCCCCATTGCTTGTAGACCGAAGGATCTTCTTTCTTGTGGCACTCCACGCATTCCTTGGATTCCTTCGAAAACTCGGTCAGGCCCCAGGTTTGCGCCGGAGTGTACCCGACAAAGACAATCACGACGGCCAGGCACACGAGGGTGACAATCGCCCCGGTTTTCATGATGGTTTGGCTCCTTCCTCGGATCGAGGTTTTCGCGTCAGTGTATTACCCATGGGTATTTTCGTAAGTCAGTTTGCCGGACAGCACCGGAACGGAAATTCGCACGAAGATCGTGTAGAGCAGCAGGCCGAACGCCCAGATGCCCGCGCACACTGTGACCTCGGCCAGCGTGGGCGTGTATTCGACGATTTCGCCCAGTGACGTGGGAACGAACGCCGGCACGATGAGGCCCATGCCTTTCTCGATCCAGATGCCCACGATGGCCAGCACGCACGCCAGGTTCAGCACCTTGAGCCCTCGCGAAGCAGGCAGCATCAGCAGTACGGTGGCTACCGCACTCATCAGAATCGCCGACCAGATCCACGGCACGAGCCCCGTGTGTCCATGCAGTCCAATGAAGAGATACCGGGACGAGGCGACGTGGGCCGAGTCGGTGTAGAACTCGGTGAACACCTCGCACAGCAGCAGGAAGATGTTGATGATCATCGCCACCTGTACGATCCGGCGCAGCACGAGCAGCGCGTCGTCGCTGACCTTGTGCGAGGTGAAACGTCGGACGATCTGCAGGGTGAGAATGATGAACGCCGGACCCGCCGCGAACGCGCTCGCGAGGAAACGTGGGGCGATGATCGCGGAGTTCCAGAACGGCTTGCCGCCCAGTCCGACGTAGAGGAACGCGGTTACCGTATGGATGCTGATCGCCCAGACGATTGCGATGAACACGAACGGAAGATAGAACAGCTTCGACGGCTTACGTTTGCAGTAGGCCGTGTAGAGCAGATACCCGCAAATATGCAGATTCAACAGCAGGTAGCCGTTCAGCGCAATCACGTCCCACGTCAACATCGACATCGGGAAGTTGAATCCCCAGAGTACGTGCATGAAACGATCCGGCCTGCCGAGGTCGACCATGACGAACATCAGGCACATCACGATGACGGCCACGGCGAGGAGTTCGCCGAATATGACAACGTCGTGCAGGTGGAGGTTCCGGTAGACGTATACCGGTATGACCAGCATGGCAGCCGCGGCCGCCATGCCGACCAGGTAGGTGAAGTTCGCGATGTAGAGGCCCCACGAAACATGGTCCGTCATGCCCGTGGTGACGAGTCCGTTGACGAGCTGATTGCAGTAGGCATAGAGTCCGAGCAGCGAGACGATGGTGAGGATCGTCATCCACAGGTGATACCGCCAGTCGCCGTCGAAGCTGACCCGCACGCACTGCCAGAGAAAGTTGAGGTACCGCTTCATGCGTCACCTCCGGCACTCCCGGAGTCTCCGGGGGAGATCGGCTCGTGATACCGGCTCCCGCGCTCATCGAAGTAATAGAAGAAACGGGGCAGGGTTCCGACTTCTTCCTTCAACACGAATACCCGCTTGTGCTTCAGGATGTAGGCCACCTCGCTCTCGGGATCGAGGACGTTGCCGAACTTGCGCGATCCGGTCGGGCAGACCTCGAGGCAGGCCGGGAGGAGCCCCTTGCGCGTGCGGTGAAGGCAGTAGGTGCACTTCTCCATGACGCCCCTGGATCGGGGCCTGTTCGACAGGTAGGCCATGTTTGGATTCAACTCGTCTTTGGGTATCTTCGGCTCGGCGAAGTTGAAGCGTCTTGCCCAGTAGGGACAGGCCGCCTCGCAGTACCTGCAGCCGATGCACCAGTCGTAGTCGATCACCACGATGCCGTCCGGCTCCTGCCACGTGGCCTTGACCGGGCACACCTTCACGCAGGGCGGGTTCTTGCACTGGTGGCACTGCACCGGCATGTAGTATTTCGTCGGGTCGGGTACCGTCTCCGGCTTGTAGTGATGATCCGCCGTCTCAACGTTGATGCCGCCTTTTTCCATCTGCAGCACGCGGATGTACTGGATCTCCGGTGAGCGAGACTGGTTGTTTTCCTTGACACACGCGTGCACGCACTTGCGGCATCCGATACACCGGCTCAGGTTCAAGCCGTAGACGAACTCGACGCCGTCCAGGGGGGGTGGATCCGTGATGTCGGCCTTGACGTGGTATCTCTTTTCCACCCGGGCGGCAATTCGTTCGAGGACAATGCGCTTGTCCGCCTCGGTCATCTCCTTGTAATGGGCCTGTAGAAATTCCTCGACCGAGGGCAGGTCATCCAGGTCCAGATCACGCAGGGGGGAGAGCGCCGCTGCGAACGCGGCTGCGCCCGCAATGCCCGCAGCCCCCTTGCGCAGAAATCCACGGCGGGTGATTTCGGCGTTTCTGTCCTGCTCCGCCGCGTTCATCGATGTGCCTCCTGCGGTGTACCGTCATCCGAGCCCCGCGTTCCGCCGGCCTTACCTCGGAGTTGAAGTGGATTGGGATCGACCTCGTGAGCCCCGGCCGGCGGCGTACCCATGCGCAGCGTGTTCGGCCCCGGCCCCGGCATCATGGGGGCAAACGCCGGTTGATGGGGATCGTGGCATTCAATGCACTTCAGCCGGGCCATCGGGCCTCGCCCCGTTTCCCAGTATCCGTTTGACCGCCCGTGTACGCCGTGCTGCCAGTCGCGGTATACCAGGCCGTGGCATTTGGCGCACAACACCTGCGGCTGGTCGTACGGAATCGAATTGCCGAGGTCATCCGAAAATGAATCGCGGTCGTGAATGTGGTGGCAGTTGAAGCAACGGGTGTTGATCCCGTGGTTCAGCACGACGTGAGTGTGCTGCGTCAGCTTCCGGGAGGTTTCAGGGGGAGAGGGGAACAGCTTGTGGCAGTCGCTGCAATGATACGAGTACCCGATCAGCTCGATGACCGGCTCGAGAGCGGGCTTTCGCACCGGTGTCGTGTCTGTGACCCAGGCCGGAAGGTCCCCCGGCTGCGGTAGTGGACCGGAGAATCCCAGAGGAAGTG
The DNA here is from genome assembly GCA_964485695.1 of uncultured Planctomycetota bacterium. GTDB lineage: Bacteria > Planctomycetota > JAFGQW01 > JAFGQW01 > JAFGQW01 > CAZAKZ01. The sequence goes on along the minus strand of CAZAKZ010000028.1, from coordinate 37,009 downwards.
CGAGTAGCACGCACGCCAGCGCGAGAAACGTGATCGAAACCAGGATGGTTCGGAGCGTCTCGTGACCGGATTGCGATGTGCCTGACATGGGACCTCTCGCTTTCAGAACCGGTTCCCTGGTAGGAACCGCCGGGCCGGACTGCTGACTTGTAGGGGCAATTCAACGGGATTGCCTTGATCCAGGTCAATAACTCATATGTCTTTTTTGTAATTGTGCATCTGTCCAACCGGGCATCTTCAGAGGAAGAAGCAGGTCTGAGGGTTCGGCACCACCGGTTACGGCACCCGCACCCCCAGCGCCTTCAGCATCCGGTCCGCGGCGTCCGCCCAGCCCCGGTTGGCCGCCGGGCTCGCCGGACTCGGGTGGAGGAGGCGCCCGATGCGCAAGTCCAGCCCCGCCAGCGCTTTCCGGGCGCGGCCCTCAGCAAAGGCGCCGACGCCCACGACCAGGCCGGGGCTCAGTGCCTCCACCACCCGGCCCAGGGCCAGGTCGCAGACCCTGAAGAGCGGCTCTCGCTCTGCGGCCTTGATCTTGTCGGGGGTGATGTTCCGGCCGGTGTCGGCCATGAAGGTGAGCGGGCAGTAGTTATGGACGTAGAATCGGGCGAAGAACGTCTCCGGCGTGGTGAACCGGTCCCGGGCCCAGCCCCAGAGGCGCTTGCCGCTCACCTCGCTCCGCGAGCAGTCGAAACCCTCCACCGGGCGCTTCGGGTGCTCGGGGTCCGGCTTATTGACGGCCTCGCAGATGCCCAGCCAGTCGCGTACCATGGACACCTCCCCGAAGGGCACGCCGGTCTGGGCCATGCCGAAGGGGCCGGGATTCATGCCGACGAGAAGAACTTCCTTCCGGCCCCGGCCGTAGCGCTCCAGGTAGCGGGCGTGGGATTTCCAGGCGTAGACCAGGGGATTGTAGACGTGGGTGACATCCCCGGAAAAGGCGAGGGGCTTCACGGCGCCTCTGAGCGTTCGGGAGATCTTCACCAGGTCCATGGTTCTCTCACGCTCCGATCCCGTGGGCCCCGATCCAGGCATCGAGGTCCGTGAGGGCCCGGTCCGCATAGGCCGCGTAGCGCGCCCTCTTTGGCCGGATGCGCCTCTCCAGCTCGGGCAGGATGCCGAAGTTGGGCGGCATGGGCTGAAAGTGCTTGGGTGAGGCCGACGAGATGAAGTGCACCAGTGCCCCCAGCAGGGTGGTGTGGGGCGGGGTGAGGGGCTCGAGGCCCCGGGCCAGGCGGGCGGCATTCGAGCCGGCGAGCCAGCCGCCGGCCACGGCCGCGGTGTAGCCCTCGGTACCAGCGATTTGACCCGCGGCCAGAAGCGTGGGACGCTTGCGGAACTGCAGGGTCGGATCCAGGAGCTCGGGGGCGTTCAGGAACGTGTTCCGGTGCATCACGCCCATGCGCACGAACTCGGCCTGCTCCAGGCCCGGGATCAGGCGGAACACCCGCTCCTGTTCGCCCCACCTGAGGTTGGTCTGGAAGCCCACCAGGTTCCAGAGCTTCCCGGCCCGGTCCTCGGGTCGGAGCTGCACCACGGCATGGGGCCGGAGCGGTCGGCCCTTCGAGTCTTCTCTTCCCGGCCAGGTGAGGCCCACGGGTTTGAGGGGGCCGAAACGCAAGGTGTCCTCCCCGCGCCGCGCCATCTCCTCGACGGGAAGGCACCCTTCGAAAAATCGGGCCGATTCCCGGTCAAAGGCCTTCACCTCGGCCTGGTCGGCATGGCAGATCGCTTCCCTGAGCTGGAGGTATTGTTCCCGGGTCATGGGGCAGTTCAGGTACGCGGCCTCGCCCCGGTCGTAGCGCGAGGCCTTGAACACCACCTCCCGGTCCAGGCTTTCCCCCGTCACGATGGGGCTCGCGGCGTCGAAGAAGCTCAGGGCCTCCAGGCCCGTGAAATCCCGGAGGCTTCCGGCCAGGGCGTCGTGAGTGAGGGGGCCGGTTGCGAGGACGGCCGGGCCCTCATCGGGAAGGGCGCGGACCTCCTCGGTCTGGATTTTCACCAGGGGATGCTCGGTCACGGCGCGGGTCAGGGCCTCGCTGAAGGCGACGCGGTCCACGGCCAGGGCGCCGCCGGCGGGGACATGGTGCGTGTCGGCTTTCTCGAGAACCAGGGAGCCGAGGCGCCGGAGCTCCTCGTGGAGCAGCCCCGCGGCGCGGTCCACGGCCCGGGCGCCGAAGGAGTTGCTGCATACCAGCTCGGCGAGGCCGCCCGTGTGGTGGGCCGGCGTCATGGTCTCGGGTCGCATCTCGTGGAGCACCACGCCTACGCCGGCCCGGGCGATCTGCCATGTCGCCTCGGTGCCGGCGAGGCCGCCTCCGATGACGTGGAGGATCGGTGTCTGGTTGCTCATGGGAATGGAAGCATAGATCGAGACGTCGCCTCGATCCAGCCGCGGCATGGGAAACCGCCTTCAAAATGGCCGGTCACTATTCGTAGCGGTCGCCTCGGAGCCTCTCGACGACGCCTGCTACGTTGCTCCTCCCTTGCGTATTCACGAATACGCGGCAGTCGTCGCGCCTTGCCTGTGCTGCCGATAGACACCAAGGCGACCGCTACGAATCGTGACCGGCCATTTACTCTTGATTGCCGGTCGCAGGGCGAGGTATGATCGCCGCTCAGGACGTTCATGGAGACCACCACCGCTGCACGAACCTCAGGATGAACTTTGACCATGCAGAGCCTCTTGAATCAAATCGCCCTCTGCGTCGAGCGGGGCAAGGCCGATGCGGATTCGCCCTACCCTCCGGACATGCAGGGAGAGGAGGGGGCGTCGGAGCTGGCCGCGCGGGCCCTGTCCTCGGGCGTGGCCGCCGACCGGGTCCTGGCCGAGGGACTGATTCCCGGCATGCACGCGGTGGGGGAGAAATTCAGTGCGGGCACGGCCTTTATTCCGGAGCTGCTCATTTCGGCCAAGGCCATGACCGCGGCCATGGAACACCTGCGGCCCTACTTCGAATCGGGCGAGGCCCGGCACCGGGGCACCTTCGTGGTGGGCACCGTGGCCGGCGACCTCCACGACATCGGCAAGCGTATCGTGGCCATGGTCATGGAGGGCAACGGCTGGAAGGTTGTGGACCTCGGCATCAACGTGACCGCGGAGACCTTCCTGGGCGAGGTCGGGAATCACCCCGGATGCGTGGTGGGTCTGAGCTCGCTCCTCACCACCACCATGCCCGCCATGGAGGCCACGGTCCAGGCCCTCAAGGCACGGCATCCGGAGGTTCGGGTCTTCGTGGGCGGAGCCCCGATCACCGTTGACTACAGCGACTGCATCGGGGCGGACGGCTACTTTCCGGATCCACACGGTCTGGTGGAACACCTCCGGGTCGGCGGGTGAACCGTGGATGCCCAAGAGTTCCCCATCGCGTTTCCGGACCTGAACCTCACGCCGGATCGGGTTGCGCGGGCCATGGGCTATCCGGACGGGAAGGCGCCCGACCGGGTGGCGACCCTCGTCGATACGGTGCTGGCCGCGGCGCCGGACCACGCCGAGGTCCGGGCCGGGCACCGGATCTTTCCCCCGGAAGCCGTGACCCTCGGGCCTGCGGGCTTCCGCATCGATGCGACCACGTTTCAATGTGGGGAAAGGGTGGCGAACCAGCTTCAGGGCCTGACCTCCCTCGCCCTGTTCACGGCCACCGCCGGCAAGACCTTCGACGCCTGGAGCAAGGGATTCTTCGAGGCGGGGGATTCCGTGACCGGTTTCGTGGTCGACTCCCTCGGATCCGAGATCGCCGAGGGGGCGGCCGACTGGATCGAGGCGCGCATCGTCGAGGCGGCGGCCTCAAGACGCTGGTCCTGCACCAACCGCTACAGCCCCGGGTACTGCGGCTGGCCGGTCCAGGATCAGCATGCGCTCTTCTCCCTTTTGCCCCGGGAGTTCTGTACCCTCACCTTGACCGACACCGCGCTCATGGTTCCCATGAAGTCGGTGAGCGGCGTGGTCGGTCTGGGAGCCGGCGTGGAAATGCTGGAGTATCCGTGCCGGATCTGTGATGCGGAGGACTGCTTCTGGAGACGGGAATGACATCCGGGTATGATAACGTGATGACCTCGAAGGAGCGATTTCTGGCCGCCCTGGACCGGCGGATTCCCGACCGGCTCCCCGTCACCACCCACCACGTCATGCCCTACTTCCTGAAGACCTGCCTGGGCGGTATGACCACCGAGGCGTTCTTCGACGCCTTTGGCCTGGACCCCATCGACTGGGTCACGGCCCACCGGCCCCGGGAGGAGCTCGGGCATTACTTCGAGCCGGGGGAAACACCGGACGAGCCCCCTCGCCTCGCCTCTCCGGACTGGTTTATCGAGGCGGAGGCCGTACCCGATCCAGGCTACCGCACCGTGCGCTACCGGTTCCACACGCCGGGGAAAACCCTGACCATGGTCATCCAGAGCAACGACCAGACCGGGTGGGTGTCGGAGCGCCTCGTGAAGGAGAAGTCGGACGTGGACGTTCTGGCCGACCACCTTCCGGCGCCGGTGTGCGACGTGGAGGCGGTGAACCGCCGGGTCGAGGCGTACGGTGACCGGGGCCTGGTCCGGGGCATGGTCCCGGGTTTCGACCCCTACGGCCAGCCGGGGTGCTGGCAGGACGCGGCCGTGCTCTACGGCATCGAGGCGCTGATCCTGGAGACATTCCACGATCCGGCGTGGGTGCACCACTTCCTGGAGGTTCTCCAGGAGCGGAAGAAGACCTTTGTGCAGTCCCTCGAGGGGGCGCGGTTCGACCTCGTCGAGTACGGCGGCGGCGACGCCTCCTCCACCCTCATCTCGCCGCAGATCTTCGACGACTTCGTGGCCCCGTACGATGCCGAGGTCATCGACCTGGCCCACGCCGCCGGCCAGCGGATCGTCTACCACACCTGCGGGGGCATGATGCCCATCCTGGAGAGCATCGCGGCCATGGGACCCGACGCCATGGAGACATTCACCCCGGTTTCCATGGGCGGGGACGTGGACCTCGCCGAGGCCAGGTGCCGACTGGGAGACCGGGTGTGCATGATCGGAGGCTTCGACCAGTTCCACCACTTCCTGGACTGCGCGCCCGAGACCACCCGGCAGGCCGTGCGGGACTGTTTCGAGAGCGCCGGCCGGGGCGGTGGATACATCCTGGCGCCCTCGGACCACTTCTTCGACGCCGACCCGGACCTCATCCGGGCCTTTGCGGACGAGGCGCGGATGTGCGTCTATTGACTGGCAGGGACTCCCGGACTCAGTCTCGGGCACGCTGGATGAGGGTATGGACCAGCGGAAAGATCCCCCCGGGATCGAGCCGGACTGCTTCGACGGGCCCGGGAACCGGGAGCACGAACTCGTGCGCGCGTCCGGACACGTGGAGAGGACCGAGGGGAAAGCGCTTCCCGGATCCGGTCCTGGCCTCCGCCTGGATCCGGAAATCGTATAGCCCCCCAGGCTGCTTCTGTTCGACGGAGAGGTGCAGGTCGTGCCGCCCATCCTTCCGGGTGATCCGCCAGGTGACCTCGAGGCGCGGGTGGCCCGCCTGGAAGAACCACTGCGCGAAGAAGGGCCTGAGGTCCTTCTTCGCGATCTTGCTCATGGCCTTCTCGAAGGCATCGTATCCCTTCCAGTTTCCGCGCAGGCGCTTGAAGGTGTGCTTCCACGCCTTGAAGAACACCGCATCGCCGAGGTCCGTGCGGAGAAGGTCGAGCACCGCGGGAACCTTGCAGAAAGCCACCATGCGGTAGATGCGCGAGCGATAGAGTTTCGGGTCGGCCAGGGCCACGTCCTCGCTCGCCTCGGCGGCCGAGACGTACATGTCGGCGCAGTGTTTGATCCCGGCCCGGTATTCACCGCGGCCCTCACGTTTTTCGATGAAGAGGAGGTTGGTGAAGGTGGAGATGCCTTCCGCCAGCTCGTTCGGAAGCGGCACCGCGTAGAAGTTCCACTGGTGGGACAGCTCGTCGGTGAACAGCGTCGATCCGTGATCACCCATGGTCGTACCCCTGAGCTTCACGCCGCTCTCGTCCTGGAAGAACATGTCGGAGAAGAGGACGAGGCCGGGTAGGCTCACGCCCGTTTCTTTCCTTTGCGGCTTGACCTGGCAGAACGCCACTCGTCTCCACGGCAGCGGCCCCATCAGGTTCTCGAACAGCGTGCCGCTCTCCACGAGGACGGCAAGTCGATGCCGCGCTTCCTTCTCCTTGCCCTTGAAGAAGTAGAAGTCGAAACAGAGGCCTCCGAGCGTCTTGTCGCTGATTTTCCGGTACTTCCCCGCGGCAAATCCGAACGGCAGCGCCCGGGGGGTCCCGACGGCTGTAGCGTAGTGGTAGGTGGTCCGGCCATCGACGGACTCGACGCGAATCGGATCCCCGCCGCTAACTGCAGTTAATCCAGCCGGTACCGTGAGAGCAATGCGCACCGGCGCGTCGTTCCACAGGTCGATTGGGTAGTAAAACACGTGCGAGCTGAAGCTCGACTCCGGAAGGACCTGGCCCAGCACCGCGACCTCCGCCACCAGTTTCTGATCGTGGGCCAGGAAGTATTCATCGCTGTGGCCTTCGAAGTGGAGCGACAGCCGCTTTCCCTTCTTCAACGGAGCCGCCAGGTGAACGGCCAGGGTGCCAGCGCTCAGCTTTTTCCATTTGAGAGCCTTGCCGCCCGTGGATACCCCGTCCACCTGCACGTGCGTCAGGCCGAGGTCGATGCGGGTCACCTCCGACGCGAGGGCTTCCACCACCAGGTCATCCTTCACCGAGAGGCGCTTTTCAGCCGGCACCAGGGTCACCGAGACATCGTGGTCCACCACCGCAAAGGTCCGGGTCGCCTGGGATCCACGCCCCAGGATCTTGCGCACCTGCGCGGGTGTCTTAGGATCGACTGTAACCTTGACGGGCTTCCTGCCGGAATCGAGGAACCGGACGCTCTTGAACACCGATTCGTAGGACTTCCGTGATTTTGCTTTCTTCCAGTCCTCCTCCATCGCCGTCACCTGAACGATGTAGAATGCGCTTCCTCTCTTGAGGCCGTATTCCACCGTTCGTGTACCGAGGGCCGTGTATTCGTACACCTCGCCCTTCAATCCGGCCAAGTGGGCCTCCTCGAGCCTCGTGCGCTTCGTTCCCTTCAAGCCCTCCACTTGACAGGCGCGGGTACGCAAGCCTTCCGGAAGGTAGGCCGTCGGAAAGCGCATCAGGGTGACTCGGGGAACGGGTGGCGATTTCGGCGAGTAGATGTGGACCACCACGCCTGCTTCGCCGTGGTCCTCCTTCTTCCAGTCAGGGCCCGGAAGCGTGACCTCGAGGCCGCACTTCTGGTCGAGGATCCGTTTGGGCTGTGAACCAGCCAGTCCGGTAAGAAGCCCGAGCACAGGCAATGAGATCAGGGCGCTGGTTTTCATGTTTGTTTGCCTTTCAACCCGGAAGCCGCAGATGGGTCTTCAGTATACAGATATATGCTGGTGAAAACAGAGCGCCGGTCCGATCTATCGGATCTCTCCACGGGTAAATTCTTGCCATCCGCGCCCCGATCCTGGAGAATCGAGGGCCGCAACGGGATCGACAGATGAACTCCAACCAGGGAGGACCCATCATGACCACAATTTCCAGGAAGGTTAAGATTCTCGCGGCCGGGACGATCCTGGTGCTGGCTGCCTGTTTCCTGTCCGCCCAGGAGAGCACCGACAACCACGTGGTCGTGGTCAATGACGGCGTGGAGGAGGCGTACGCCGAGGCCATCGAGGTCCTCGTGGAGACCGCCTGGAAGGGCTACGTCGAGGACCTCGGCATGCCCATGCCCGAGCTGATTACCGTCCATCTGAGCCTGGACCCCGATCACGAGCTGAAGCTCTACACGGACGGGAAGTCCTGCATCTTTCTGAACCTAGCCTCCATGGACCAGCTGAAGCCGAGTCCGCGGAGCGGCGTGTTCAACATCTACGGCTTCTGCCACGAGCTGGGCCACATCGCCCAGTATCACCGGATGAAGACGGTCACGGGCCTTCACCCGGGCGTGGCCGAGGCGTGGGCTCACCTGTGCGGGTCGGTGGTGTGCGACTACGTCTACGGGAAGAAGGGACGCAAGCTCTGGCCCATGCCCTTCGACTACAAGAAGGTGGAGGGCACGGCCCGGATCCGCCGCGCTCTGAAAAAACGATCCAGGGCCCGGGGCGAGGGGAGCGATTTCGACACCGCCGTGAAGGGATTCTGGCGCCTGTATCTCGTGTTGAAGAAGAAAAACTTCTTCAAGGCCGCGGACGCCTGCCTGAAAACAGAGCCCACGGGAGACGAGTTTCTGCCGCGGCTTCTCGAGGAGGCCCGCAAGGTCAGCGGGAAGAAACGGCTGCCGGAGTTCTTCCCAGAGAGCTTCATGAAGAAGCAGTTCTCATGGAATCCCGGTCCTCCCGACCTGAAGAGCAAGGCGACCTTCAAGGACCTCCTGGTCTCTGGCAAGAAGAACAAGACGGTGAAGCTGCACTACCATCCGGGGGAGCCGGACCCTTCCGTCTACCGCAGTATCGGGGGGACGGCCTACTTCCAGGTGTTCAGGGCGCCGGAGAAGGCAGGGGGACGGATAGCTGGTATCGAGCTCTTCGGATACCGGTACGGAAGCCGGGCCGACGACGACGAGGAAATCACGGTCTGGATCAGCGACGCCGGGATGAAGGTGCTCCACGAGCACAAGATCAAGTACCGGGACCTGAACTGGGGTCGCGAGTGTACCTGGTTCAGGATCCCCGGCTTGAAACCCGTGGACGTTCCGCGACACTTCTTCGTCGGCGTCTTCTTCAATGCCCATGCCACCAAGGGCTACTTCATGGGCTACCAGAAGAAGGTCCACGGCCACTCCTACACCGGCACCCCCGCCACTGGCCTCGAATTGCTGAGGGGACAGGATTGGATCATGCGGGTGGAGGTGGAGACGGGGAAGTCGAAACAGCAGTGATCCCACGCTTGGATTATTTCCTGAATCGGGACATCTCAGGGCCGTGGAGCGCTCCACGACGCTGAGATGTCCCGATTCAGGAAATAATCCAAGCGTGGAGTATTGCTAAGCTGATCTACACTCCACCGGCATCGCCCACCTGAACCGGGCCGCCTTCGATCTTCCCGAGCCTCCAGCAAGAGATCCACCGGGAGCATAGCCAGACCAGGCCGGCCAGGGCCAGGGGAATCGGCCCGAGAACCGGATTGTGGAAGGCCAGAACCCCGGCCAGGAGGAGAAGCACGCTGAGCCAGAAGCCGGTGGCGTGAAAGTACCCGCCCCGTGCCGTCAACCGGGATGCGGTCTGCCAGAAGGCGATACCGATGATCCCGGTGATCACCACGCACCACACCCTCATCGAACCCAGCCATACACTGGCAAACATCAGGATAGCCACGCAGGCCGTCGCCGTGAGGAACACGATGAGGGCCTTGATCGCGATCTCCGCCCGAACAACGGCAGGTTCCCGGGTCCAGTACTTTCTCCGCAGGGCATGGGGATTGGAGTAATCGCACCGGTCGCACGTGGAACCGGCTTCCGGAAGGGGGCTGTAGCAGCGCAGGCAGTAGGGCTTGGTACCGGCCTCGCTCATGGGCTTCCTTTCACGATCCGCTTACCCTTAGATTGTAAAAGTAATCAGGATGGATATGAAGTCCAGAACAGCGATTTCGTTCGGGGAGATCCGACCTGTGGGATTTCTTCGTCTGGATCGAGGCTCTCGTGGTGGACAAGGGCAAGATCGGGACCACTACGAACCCCGTAGGTTTCACGTTGTCCTGAAACACACGGACTCGAGAACCGACAACTTTGGCCGGGCACGGCGGATACAGTCTTGAATTCCATCCCGGGGGTGGTAATTTCAGGACAGATTCCTCCGGATACCGGCGTCGAGTGGAGGATGTCTTCCTGACACTGAATGACATGGAGAAGCCAATGAGCCGCGTCAAATCCGCATTCCTGTTCTGGGTCGGCTGCATCGTATTCGTCGTGATTTCCGGGGGTACGGCCCGGGCCGAGATGTTCATGCAGGGGGTTCGCCCGGTGAACGTGCCCCAGGAGGTGAAGGCCGGGGACACGATCCGCGCCGAGTACGAAGCGGACAAGGATGTGAGCGAGGTCATGGATGTCAAGGTGACGGGCGGGAAGCTGAACCGGGCCACGCACAGCGGCAAGAAAGTGGTCCTCGAGATCCAGGCGGACGCCCTGGCGCCGGACACCATCGGCGGCCGGACCACCTGGTCCTTCAAGGTGAAGGATACCGCAGGGAGTCCTTCCGAGGTGATGCAGGGGCGCACCGGCAGGGTGTCACCGGATCTGGCCGAGCAGCTGCCGATCCTCCAGCTCACGTCCGGCCCCGAACTCCTCCAGATCGAGGCGGGCGTGCGGGCGGCGTGGGAGGATCTTCCACTGACGCGGAAGGTCGTGGCCGCCGAGGCGGTACGGAGGCTCCGGGCCCGGGTGCCCGTCTCACTCCAGGTCGGCGCCGACGGAACGTTCAAGCTGATGGTCGGCCATCCTGTGAAATCCCTCTCGCTGGACGGAAAGGCCCTGGCTGCCCATGGAGAGGGTAAATACCACGCTGCAGGCCTGGTGGGTTCCGAGGTGCCCCGGGTCCTGGTGCTCACGGACCCCTACGGTTTCACGGCCGAAGTGCGCGTACCGGTGCGTGGCCCTGGGACCGGGCGCGACCCAGTGCGCGATCCGGTGCGTGACCCGGTGCGCGATCCGGTGCGCGATCCAATGCGCGTAGCGACTCCGGACCAGGCCGGCGTCTTTACCAACTCCATCGGCATGAAGTTCCGGCGCATCGAGACCGGCTCGTTCAAGATGGGTTCCGACAAGGGATACCTCGACGAGAGGCCGGTCCGGGAAGTGGAGGTGAAAAAGGCGTTCTACATGGGGATCTACGAGGTGACCCAGGCCCAGTGGAAGGCGGTGATGGACCGGGGTACCGCCAAGTTCACGGGGGATGATCTTCCCATGGAAAACGTGTCCTGGCGCAAGGTCGAGGAATTCCTCAAGAAACTGTCCGAGAAGGAGGGGGTGAAGTACCGTTTGCCCACCGAGACAGAGTGGGAGTACGCCTGCCGGGCCGGCGCCGAAACGGCGTACGCGTGGGGCGACCAGATCAGCGATGACCACACCTGGTACTGGAAGAACAGCGACAAGAAAACCCACCCCGTGGGGAAAAAGAAGCCCAACGCTTGGGGGCTCTTCGACATGAACGGCAACGTGGCCGAGTGGTGCAAGAGAGAGAAGAAGGGCCCCCATTGCAATGCTCGCGGTGGAAGCTGGCGCCACGACGCCGTGAATTGCCGGGCGGCGCGCCGGTTCGTCTACAAGATCTCCACGCAGGTGGGATTCCTGGGATTCCGGGCCGTGCTGGAGAAATAGGCCGGGCTTGTACGCGGTCTCTCACCTCCGGAAGGACGACCTGTTCGCCTGCCACCACGCCAGCCACTTTTCGACGTCCATGCCGAAATCCTGGCGGGTCCAGTTGCGAAGGGTCTGGTAGCACCGCTTCTGGTTGGCCGCGTCGGTCCCCAGCATGTCGATGAGGTAGTCCATGACGCGATAGTCGCGCTTTTCCCGCATGGCCCACACCGCATCCATGCGCACGTCCTTGTCCGGGTGATCCAGAAGGTGGAGGAGCACCTGGCCCGCGTCCGTGCCCTGGTAGCTGTTCTGTTTCCGGAAGAGTCCGAGAGCCTTGATGGCCTCGCTGCGCATCTCGCGGTGCTGGGACCGGGTCCAGTGGGCCAATCTGGGAAGGGCCGGTCTTTTGACGTCGTAGGTGATGGATCGAGAACGGCGGGCCAGGAGATACCAGTCCACGTGGTCCTCCACCCGCTGCGGTTTCCACTTGGAGCGGCGGGCCTTGCACACACCGGACATGATCTGAGCCGCCGCCTTTGCCGCCTCGTAGTCCGTCAGAGCCTCCCGGAGAAGGGGGGTCAGGCCGGGGAGAACATTCGGCCTTGCCTCCTTTGTGAGGGCCTTGACCACGATCGAGCGCATCTTCGGATCCCGCAGCAACACGCTCAGGTCCTGCACGTCCCGGGCCTTGCCGCCGGCAATGCCCCACACCGCGTCCCGCCGCACGCCGGGAGCCTGGGTGCGGTCCTTCGCGATTTTCAGGAGCGTCTGTATCGCGTCACGGTCGCCGATGACCCGCAGTGCATAGACCGCGTCGGCACGGTCCTTGTGGCGCCGGTTCCGGACGATGGCCTTGAGATGCTGCAACGCCCGGGCGCCGATGGCCTTCAGGGCGTCGGCCGCACTGCTGCGGATGCGGTGCTTTGCAGAGCGGGGTTCCCCCCAGCCGTTGAAGGAGTGCTGCAGCACGGTGCGGTCCCTGAGAGCACGGACCAGGGCCGGGATGGCCCGCGGATCCCGGGTTTTCTCCAGGACCGAAACCGCGAGGTAGCGGACTTCCCATCTCTTGCTGTGGTCGATGGCGCGGATCAGGTCCGGGGTCGCGGCTTGACCGCGTGCTTGCAGCTTCTTCATGTATTTGCAGAGCAGGGGCACGGGCAGGTCCTTCTTGCCCTCCAGTTCCATCTCGAAGATGCTCAGGAGATCGGCGGCGGACTCGCTCTGGGCTGGGGCGGCGGAACCGATCAGCGTGCAGATCAGGGCGGCGAGAATCAGGCGCATCATTTCCCTCCTTTTCCGGGATTTGCATTGCCGGTGGGATTATCGGATTTTGGAGGTGTGAAATTGAGCTGGGCACCCGTTACTTGCCCTCAGACCTCGATTTCCACGTCGCCCCGGCCGCCCACTCGCACCGTGCGCTTCTCGCCCTTCAGGTCCACACCGATCTCCAGGTCTGGCCGGAGTCCCCGGAGACGCACCTTCCCTTTTGCGGCCGCCTCGATGCGAATCGGCCCCGCTGCATCACCCGGAGCATATCCCGTGATGCGGCACGGCACGGTGGACTCGATGACAGTGTCCGCGCCGCGCAACACCATGAGGCCGCCAGCGTCTGACCGGATGTTCCAGAGGTCTCCGAGGATGCGTAGGTTGCGAAGCCCGGTCTCTTCCCGCCTCCTCGTGCCGAAGACCAGGCTGCTGTCGGCCGCCACGTCGAAGATCTCCTGGATGGCTGTGTAGACCAGGAGGCCGCCCCAGGCGTAGAACGGATCGGCGTTCTGGACGTCGCCTCCGGCACCGGTGTGGGCGCTGTAGTTCTCGTAGATGCGAGACTCCTCGCGCCAGGCCCGCATGAACATCTCGAGGCCTCTGGCCGCGATGTCCGAGGCCTCCTCGTGGAAGCCGGCCCGGCGGAGGCCGGTGGCGGTGAGATAGTTCATGGGCGGCCAGATCCGGCCGCGCCAGTAGTCCTGGTCCCGGAAGGCCGGATCGTCGCGCCGGATGCTCGGGAGCATCCAGTCGCCGTGGAAGGCACGCGGATTCTTGAGCTGCGCGGTGACCAGCGCACGAGCCTGATCCGGTGTGGCGGCCCCGCAGAGGAGCGGGTAGAACGAGGTGGGGGCGATGCGCCGGGAGAACGGGCCCTCCCACAGTCGGTTGGCGAAGGTGTTCTGTGAGGAGTCCCAGAGGCGGTTCCGGATCCGTTCGCACCGGTGGGAGCGTTCCTGGTCCAGCCGCCCCGCTTCCGGGTCACGGCCGGCCAGGTGGGCCAGGGCCTCGGCATCGGCGGTGTGAAGAGCGTTCAGGCCCACGTCGTCCGCCTTCAGGGTGCCGGCCTCGGCGTCAAAGGGGATACCGTCAAAGGTGGGGCTGTTGTCCAGACCGCTCTCGTAGGCGGCGCAGATCGCCTCGTTCCTCAGGATCTGGCGTAGCTCGGGAAACTCGTAGACCGGCTCGGGGGAGGAACCCCAGGAGAGCAGGCCGTCGCGGCCCCGGTCCCGGGCGCGGTTCCACCACGCGTGCCAGCGCAGCAGGTCCGGGAGCAGAGACTGCACCCGGTCCCGGTCCGGGGCCGTGGCCGCGATGCGGAGCAGCGCCGGGCCGCCCACGGGTGGGTGGGAACGATCGTGGGTGACGGCGCCGCTGGAGAACCGCCAGTTGGGCACGAAGCCGCCCGGCGCCATGCCCCGGAGCGAGGCCTCGACGTTGCGGTAGGCCAGTTCGGGATCCTCGAGGGCCGCCATCGTGGCCAGGAAGTAGGTGTCCCAGCCGAAGAGCACCGCGGCGTTCCAGTCCATGGACCAGTTCCTGGAGACGAGGGAGGCGATGCCGCGGCCGGTGAAGTCGTGGATGGTGTTCCACGCGATGCCCCGCATCATGGCCTCGGGTGCGCCCGCGAGCACGCCCTCGCCCCCGAGGCATCGCGCCGCGTAGGCCCGCCTCGCATCCTCCAGGACATCTGCAATGGAATCCTGCGGCAGCCCTCCGGCCGGGTCCAGGGTGCAAGTCACGGCGAGTCGCCGACCCCGGCCTCCCACGAAGTGGGGGTGGTCGACGGTGACGAAGATCCGGTTCCGATCCGCGGCCCCCTCGGCCCGTGCCGCCCAGTTTCCGGCTTCGAGGCGGTCCCCCCGGGATCGGGCGTGGGCTGAGCCGGGCTCGGCGAACTCCACCACCGGTCGCTTTCCGGAGGTCCGGGTGGGGGTGACGGCGAGGTAGAGGACTTTGTCCCTTGCGGCCGCCTCGATGGTGAACTGCGCCTCGAAGCCGGCGTGGACTTCGATGCGAGCGTAGGACCCGTCGGTGGCGTGGGGGCCGGCCTCGACCAGGTCCCGCCAGCGGAAGTCGAGGATGCGGCGGCGCTCCAGGTCATCCAGGAAGGAGACGCGCACCGAGAGGCGCTCCCGGCCCCGGTCCAGATAGGAGAAGGAGAGGATCCTTCGGAAGTCCCAGGTGTTCCAGCCCGTGTCGCGAATCATGTCACGTCGTCATGTCGGGTGCATCGAGGCCCGCCGCTTGACCTACTCGGCAGTGAACTTCTTGAGGAGCTTGTTGATCTCCTTCTTGTGGATCTTCATGCATGCCTCGGAGGACATGACCAGGAGATAGTGGACACCCTCCTTGGCCTTGATGAACGTGGGCCGGATGAACATTTTCACCTTTCGGGGATCATAGGACCGGGTTGCATCGGCGGACGCGGCCAGGCCGGTGAACATCTCCAGGAGCTTGATGCCCGTGGTGGACTCTCCCTTGGTGACCACATTGTCGCAGTAGACCCCCTTGCCGGCCTTGCAGTTGAACTTCTTGTTCTTTCCGGTCTTCCAGACCTTCTTGAAATCGGTGTAGAACTGCTTCTGGAACTCTTTGGCCAGTTTGGAGGTGTTGGTGGGCTTGACCCTGCGCTCATTGATCTTGAGCACCCCTTGCACCTGCCCGCCCGGTGTCTCCCAGAACTGGTTGTGGACAATGAGCACGACGCCTTCTCCCTTGTACTGGATACCAAGGCCCGCCTTGCCCTGGTCCTTCCAGGCCTTGTCGTCGGGGTAGAGAAGGTAGAGCTTGTCGTGGAATTTCTTCTTCTTCATCCCCTCGGGAATTTTTTTCTTCGACTGCCCGACGAGCGTAGGGGTGCACAGGAACAGGCCGATCACGGCCAGGCAAAGCAGGATTCGATGCACGATGGTACCTCCGATCAGTCTGCATCCCGGATCGTCCACAGGACCTCTCGAACCGTCCCACTACCCTATCAACCGGATTGCGATCCGTCCAGGATCTGGCCGGCGGGAGTGAGCCCACTACCTGTTATCGGAACTCCACGGAGATGTCCACGCTGTCTTTCAGGGTCCGGTGCATGGGGCAGGTCATGGCGGCCCGCTCGAGGACCTTGCGCTCCTTTTCGGTGAGGGATTTCGGCATTTCGATCACCGTCTTCAGGCTCTTGATGCGGCGCTCCGGATTCGGGGCCATTTCCTTGTCCACGGCGATGCGGACGCCGGAGAAATCCACGTCCAGACGCTCGGCGGTCTTGGCCATGATGGTGAGTATACAGGAGCCCAGGGAAGTTGCCGTGAGGTCGGTGGGGGAGAAGAATTCGCCCTTGCCGCCGTTGTCGGGCGGAAGGTCCGTGAGCAGCTCGGACCCGGAAGGTTCGTGGGTCGCCTTGCAGTGGTAGCTGCCCTCGTATCCGATGGTGATGCGGGTCATTTTCGGGTGTTTCCGTTTCGTACAAATTCTACATGTGGAAAAAATAGACGCTGGACCTGCCAAGGGCACGCATCTCCACGGCCTCGAACAGATCCGATACGTCGGGCAGAGCCGTGCCCGAAGGCAGGCGCACCACTGCGACACCCCGATCCGCCAGGGCCGGGGCCAGGGCCGCCAGGAGGCGGTGGACTTTCACGACCCCGCCGGGTTGGGTGAGGGCCCTGAAGGGCGGATCCATGAACACCAGGTTCAGGGGGCCTGTCAGGTCGCCGGGGGCTGCCGGAAACTGAAACGCATCGCCGCGATATACGCGTGAAACTTCCTGGAAGTCCAGGGCCTCGATATTGGCCTGGAGGGCCTGGAGCGCCGCCGGATCCCGGTCCACGAACAGGGCTTCCCGGGCCCCCCGGCTCAGGGCTTCCAGACCGAAGCTCCCCGATCCGCAGAACAGGTCCGCCGTCGTGGCATCCCGGACCCCCTCCGGTCCGAGGATATTGAAGACGGTTTCCCTCTGACTATCCAGCGGCGGACGGGTTTCCCGGCCCGGGGGCGTGGTCAGACGGCGCCCCCGGTGGATTCCGGCGATGATGCGCGGTGCGGAGTTTTTTCTTCGAGCGTTCAATACATCCACACATCCACTCTGTTACCGCAGAAGGAAGCTGTTCACAGCCTCGCTGGCGGCCAGGTAGTTGTGGTGGGCGCGCAACGACGCCAGGGCCGGGACGGGACGGGGGTCCCCGAGATAGCCCAGGGCCTTGCAGGCCGCGGCACGGGTCATGGAGGGCGCCCGCCGGTCGGAGGCCAGGTCCGAAAGGGGTGTCGCGGCAGTGTGGTCGCCCGTGAGGCCGACGGCCAGGGTGACCGCGGCCAGGGAATAGGCGGAGCGGGATTTCTTCAGGGAATCCAGCAAGGGCATCAGATCCCCGGGGCCGAGGATGGCCAGACCCATGGCCGCCCGCTCCTTCACCCTCGGATGGTACTGGGATGCGGTGACAACATGAACCAGATCGGACGCGGCCTCCTTGTGGTTCACCATGCCCAGAGCCAGGGCGCAGTATCCCTGGAACACCTGGTCGCCGGTCCTCCGGAAAGCCTTGTGGATGCGCGGCCCCGATTCCCTGTCACGGGCCAGGCCGAGGGCGAGGGCCAGACAGCTCCGGAGCGAGTGGTTCTTCTCCCGGTCGAAGGCGGTTCTCAGGCATTTGAGACCGTGGCTCAGGTCATAAGAGTGCCTGGGGAGACCCCGGTCCTCCACGTTCCGGATCAGGATGCCGAGGCCGAGGGCGCAGTAGGCCTGGTGGGTCACCCAGCCGCTCTTCCTGACGCCTTCGCACAGGGACCGGTACGCAATGTCCCCACCCGCCAGGCCCAGGGCGATGGCGGCCAGGTTCCGGGTGTGGCTGCCCCTTCCCCTCTCCCGCTGGGTGGCCAGGACCTTGGCGGCGGCCGCAAGCATTTCCTGATCACGGACCAACACCCCCAGGGTGGACACTGCGCTCCGGCGGACGTGGGACACCCGGTCGCGCTTCATGAGTCGAGCCAGGCCCGTCAGCGTGCGCGCGTCGGGCCCGAGACCGTTCACGTTCAGGATTCGACCGATGCCGGTTACGGCGTGGGCGCGTACCCAGGCATTGAAGGTCCCCCGCCTGGCGGCCAGGGTCTTGAAATGCCAGGAGATCTCATCGACGAAGTCCGGGCTCCCATGCAGGAGGCCCAGGCCGAGGGTGGCCATGAGGGTCATGTCCCGGTGGGCCGTTCGGTGGCCGCTGAGACGCATCAATGCATCCTTCACGGCGCTGTTTCCATCCTTGCCGATGAGGCCCAGACTCAGGGCGGATACGGCGCGGAGCTGATTCTCCGGTATCTTGCCGCCGCGCACCTTGATTCCGGCGCCATCGGCCTTCAGAACGGCCAGCAGGGTGGGTACGGCCTCTTCCCTGCCCAGGAGTCCCAGGCCCAGAGCGGCTGCTTCCCGCACGAACTTGACGGTGTCTTTCATTCCGTCCACCAGGGCGGGAACATGGTCGGAGCGACCGATCTTGCCCAGGGCGATGCAGGCACTGGCCCGCACCGTGGGATTGCGGTCCTTCAGGGCTCGAACCAGGATCGGGGCGATTTGATTCCGGATGGCCTTCCATCGGGTGGTGGCGGGTCCCGTGGTATCCGTGACGGTGCGCTTGCCCAGGAAGATCTCGGTATCCCTGGACTGACTGTCCTGATCCCCGCGGTACTTTCTCCGGATGAGGAACGCGTCGCGGTTGAAGAGCCACCAGGTCTCCCAGTTCTCCAGGGAGACGGTGGATGTCCGACCCCTGCGCCGCGCCGAGGACGGATCGATGCGGGGGGATCGCGTCGTGCCTGCGGTCGGTGCTCTCGGGATAGAGGTGGCTCCGGTAACCGGGGTGGCCGTGGGGATATTCGGGGTCGACGGAACCGGCGCCGGCGTCGGGGCCGGCGTCGGGGTGGGCTTCGGTGCTGGCGGCGACGGCTCCGGCTCGGCCACGGGCGGGGGTTCCTGGACAGGCCGTGACGGTGTCACCGTACCGTCGGGGAGCTTGTATTTGTCGGAAGGCGGGGTGGAGGGGGGCTTGCCCTGGTTGCTCGACGGGGGCAGATTCTTGGCCGGAGGAGTTTCCTGAGCTTGGATACGAGCGCCCGGCCCAAGGAGGAGCGCAACCAGGAACAGGGCGAAGACCGTGATCTGCAGGGTTTTCATGCGTTGTCGAGTTCCGTTTCCGCGGGCTGCAGGTTCTTGGTCGAACCTTCCCGAACAATGACCCCGGGAGATCGTAGGCCCATGTAAGTATCCACCGGCCATGGAAATAAAGTCAACCAACTACCGGGGGAAACCATGGACTATTATACTCTGGGAGGCAGGGTTTTTTTCCGCACGATCCGATTTATAATCGGTTCGCAACTTGCTGGGCTCCCAGGGATTGTGGTGCAGGAGTGGGAACCGACCACGGAATCGAACTTTATCGAACTCAATTGTCCGGAATTTCGGCGCTTGAATATCCTGCGTAGTGACCAACCAAGGAATCCCGGTGATGCATAGCCAGGAACAACGGCCTGAAGGCAGAGGTTATTTCAAGAGAATCATGGCCGGCGTTGCAGCGTGCCTGGGCGTCGGCCTCCTGGTCGCGGGCACAGCCCTCTGGGGCCCCCCGGCGCTCGGGTCGAGGGATCTGGAAGCCCCGCCCGGTTTTACTCCGGCGGGAAAGAACGCCCAGGGATATGCCGAGTACCGGCACACCCGGACCGGTCTGGTCTTCGTGCTCCTCCCCGAAGGAACCTTCGACATGGGTTCTCCCCCCGACGAGGAGGGACGGTTTCCCACCGAGGGGCCAATGCACGAGGTCCAGGTGAAATCGTTCCTGCTGTGCAAGACGGAAGTGACCCAGGGGGCCTGGCGCGAGATCATGGGTACCCGACCGTGGTGGGGATTGCCGTTCACCCGGAACGGGCATGATTTTCCGGCCGCGCAGGTATCCTGGAATGATTGCACGGCCTTCGTGAAAAAGGTCGGCCTCAGACTCCCCTCGGAGGCCGAATGGGAATATGCCTGTCGGGCCGGGAGCCAGACACGTTACACCTGCGGCGATGACGACGAGCAGTTGAAGGACTACGCCTGGTTCTGCGAGAACACCCTGGATATCGGGGAGCGATTCTCTCATCGAACGGGCCTGAAAAAGGCCAATTCCTTCGGCCTCATCGACATGCACGGAAACGTCTGGGAGTGGTGCGAGGATACCTGGCATGCCAGTTATGAAGGCGCACCCACGGACGGGACCGCCTGGGTGGACGACAAGGACCCACGCCGGGTCCAGCGAAGCGGCAGCTGGCTCTACGGGCCCTGGAATTGCCGATCGGCCACTCGTATCCGGAACACCACGGGATTTCAGAACGACCACCTGGGATTCCGGCCCGCGGCGTCCCTCCCGGTTCATTGACGGGACCCGGTTCCATTTTTCTCCAGACAAGGGAGGTTCACCTTGAGTCATAGACATCCAAAAACTCGCTGGCTCCTCGCCTTCCTGCTCCTCCTCGCATGGTCCTGCGGGGCCCAGGAAGAGCAGAAGAACGAAGACCTGTCCCGGGCTGACGCCCTCTGTGCCTCCGGAAAGTACCGGGAGGCCCTGGCCGCGTACCAGGCGGTCCTCCAGTCGTCTCCGGAAGCGGCTGCCGCTCATTCAGGCGCTGGTAAATGTCTCATCTACCTCAACCGGATTCCGGAAGCCCTCTCTCTGCTCCAGAAGGCGGTGAAGCTGCCCGGTGCCGACGCGGAGAACTTTTCGTTGCTGGGCCAGGCCTATTTCTGGGATGCCAGCGCCGTCCTCCGGACGCCGAGTTCCCCCCGGGCCCAGTATGTCCAGGTCATCCTCCAGGATGCCGCGATCAGCTTCGGAAAGGCCGTCGAGCGGGATGCCTCCCTGCACCTCGCCCACTACTTCCTGGGCAAGGTGAAGATGATGCAGAACAAGGCCGACGAGGCCGCGGCGTCCTTCGAGCAGGCGGTGAAGATCAAGCCGGATCAGGCCAGCTACCACTTCGAGCTGGGAACGGCCTACCAGAAGACGGGAAAGTTCTCCGAGGGGGCCAAGGCGTTCAAGGAAGCGGCCGGGCGCTCCCCGAAGAAGTTCAAGACCTACATCCGCGACGCCCGCGTGAATGCGGCCTTCTGTTACGCCCAGGCGGGCATGGAAAAGGAGGCCATCTCCGCGTACAAGGCCGCCTACCAGGCCGACCCGAAGAACCAGGCCCTTTTCCAGAACCTCTGGTCCGTCTACGGCACGGATCCGAAGCGCCAGATGGGAGGCATCCGGGTCCTGAAGGCCCTGGCCCGGGCCAGATCATCGGCGGCCCTGCCCTACTACTACCTCGGCTGCCTCCACGAGACTCTCGGCAACAAGGCCGAAACGCGGAAGGCGTTCGAGAAGGTGCTGAAGAGCCGGGAGGGCAAGGGATTTTCCAGCGCCTGGTCCAGGCTGGGCGTGATCTATTACAAGGAAGACGCCGACGAGAAGAAGTCCGAGCAGCACCTCCTGAAGGCCCTGGAATTGAATCCCCGGGACGAGAATGCATCCCAATTCCTGCAGTTCCTCGCAGCCAAGGCCAAGGACGACGGGAGGCCGGCCCGGTTTGTGGAGATCAATCGGAAGATCCTGAAATACCAGCCCGAAAACGGCAAGGTCTGGAACCATCTCGCCTGGTACTATCACAGCCGGCGCAACCTGAAAGAGGCGATGAAGCACTACGTGAACGCGCTCAAGTTCGCGCCGAAGAACCCGGAGATCAAGTACGGCGCGGCCAATGCCTACAATGACACGGGGAAATTCAACATGGCGCAGAAGATCTACGAGGAGGCCGTCGCCCTGAAGCCCGACTACGTGGACGCCTGGAAGGGCCTCGGATGGCTCTACCGGAGGACCGGCCAGCTGGTCAAGGCAAAGGGGGCGTTCGAGAAGGTCCTCGAGCTCGACCCGAACCAGATGGGCATCCGGAGGGATCTGGAGGGCATCAAGCGCAGGCTGGGGGAGAAGTGAGGAGCAATCCCTTGATGAAATACGGCTGGATGACGGTGGTTCTTCTCGTGGTGGGTTTCACCCCGGTTCACGGCCAGGCGGATCCAGAGCTCGACATCGGCCTCGAGCTCTACAACGCAGGGAAGTACGGAGAAGCCCTGGGCTTCTTCAAGGCCGTGCTGGCGGTGCGGCCCCGGAAGGAGGGCGCATGCCTGGGGGCCGGCCGGTGTCTCGTCGCCCTGGGGCGCTACACGGAAGCCCTGGAAGTCCTGCGAAAGGTGGAAGACCAGCCGAAACCCTCCCCCGCGGTCTTCCACGTCATGGCCCAGGCCCTCTACTGGGAGGGGATCCGCCGCCGAGGGGCCCCCCGGCCGGGCGATGACGCGAACACGCCCGCCTCGTTTTTCCTGGACGCCTCCATCCAGTGCTCGAAGGCGGTCCGCCTCCATGCGAAGTTCCACGAGGCATACTACACGCTGGGCCTGATCAAGCTCCAGGCCGGCGCGGCGGGGGCTGCCGCGGCGGAGAAGGCCTTCGAGAAGGCGGTGGCGCTGAAGCCCGACCAGCCGAGCTACCTCCAGGGTCTCGGCCTGGCGCTCCAGTTCGGAGGCAAGCTGGACAAAGCGGTGGAAGCGTACGAGCGAACCCTCCGGATCACGCCCGAGTCCTTCAAGGAGTTCCACCGCGACACGAACGCGCGGGCGGGATTCTGTTACGCTCGACTGGACAAATGGGAACAGGCCGGGGGAGCTTTCGGGAAAGCCTTTGCCCTCGCACCCCTCAACGACGCCACGTTTCAGACCCTCTGGGCGGCGTTCGGGAACGAGGAGAACGACCGGGAACACGGGGTCAAGATACTGCGAACCCTGGCTGGCATGTCTCTGCCCGCTGCGCTGCCGCACTTCTACCTGGGCTATTTCCACCAGGCCATGGGTGATTCGGCCGGGGCCCGGAAGGCCTGGGAAGCGTGCGTGAAGACGCCGGAGGGAGCCCGGTTCCCGGAGGCGTGGGCCCGCATCGCCGGATTCCTCATCAATGAGGACAAGAAACAGACCGAAGCGGTGAAGTGCTGCGAGAAGGCCCTGGCGCTGGATGCTTCGAACCGGACGGCGTTTGTCCTGCTCCAGGTCATGGTGAGCCGGCATTTCGCGGCCCGGAAGTGGATCCAGGCGGAAAACCTCACCCGCAGGATTCTGGATTTCCGGCCCGGGGAGGCCGACCAGTGGTCCAACCTCGGCCTTTTCCTGTCGAAACAGAACCGATTGAAGGAAGCATGGTACGCCTTCAAGGAGGCGCTGAAGCTGGCCCCGGACAATCCCCAGATCCTCAACTCCGCCGGTGGGGTCCTCCAGTATGGCTCCCTGGGCCCGGTGAATCCCATGAAGGAGGCCGAGAAGCTCTACGAAAGAGCCCTGAAGATCGATCCGAACTGCCTGGATGCCATGGAGAACCTGGCCACGATCCTGGCGGAGCGGGGAGAATACAAGCGGGCCGAGAAGCTCCTCGAAACCGTGGTGGAGCGCCAGCCCGGCCGCGGGGTCTCCATGCGGGTGCTGAACATGGTGAGGCGAAAGATGAAGGCGCTAGCGGAGAAGGGATTCGCGCCGGGCGGGAAATGACTGCGTGCCGCCCGGCCGCCGGAATCCCGGCGGCCGGGCGTACTCTTACATCTGCACTACATCACATGATCCGGTGCAGTTCCATCAACGTCCGGTTGGTCGCCGGGAAGTTGTGGTGGACGAACAGCTCTGACAGCACCGGCACGAGCGTGTCCTCACCGATGGTGCCCAGGGCCACGCACGCAAAGGCGCGGGTCAGGTTCCGGGCTTTGGAATCGGTCAGCATCGTCGTCAGCGGGAGGATGGACGTCCGGTCCCCGATGTACCCGAGGGCCTGGGTGATGGAAGCCTGGACGAAGGTGGAGGAATCCTCCTTCAGGGACCGCACCAGGTTCGCGGCCACGTCCCGATTTCCCATCAACCCGAGACCGATGGCGGTCTGCTGCTTGAGGAGCGGGAGGTTGTCGGTGTTGTCGAGCACAGTGCGAAGGTATTCCACGGCCGGCGTGTAGTTTGCCATGCCCAGGGCCACGGCGAGGTAGCCCTTCAGCGTGGTGCCGCGGTTCTTTTTCATGGCCTCGAGGAGGTCCTTGCCCGCCTCACTGTGCCGGGCGATGCCGAGGGCGATGGCGTAGCCGCTCATGATCTGCGGATTCTTGACCCGCCTGAATCCGGCCACGAGGGCGTTCAGCCCCTTCAGGCGCAGTTCCAAATGCTCCGCGTTCCCTCGGAATCCGTCGCAGAGGATCCCGAGACCCAGAGCCGCGTACGCCCCGTGCTGTCCCTTCGCCTTCAGCACGACCTTCTGGAGCGGCCTGAATGCCGCCGGGATGCCGGTCTGACCGAGGGCGATGGCGGCAAAGTTCCGGGAAGTGTTGTTCCGGCCCCGCATGAGCTCATGTTGCAGCAGCTTCAAGCTATCCGCATGGTCCTGGGGATCTTTCACCAGAAGGCCGAGGGCGATGACAGCGCTCCGGTGCACGTGGCCCGCCCGTTCGCGCCGCACCAGTCGATGGAGGAATCTAAGCGTGTCCCTGTCCACGGCCACGGCGTTTCGATCCAGGAGCCTCGCCAGGGAGACCACCGCATGGGCGCGCACGAAATCGTCGAACCTGGGCGATGCCACGAGGATCTTCAGGTGGCCGGTGATTCCTTCCACGTACGCCCTGTTTCCCCGCATCAGGCCGAGGGCCACGGTGGCATTCACTCGAATGGTCTTGTGGACATCGATGCTGCGGCTGTACCGCATCAGGGCTTCCTTCACGTCGCCGAAATCGTTGTCTCCGGTGAGGCCCAGACCGGTCGCCGCCATGGCGCGCAGGTCGCTCTCGGGTGTGCGGCCGCCCCGGAGGCTTCTCCCCGGCGGACCGGCTTCGAGGATCGCCAGGAGGGGCTTGATGGCCCTGGCGGTCCGGAGCAGCCCCAGGCCGACGACCGCCGCCTTCCGAACGCCCGGGACGTTGTCCTCGAGCATTCGACACAGGATATCCACCTCCGCAGCGTTCCCCACCTTGCCCAGGGCAATACAGGCACTGTCGCGGATGTCCGCATGCGACGCCTTCAGCATGTCGAGGAGACCGGGAATAAGGACGGTCCGGACGTACTCCTTCGTGGGGCGGGCGGTGTCCACGACTTCGCTTCCCGTGCGCCGGCCGAGGAAGTAGTCGCCGGATTCGGACACCACGGCCCGGTGGCGATACAGGTGCTTCTTGAGGTTGAGGTAGCGCTCCTTGTTGAAAGACCACCAGAACTCCCAGTCCTCGAAGCTTCCCCTGCTCCTGCTGTTGGGATTGCGTGTGAAACCGGACGCGGCACCAGACACGGTGCCGGACCTGGAGGCGCTCGAGGCGCCGGAGGGGGTTCCGGACGGCAAGGGTGGAGGCGTCGGAGTCGTGGTCGTGGGTGGAGGATCGGGTCGACTCGTGGGCCCTGTGGGTCCTGTCGGACCTGTGGGCTGAGGCGTGCCCGAGCGTATGTTCGGTGGCACGGTGCCGCTGGGCCCGTTGTAGGGAACGCCGTGGCCGCCTCCATGAGCGGCGGCTGTCCTGGTCGCGATCAGGACCAGGAGGATCTGGACTGGCAGGATGAGGAACCGGTGCATGGCTCGAGTCCTTTCGCGCTGGTCGATGTTCCCCGGTGGTTCTGGCTCCCCGACTCCACGCAATCGGCGGGCCAAGTGTAGGTGAGAAAGTAAACAAGGCCTCAAGAGGGCATTATTTCAGGTTCTCCGGGAGGTCACATTTCGGCCGGCCTGGTCCGGGTGGGAGGAGATGTTACCGGGAGGGAACCCGGAAACGTGCCCGGAGGCGGAAGAAGTGAGACGGTCCTCGACGACGAGGGTGAAATTTGAGAAAATCCCCACGCGTACCACAGTGTTGAGGGATGTGACCGAAATCTATTGGAGAGGGTGGAAGCGTGGAATTCCTCGCCGATTTTCACATCCATTCCAGATTCTCCAGGGCCACGAGCCGAGACCTCACTCTTCCCCATCTCCATGCATGGGCCCAGCGAAAAGGAATCACGGTCGTGGGCACGGGGGATCTCACCCACCCCGAGTGGATGGCCGAGATGCAGGAGGTGCTGGTTCCGGCCGGTGAAGGCGTGTTCCGCTTGAATGACGAGACGTGCGCCGAGGCCGAGGCGGACGTGCCGCCCGCTTCCCGCGGACCGGTCCGGTTCCTGCTGACCGGCGAGATCTCCAACATCTACAAGCAGGACGGAAAGACCCGGAAGATCCACACCGTGGTGTTCGCGCCGAGCTTCGAATGCGCCGGTCGCATCACCGCGGCCCTGTCGCGCGTGGGCAACCTGAAGTCGGACGGCCGGCCGATTCTCGGCATCTCCGCGAGGCATCTCCTCGAGATCGTCCTCGAGGCGGGAGACGGCGCCTTCCTGGTGCCGGCCCACATCTGGACACCCTGGTTCTCGCTGCTGGGCCACCGGTCCGGTTTCGATTCCGTGGAAGCATGCTTCGGGGATCTCACACACCACGTCTTTGCCGTGGAGACGGGGCTCTCCGCGGATCCACTCATGTGCAGGCGCCTGTCCATTCTGGACGGGTTGACGCTGATCTCCAATTCCGACGCGCACTCGGGAATGAAGCTGGGCCGTGAGGCGAACGTGTTCGATACCGAGACGGATTTTCCCTCCATCCGGCAGGCCCTCGAGACCGGCGACGGGACGACCTTCAAGGGCACCCTGGAGTTCTTCCCGGAGGAAGGGAAATACCACTACGACGGACACCGGAAGTGCAACCTCCGTATGAATCCCACGGAAACCCGTGAATGCGGAGGGCTGTGTCCGGTCTGCGGAAAGCCCATCACGGTCGGAGTCATGTCGCGGGTCGAGGAACTGGCGGATCGGGATGAAGCCGGGTCTTCCGGGGAAATGGCCCCGTACAGCATGATCGTTCCTCTCATGGAGGTCCTCGGGGATGTGCTGGAGGTGAACTCTAGAAGCAAAAAGGTCCGTGCCCACTACGACGCCTTGATCGAGCGATGCGGTCCTGAGCTTTCGATCCTCAGATCCCTGCCGCTGGAGGATATCGAGCGGACCTCCTCCTCTCTGGTGGCCGAGGCCGTGCGTCGGATGCGCACCGGAGACCTGGACATCGAGGCGGGGTACGACGGTGAGTTCGGTACCATTCGTATCTTCTCTCCGGGGGACCGGGCGCGCCTGGTGGGCCAGGGCACCCTCTTCGCCCAGCCGGCCCCGGCGCGCGGGAAGCGGAGGAAGGCCCGGCCGGCCGGGTCCCGGAAAGCCGTCAGTGACAAGATAGCGGCCGCCGGCTCCAGGACGGTCTCCTCGAAGCGGGCGGCTCCCGGCTCTCCGGTTCACGCCCTCAACGAGGCGCAACAGGACGCCGTGGAGGCTCCGGCAGGGCCGGTCCTGATCCTGGCCGGACCCGGGACCGGAAAGACCCGGACTCTCACCCACCGCATCGCCCACCGGGTGAAGACCGGAAACGTGCAGCCCGAGGAAGTTCTGGCCATCACCTTTACCAACCGGGCTGCCGAGGAGATGCGGGAGCGGCTTCGTATCCTCCTGCCCGATAAAACGGTGTTTTCAGGACTGGCCGTGTCCACGTTTCATGCCCTCGGCCTCAGGGTGCTCCGGGAGGAGACCCAGGCGGCAAGTCTCGAGTCCGGATTCAAGGTGCTGGACGAGGAAGACCGCGACGCCTTGATCCGGCGTGCCCTCGGCGGCAGGGCCTCCAAGGCGAGTGTGGCCGGAGCGCGTAAAGACCTCGACAAGGAGGTCGACGAATTCGCCGCCCAGCCGTCCGAAGCATCGGACCTCAGGCAACGCTACGAATCCGTGAAGGCCGATGCAAACGCCGTGGATTTCGACGACCTCATCCTGCGTCCACTGAAGCTCTTCCGGAACCGTCCCGACATCGCGGATGCCTGGCGGTCCAGGTTCCGGTTCATCTCCGTCGACGAGTACCAGGATCTGAATTCCCGGCAGTACGAGCTGTTGCGGATCCTGGCCCCGGCGGGTAGTGACATCAGAGATAGTGACATCACGGTTATCGGGGATCCGGACCAGGCCATCTACGGCTTTCGCGGTGCCGATGCCGGGTTCTTCCTGAAATTCGAGAAGGACCATCCCGGAGCCCGGGTGGTCAGGCTCACCCGGAGCTATCGTTCCACCGAGCAGATCATCACCGCTGCGAACCAGATCATCTCCCGCTCTCCGGTCCGGTGGGAAACGCGGCTCTGGTCCGGTCTCCAGGGACAGATGCGTATCTCCATCCGCAAGGCGCCCACACCCCGGGCCGAGGCCGAGGCGGTGGTCCAGGAAATCGAGCGCCTTGTCGGCGGTACCAGCGAGTTCTCCCTGGACAGCGACCGAATCGACGTGGCAGACGCCGGCCGCGGGTACGGTTTCTCGGACATCGCGGTGCTCTTCAGGCTGTCGGCGCTCAGGAAGCCGGTGGAGGAGGCCCTCGAGCGCTCGGGCATGCCGTTTCAGAGCGTGGGTCACGAGGCCGCCATGGACCAGGCCGGCGTCCGGGAAGCCGTGGCGGCCCTGAGGTCCTTGAAACCGGAGGCCGGGGGTACAGCGGCTGACCAGATTGCTGAACGGATTGCCGAACAGGTGACCGACAGGAACCTGGCCGAATGCCTCTCTGCATTCGCTCGCCCCTTCGGTGACGACCTGGATGCCTTCCTCGACCACCTCACCCTCGGCACCGGAATGGACCTCTACGACCCGCTGGCCGAGCGTGTCGCCCTCATGACCCTTCACGCCAGCAAGGGCATCGAGTTCCCCGTCGTCTTCATCCTGGGGTGCGAGGAGGGCGTGCTTCCGTTTCCCGGCCCGGACGCCGGGCGAGAACGAAAGGGCCGCGGACCGATCCCGGTTCACGATCTGGAAGAAGAACGGAGACTCCTCTATGTGGGAATGACCCGGGCAAAGAGGCGACTCTATCTGTCCCACGCCCGAAAGCGCGCCCTTTTCGGCCGGTCATTGCCCGGAAAACCCTCGCGGTTCTTGAACGATATCGAGGAGGCGCTCAAGCAGATCGAAGCCTCTCGGTCTCCTTCGAGCCGACGGCGCAAGCAACCCGAACAGCAGACGCTTTTCTGACTCTCATGAAAGAACGAAAACAGAGAACCGACCTCGAGAACGCCCTGTGGAAGGCCCGGGTGGAGGGCCTGGACGACCGTGGCCTCATGCCGCTCGACCGGGCGCGGGAGACCGTGCGGAAGGCCCGGGAATTTGCCCGGGGTCGGGGGCGGCGGAAGGGGAGCGCCGTCATCCTCGACTGCGACGTCCTCTGGGCGGCGCTGCTCTCCCTGAAGGATGCGAGGGAGTTCATCCGACATGCGCGCAGGATCGAGTGGACCGGCGAGCCGCGGGGCGAGGACGGAACGGCCCTGGTGGAGCGCTACGGTCCGGGTGTCCTACCCTGGCTGGCCGATCACCTGGGGGAGGACGGCGACCTGGACAACCATCCGTCTCTGGTCCTGCGGTGCCTGCTGGCAATCGGTACACGCAAGGCGTTTGCGGTTGTGTGGGCCGTCCACCGGGTGAACGGTTCTCCCCTGGAGGCCGCCCATCTCCTGAGGCAGTGGCTTTGTGCTCACCCCGGCGTCGGCTTCCCCCTCATGGCCGACCTGGCCGGTGAAGGAGACCGGCGGGCCCGAAAGATTCTGCGCCACCTGGCGAACCGGAATCCGGACCGGGTGTTCGACTGGATTCGCGCCCGGTTGGGTAAGGCCGCCACCGAAGCGCTGTTCGAGAAGCTCCGGATCGTCGGTTTTCTCACCGAATCGGCCATCCTGTCCCTCCTGGATCTCTGTGCGGAGAGAGAACTGGATACGGAGGAGACACCCTGGCCGCTATTCAACTCGAAGAAGGACGGCATTTCCGTGTTTCACGGAATGCGACTCATCGCCGCCCGGGCCGCCCGGGGGAACGGCTGGGGAATCGTCATGGAACGGATCACCGGCACCCACTTCCGGAACGCCATGGTTGAGACCTACCTCTACGGGAGCAACGTCAATCCTGGCCTGAACACCCGGCACTCCCAGCCCCTCAAGTTCAAGACCATCCACGAGGGGGAGGAGGACACCGGCCTGGACGGCATCATGGTGAAGGGGCCGGCGGGCATCCTGTCGCTAGCCAACGACATGATCGGCAAGTACGGCCTCCGCACCCGGAACCTCGGCGTCCGGGCCCCCCAGGCCGTGGCCTTCATCCTCAGACTGCGCGCCTACCTGGCCCGGTATCCCGGAGCGTTCTGGATCGATGCGGCCCAGGCCGCCGCCCCGCTCAGCCTGGGTGAGGACGTCGATGTGGTCGTCGAAACGGATCACTTCACCCACGTCCTGGGCACCGACGCCAGCGACATCCCGAACAAGAACAAGTTCTGGCTGGCCCGACCGAGCGATACCCGGGTCTACCGCTCCCTGGCCAAGGCCCTGGTGGAGCGGAATGGGTCCCTGTTCAAGCCGGGAAAATCCAACATCGACTGGTGGTAGGGTCTTTGGACATCCCCGGAATGGAGGCGCACAGACGAAAGGCGATGAACTGAAAGGCCCGTTCTGCTCAAATCGGAGGGCGTTCAATGTCTTTCAAGACCTTGAAAAGGGTCGGTTGCTCACGGATTTGAGCATTCACCCCTCTTCAGTTTCTCCGGTCAGAGAATTTGAATCTCCTCCTATCGGCTGAGAGTATTGGTCATCACGCTCCAGGAGTCCGGAATATGCTCCTCCCTTGGGACACAGCCGTGAAGGCTGCTGTCGGGCCCCCGGCTTCGGGACAATTTCCATCTCGAAAACCCGGCCGAAGGCCTCGGCGACTTTCTCCATGGCCTCTGTCATCGGTGGTGCCTCGTCCAGCTCACTCGCGATGGAACTGACCGGCTGGCCGGGAATGCCGCACGGGACGATCAGGTCGAAGTGATCCAGGTCGGGATCGACGTTGAGGGCGAACCCGTGAAAGGAGATTCCCCCTGTGACGCGCACGCCGATGGATCCGAGTTTCCCCTTTGCGGCGTAGATGCCGATGATGCCCTTTGTGCGTCGGGCATCCACGCCCAGGTCGGCCGCGGCCCGGATCATGGTCTCCTCCAGCATTCTCACGTAGCGCGCCACGCCGATCTTCAGGTTCCTCAGGTCCAGTATCGGATACCCCACCACCTGGCCCGGACCGTGGTAGGTGACCTGGCCGCCCCGCTCGATGCGGTGCGATTCGATTCCCGATCTTTCGAGAAAGGAGGCCGGGACCTTCACGCCCGCCGGATCGGCGCGCCGGCCTAGTGTAATAACTGGCGGGTGCTCGAGGAGGATCAGCGTGTCGCCGGCCGCCCCCTTTTTTCGCTGCTCCACCCTCTCCAGCTGCAGGGCGTGGGCCTCGGTGTAGGGCGTGAGCCCGGGCAGGATTCGTAACCGGACCTGTCTGTTTGACATGGTTCAATCCCGCTTGCCGGAAACCCGGTGCTGGACGTAGGCCTCCGCGGCCTTGTAGGAAGTCCGGACCAGTGGACCCGAGGCCACGTGGCCGAAACCCATCTTCATGCCGAGCGCCCCCAGCTCTTGAAATCGTTCGGGAGGAACATACTCCACAACCGAAGCATGATTCCTCGTGGGCTGCAGGTACTGGCCGAACACCAGGATGTCCACTTCAACCTCACGCAGGTCGCTCATAGCGGCCTCGACGTCGCTTGCGTTCTCTCCCAGGCCCAGCATGATGGACGACTTGGTGAGCGTATCTCGATCCCGCTCCTTGGCCTGCCGGAGGACCTGCAGGGAACGGTCATACGAGAAACGCCGGTGTCTGAAGCCGGGCGTCAACCTTTCCACGACTTCGATGTTATGGGCCAGCACGTCGGGCCCCGCAGACAGCACGGTTGCCAGGGCATCGTCCAGGTAGTCCGGAATCAGGACCTCCACGAGGATTCCCGATCGGATTTTCTTGATGGCTCGCACGGTGGCGGCGAAGATTGATGCGCCTCCGTCCGGCAGGTCGTCGCGGGTGACGGAGGTGATGACGGCGTAATCCAGCCCCATCTGCCTGACGGCTTCAGCAACCCGATCGGCTTCCGTCGGATCCGCGGTCCCGGCCGGATCTCCACGCTGGACGGCACAGAAGGAACAGCCCCGGGTGCAGACGTCGCCCAGGATCATGAAGGTGGCCGTGCCGGACTCCCAGCATTCTCCCACGTTCGGACAGCGGGCCGATTCGCACACCGTATGAAGGCATTCCTTCTTCAGGACCTGCCGCACCCGCTTGTATCGTTCCCCTCCGGGGATCCGGATCTTGAGCCACTCGGGCTTTCGCATCATGACGGAAAGAACACCCTGAAATTACAAATATGTCAGACTCCCCATACCCTCAGGAGACTCTGAAATATAGGACACTACTTGAATGATGAGTATCAACCGTGTTCGGGATTCGTGTTTCCGGATTTACGGTCATACTCCTTTGGGTCAGGATTCTGCCCCCTTATTACGATAGGCTCTGAGGGGACGCCTCCGCTCTTGAAAATCCCATTGACTCCACCGGGGAATGGTTCCGTGGAATCCGAGGTCGAAACAATCGGTCCTGGCACCGAGGTCATCGAGACCCTTGCCCACGTGGCGCGCGAGGCCGCGGAGGGTACCTACTGCACGGCCATTGCGGAGATCCAGCGCATCCAGAACGTCGGCGCCTTCACGCCGCTGGTGGAAGCCCTGGGCCTGCTCCTGGGTCGGGTCGAAGCGAGGGAGATGCGTCTCGAAAACCTGGTGACGGGCACCATCCGAGCCCTGGTGGCGGCCGAGGACGCCAAGTCCACGTGGACCGCGGGCCACTCCTTTCGCGTCGCCGGCCTGGCCGTGACCCTCGCCGAGGCGTTCATGCTGCCGAGGGAGAAGATCCGACAGCTGCACTACGGCGCTCTTCTGCACGACATCGGCAAGATCGGTGTGCCGGGGCGCATCCTCCAGAACACAACGCCCACGCTGTCTACGGAGGACATGGACCTGGTGAAGCGCCACCCCGTCGCGGGGGAGGAGATCGTCGTCAAGATCGGCAACGAGTTCAGAAAGGCCGCCAAGGACATCCGCCACCATCACGAGCGGTGGGACGGCGAGGGCTATCCTGACCGCCTGGCCGGGGAGGAGATCCCTTTCCTTTCCCGGATCATCGCTGTGGCCGACAGCTACGACGCCATGCGCGTGGACCGGCCCTACCAGAAGGGCAAGTCCGGGAGAGAGATGCGGCGCATCTTCGAGGAAGGCCGGGGCAAGGCCTGGGATCCTGCTGTGGTGGACGTCCTGTTCCTGTGCCTGGAATCCTCCCTGAAGTGAAACCGAACGATTGACCCGACTGCGGCCCTGGGCTATTCTCCACGTCGACACTTCCACCTATCCCTGAACATTGGAAGAATTGCCATGTCGATGCGGATGAAACAAAAAAAAACAGGACGGTTCCTGGGCAGCCTGATCTTGCTCCTTGCTCTTACAGGCGGCTGTACCACCAGTGACGCCATCGTCCTCCTTCCGCCCCCTGAGGGATTGCCCGATCTGGCCAATCTCGAGAACCAC
Source organism: uncultured Planctomycetota bacterium (assembly GCA_964485695.1). Taxonomy (GTDB): domain Bacteria; phylum Planctomycetota; class JAFGQW01; order JAFGQW01; family JAFGQW01; genus CAZAKZ01. The sequence goes on along the minus strand of CAZAKZ010000028.1, from coordinate 3,871 downwards.
CTGGACTACCAGGATCCGGACGACGGAAAACCGGACTACATTCCGAGGAGGGCCGAGCGATGAACCGCCTGCTGCTGCTCGGGGTGCTCTTCCTGGCCGCCGGTTGCGCGACCAATCCGGTCACCGGCAAGAGCGAACTGGTCTTCTACTCGGAGGTCGACGAGGTCCGCCTCGGTGACTCCATTCACCCCGGCGTCATCTACGAGTACGACGGGGAATACCAGGATCCGGAGCTCAAGCGCTACCTGGGCACCATCGTTCTCCGCCTCCACAAGGTGTCCCACCGCCCGGATCAGCCCGTGGATTTCAAGGTCCTCAATTCCTCCATCTTCAACGCCTTCGCCATTCCCGGCCACGTCTACGTGACGCGCGGTTTCCTGGCCAAACTCCGGAACGAGGCGGAGTTCGCAGCGGTCATGGGGCACGAGCTGGCGCATTACACGGCCCGCCATTCGGTCAAGGAGTTGACCACCAGCCGGTTGACCGGCATCGGCATGGGCCTGGCATCTCTGGCCCTGCCCGAAGGAAGCCTGACCGAGAAGCTCGTCCTGGGCGCCGGCGCCATCGGCGTCAAGCTGGCCGGGCTGCGATACAGCCGGAGCCAGGAGGAGCAGGCGGATCGCGTGGGCACTTATTATCTCTACCGCGCCGGGTATGATCCGCGCCGCGCCCTCGACATGCAGCAGCTGCTCCACAGTCTCGGCGGCGACACGAAGGCGTCTTTTCTGGGTGAATACCTTTCGACGCACCCCACCGAGGAGACCCGGCTCCACCGCATCCAGGAGGTCATCGAGGAGATGTCCATGAGCGGCGGCTCACGCATGGCCGGCGACGGCACCTTCGCCGAGCGGTGGAGGCGCCGCCTGGCTCCGCTGCACCGGGCCCAGAAGGCCTACGCATTCTTCGACCGGGGGCAGCAGATCGCGGCCAAGGGCAAGCTGCAGGAGGCCCTGGGGTATTGCCGCAAGGCGCAGTCCATGGCATCCGGCCAGGCCCCCATGGCCCGCCTCGAGGGGGATATCCTGTTCAAGATGAAGCGCGTGAAGGAGGCCCGGACAGCCTACGCCAAGGCACTGGCCCTCGACCGGAGGTACCTGCCCGCCGTCTACGGCCTCGGCGCCGTGGACCTGAATCAGAAGAACTACCAGGGGGCCGCGACCCATTTCCGCGCCTGCCTGCGCCTGCTCCCGGACTTTCCGGACGGTCTCCTGGGTCTGGGCGTCTCCGCCTTCCACCTTGGCCGCTACCAGGAGGCCGTGGCCAGCCTGGAGCCCCTGGCGGAGAATGTCCAGCACCCCGTGGTCCTGGCCTACCTGGGCCAGTCCTACGAGAAGGTCGGACAGAATGCCAAGGCGGTGAAGGCCTACACCGCCTGCGTGGAGTCGGCGAAGAGCGGATCCAAGGACAGCCCGTCCGTGGTCCTCGCCCGCAAGCGACTCGAGGTGCTGGGAAAGAAGTAGGCTCATCCGCCTTGATTTCATCAGCGGTTTTTGAGCGCGAACGCGATCATTTTGGGTTCATTCATGGATGATTTTTGATCGCGTTTTCGCTCATTTTCGTGCAATGAAATCGGGCCGGGATCGACGGCCGGGAACCCGGTATTCCGCCTCAGTCCGCCGCGGCTTCGGCTTCCTGCTGGATCTGCCTGAGCTTGTACCCCGTGCGCCGGAGCAGGTAGAGGCCCGGCAGGGTCACGATGAGCCAGGTGGGCACGTGGAAGAACGCGGACGCCGCAAAGGCGGCGTCGCTGGAGACACCGTAGGGCTCCAGGGCGACCCTGAACATGGCCTGGATCGTGCCGAGGAAACCCGGCGCCGCCGGCAGGGTGACGCCGAAGGTGGCGGCCGCCAGCACCACGAACGCCGCCGACAGGGGCGTCACGATGTTCACCGCCATCAGGGCCAGGTACGCGGCGAGGCCCATGAATCCCCACTGCAGGACGGACGTGAGGATGATGCCGGCGAGGAGGCGCGGCTTCTTGAGGGCGTAGAGGCCGTGCACGCCGATCTCCAGCTGGTGAAGGACTCCGTCGCGGACCTTGACGAGGAATCCCAGGCCGGGGATCCGGGCCAGGGGGGGGAGGAAGGCGGTCAGCCTCTTCAGCAGGTCGAGGAAGCCGGCGGTCCAGGTGATGTAGAGGGTCGTCACGAGGAGAAACATTCCGCCGGCCGCGAGAGTGACGTACCCGACCGTGACCAGGCCGGGATCCACGTTCCGGTCCACCAGGATCGCCAGGCCGAGGAAGAGGACCACGGACAGGAAATCGAAGACCCGCTCCAGCACGATGGTGGCCAGCACCTGGGTGTTGCGGAGTTCAAGCTGGCGCGCACCGAGATACATGCGGACGAACTCGCCGAGATGGGCGGGCAGGATGTTGTTGAACAGAAAGCCGATCATCATGGGCGAGAAGATCTCGCGGGCGGTGGTCTCCTTCATGGGGTGGAGGAGCAGGCGCCAGCGGACGGCCTTGATCCAGTAGTAGATGCAGTAGGCGGCCAGCATCGGGATGCAGAGCCAGAACCGGGCCTGGGCCAGGGCCAGGCCGATCTGCCCGAAGTCGGTGCCCCGGAGGGAATACCACAGGAAGAAGACGCTGATGAGGATGCCGGTGCAGATGAGCACCCTTCGCCGGGTCGTGGTCATACCTTCGTGAAGAGCCTTTCTGGAGTGTCTATAACGCCTTCAGCCGTCAGCAAAAAGCCCGGCTGTTTCCCGGTCTCCTTGAATTGCCATACCTCTTGATCGACTCCACGCCCGCAAAACCTGGGCCCCCGGAGTGGAGCAGGGCTCGGGACACGGGCGTAGGGCTCCGGTCCCGGGCTCCGGTGGGATTTTCATAACTAATTAATATTACTTTTTTTACGGGCGCGTTTCGGTTTGATACGCAGGCTGGACGATGACCTGGAAATCCAGGGGCCCGTTCCCTCTGGAGATACGACGGTGAGTGTGAGCGTGAAGACATGAAACGCCTTCTTTTTTTTCTACTCCCCATGGTTCCCCTCGGGTTCGGGTGCGGCAGCACTCCGGTCAGCGAGGTGAACGAGGTCGTCATGGCCAAGTGGGAGTCGCTGACGGACGAGACCAGCCGGCAAAACATCCTGCTGTCCAGGCAGCAGGCGTCCCTCAGGTCGGAGGATTATCGCATCGGCCCCGAGGACGTGCTGGCCATCAGCATCTTCGAGTGGGAGCTGCGCGAGGAGACCCGCACCCTCCAGACGCGCGTCTCCCAGTCCGGATGCATCTCCATTCCCGTCCTGGGGGAAATCCTTGTCGAGGGGCGCACCATTACCTGGGTGAAGGCCCGGATCGAGGGGCTCCTGCGGGAGAAGGAGATCCTCAAGGACCCCCGCGTCTACGTGGAGATGAAGGCGTTTCAGAGCAAGCGCGTCTCCGTCGTGGGCGCCGTCCAGGAACCGGGCGTCTACACCCTGCACCAGAACGTTGCGACCCTGCTCGAGGTCCTGACCCTGGCGGGGGGACCCGACGATCGCGCCGGCCAGGTTGCCCACATCATTCGCCACGGTGAGAGAACCGGGACGGTACGGCCCGTGAAAGAGTATACCCTCGACGTGGAGACAGGATGCGAGGAGGGGAGCACGCCCGGCCGGCCCGGAGGAAGCGTCTCGAGGATCACCACCGTGGACCCTGAGGGATCCCCTCATTTTTTGTTAACTTATTTTGCGTAACACATTGTCTTCCCGTTGGTTAAATCGTGGAACGGTTTCACGAACACACCCTGGGGAGGACTATTTTGAAGAATCCATTGATCGGACCTGGAAAGGTCATCCATTTCGTGACGGATTTGCTGAACCCGGTCTGTTACCGAGCGCGCTATTCCGGGGATTTCATTTCACGCTTTTCCAGGGAAAAT
>CAZAKZ010000027.1:0-46681 GCA_964485695.1 uncultured Planctomycetota bacterium | reverse complement strand
TACGTCCATTCTTTGCTCCCACGCTCGGTGAGGGTAAGAACCTGGGTTTTGAACTTCTGGATGAATCGCTGCCTTGTGCATAACCTGCGGCAAAACGCCATCTTGTCTCGGAGTTCCGCGGCCGTTTCGAAACGGTGTTCCGACGCGGCCGACTCCATGGCCGATTCCATCTCATCCAGAACGTACATCTCCTCCCCGTTCAGGAAATCGACGACGCGATCCACGATACCGGTGTACTCCGAGGGGGAGATCTCATGCCTGCACGGGCCCGGGCAGCGACCCAGTTCAAAATTCACACATTTCTTGACCGGCGGAGATTCCCCGCAAGCACGTAGGTTCAAGACATTGTGGATCACCCACACAACGTCATCCAGGAGGTACCGGTCGCGAAACGGCCCGAAAATTCTCTGACCCTCCCCCTCTTCCGGACAGGAAGTCTCTCTGCAAGCGGGATAATCCTCTCCCGTCAACATCAGGTACCGATATTCAGCGAACTCCTTCTGCCGGGTGTTGTACCGAGGCAGATACTCCTTGATCAGCTCGTCCTCCATCAGCAAAGCCAGCAGTTCCGTTTCGGTCTCGTGATACCTGAAATCTCTGGCACCGGATACCATCTCGCCGATCCGTATATCCACGGCCGGCCAGTTTCGATGGAAGTAGCTCAGCATCCTTTTCTTCAAGTTGACCGACTTACCCACGTAGGAAACCCGGCGGTCTCCCCCGAAGAACAGGTAGACCCCGGGCCGCTCGGGAACCGACTTCCGGATTGCAGAGTGAAGACGGTCGTGATGCATATCCACCCTGCTCATTTCCAGAAATCAATACTGAACTGGACGATCATCGAGTCCGGCAGCAGGTCCCGCAGAAAACGGCTCGTCAACTTCGCACGAACCTCTGCCCTCAGCTGCCCCCGACGCCGCAACCGCACGATTGCATTCGTGTCCAGGTCGGCGGTTTCAGAGAGAATGTGATTCTCAAGATCGGTTACCTCTAGCGATTCGTCGATGTAGAGGTCCACCATGGAGCGAGCGGGCAAGGGGATGAAGGTCCGTTCCGCGATTTTCCACCTGCCGTTATCGCCAGCGGTGAACGTGATCAGGGAAAAACCTTTCTCCTCGTTTTTCTCGGCGAAAGACGTTCGTTCCGTGGAGCCGGGGTAGATGACGGGCATTCCCTCTCGATCACGACAGGCGTCTGTTGTGAGAACCTGCTGCCTATGAATGTGGCCGGACAGAACGGCGAGGAATCCAGCGGGCAGGTCTTCGAGTCGGATGACGTCCTTCCCCCTGCGAAATGTGAAATTCACGGGTCCGACCTGGGCGCCTTCAACTGCCTGATGGATGCACAACAGCCTCACATCGGCCGGGTGGTTCTCCCAGCCGGTCTCTTCGAGGATTGTCTTGAATCGATTTCTGATTTCACCCCTCACGAACGGAAATCCGGAAGCAGCAACCGTGGCCCCGTTGATGTCGAATGCGAATGTGGAGGGTTCGGTCAAGACGTGGATTCGTGGGTGACCGAGGTAAAGAGACGGCGGCAACCTGGAGCGCTCGTGATTCCCGGGTACGATCAATACCGGGAATCCCCGCTCGGCGAACTCGTAGAGGGGCCCGTACGCAAGCTCTACGATCCTGTCCGGCACCTTACTCCTGTAGAAGAGATCTCCGCCGTGGATGACCAGATCCACCCCGGATTCGACAGCAAAATCGAGCACCCTGTGATAATTGTCGAAAAAGTCCTGTCCCCTGCGTTTCCTTGCGTGTTCCGGCTTCTTTGATTTCAAGGGGAAATCAAAGCCGAGGTGAGTGTCCGCGAAGAACAGCAGGCGAATCCTGGCATCCGGTGGCATCGGTATATCGTGATCTCCTCGTCCAGAGACATAACAAAAAGGTCTGAACACAGTCAATGCCGAGGCCGGGCGTACAAAGATACGGGACCCGCTCCCCACCCGATGGGCCCGGGTGGAGGAACGGGTCCCGATTCCGTCCGTTCGTTCAGGATCAGAAAATTCCTTTCCGCACGGGAATCAGGGTGCTGCCCTGCTTCTCCCAGAGCTTCCAGGTGTAGCCCTTCTTGATCGCCTCCTTCAGGCGCTTTCGCGCCGTGGCCGACGAGCGGTTCGCACCGACGACGACGGTGATGGTGTCGATGAGGCGTTCCTGATCGTCGAAGATCTGCAGCACCATCTGCTTGTTGGGGTCGCCCCAGGCCCGGAAGTCGACATCCTTGCTGCCGTGGTCATAGCCGATTGCGAAGCCCTCGTCCTTCTTCTGATTGGGTCGTCCCTTGCCCTGGACGAGACCAATGGCTTTGGGTGCAACGCGCACGATGTTCAGCGGATCGATGAACACTGGCTGGCAGTAGATGGCCAATCCGTCGGTGATGTTGTCGGGGAGAATCAGCCGGTAGTCGCCTTGCCCTCGCTGGTCGAGGGGGAGGAAGGGCGAGACCGGGAAGAAAGTGCCCGGATCGAGAAAGAGGGGCCCGATGTTGTTCGGCAGCGGAAACGGCGGCTCCATCAGGAACGGGGACACGAACAGCCATGCCACGCCGCGGGGAGGACCATTGAAGTGGAAGTCGTAGATGGCGAGGTTACTTGCGGGATCCCGCGTGACCTGGGCGTCGAAATCCTGCGCCACGGCGCCGGCAGCCATTACCACCGTGAGAACGGCGACGAGTTTCATTTTGGAAAACATGGTTGATTCCTTTCAGTTTGGATCAGTTTCAGTGATTTTCGACTCGCCGTCCTCCAGCGGATTCCCGCTCGTGTTTGTGACCATGATCTGAAAATTGTTGAAAATTCAAATAATATATATACTCTCCGGCTCCGTGCCCGACAAAATCTTACCTCGGTGTAAGAATCCCCTCTTGGGTCCGGAAACCACGGCGGCCCGGCCGTATTAAATAATCATGGATACAATATTGAGCAAATTGGAGAATCAAATTGGAGAATCTCGGTATATATGAATGCCAGTATGGATGACCTCCCTGGATGCCACAGGGAGGTCTGACCCCCACGGCCCGGCCCGTTGAAGATCCCAGCCAGGCCAGACCTTTACATCGGACCGTTCTCATGAGATTGAACCGCAGCAACACACACATATGACGCGGCGCCGCCCTTGAGGGGCGTCGTTCGTCCCTCTTCGTGTTGCGGTAGCCGCGGTTCATCGATCGGGAAGCCGGGAAGCCTCCTCTTCCATTCCTCGATCCCCCCCTTCGCTGACCTCCGGCGCCGCAACTGCGTATCCCGGGTGTTTGCGGATCACGTACACTGATCCGAGACGCATCGGCGTAGCCTGACAGGCCCCGTTTCAATTCAAGCGCAGTCAGGAGGAATGACATGCCACGGTTGACAAATCCACTTGTCCTCTTCATGGCCGCAGGTCTGTTCGCTGGCCTGTGGCTCCTTCAGGGATGCACCGATTACAAGAGCTACGGAGGTACTGCCACGCCATCTTCTTCTTCGTCCTCGGCCGCCCTCCTGTGGTCTCCAGCCGAGCTGTTCCAGCAGATGCAGAAGGATAAGGAACTCGTGGTGCTGGACTGCAGGGCCAAGGTACCCAGGCCGAACGGCGAACCGTTCCTGCCCTACAACGATGAGCACATCTCGGGTGCCTATTACATCGATTTCTTCTGCTTCGGGGACCCCTATCCCACCACGAATCCGAAGAAGTACGAGGACGCGCTCTCGAATCTCGGGCTCACGCGCACCACGACCATCTGCCTCTACGACGCCGGAATCGCGAATCCCCAGGGCAAAATCTTCTACCAGCTGGAGAGGCTGGGATTTTCCGACGTCCACATTCTCGACGGCGGATTCCCCGTGTGGAAGAGCGCAAATTTCCCCACGGACTCCGTGGTTCCCCCCGCCCGTACGCCCACCCAGTTCGTCACCACGAATCCAAACAACTCCATCTACGCCGAACTGGCTGACATGAAGACGATCTACGATTTGGTGGCCAAGAACTCCAAGCAGTACATCATCACCGACTTCAGGGAACCTCCCCTGTTCTGGGGCCACAAGATCTGTCCGGACGCGATCCGCACCGGGAACATGCCCTACTCCCTCCTCCTGGACTGGCACGACTTCTACAACTCCGCCACCGGAAAATTCCTTACCCGGACGGAGCTCGACACCGTGTGCAGGAATGCCGGCATGGATCCAGACAAGGTGAACGTGGTGATCTGCAACAAGGGGTGGCGTTCGGGCATCGCCTATTTCGTGCTCAGGTACATCGGCTGGCCCCAGTCCAACATCATCCACTACGTGGGCGGAATTCGCGCCTGGACCAAGGCCACGCCCGTCATCGACTATCCCATGAACTCGGATGCCTGCTTCGACCCGGGATGGAACATGCCCGGCGGCAATCCGGACGGAAAACGATTCGCCGGGGCGTTCGGTCAGATCGGTCAGATCGCCTACTGCGCGGGCGGATATACCCTCGTCTCCCCGAAACCCACTGCCCCTCCCTACACGGAGGTGTCGGACACGTTCCAGGCCTATACCGTGGCAACCGTCCCCAACGACGCCTGGGCAACCCTGGATCCCCTGCCCGAGCCCCTGGCGTTCTCCGCGGGTGGGGTATTGAACGGTGACTTCTATGTCCTGGGAGGCCTGGACCAGAACGGTACCATCTCCAAGAAGGTCTACCGCTACGATCCCCAGGGAATGCCGGGAAGCCTCTGGCATCTCGTGAATACCACCCTGCCCGGCGGCCTCGGCAACGGCCGCTTCAGCTACACCTCCACCACGGCAGGGAACAAGATCTACATCTCCGGCGGCCTCGTCGACAAGGCCACGACCGTGACCGCGAGCTATTCGACGGAGGTGTTCGCGTACGACGGCAACAACACCTGGACCCCGTGCCCTCCCCTGCCGGAGAGGCGGCGCTGCCACGCCATGACGGCCATAGGCACGACCGTCTACGTCATCGGTGGCTTCTACTGGGATGACGTCAAGGGAGCCGGCGTGATGCTGAAGGACGTGTGGGCCCTCGACACCACCAACATTCCGGCCGGCTGGCAGAAAAAAGCGGACCTGCCCATGAACATGGCGGGCCATGCCGCCGCCGTGGCGAACGGGAAGATCTACATCCCCGGCGGCACCAACGAGACGGGTGCCAAGTACGACATGATCGAGTTCGATCCGGCCGCCGCCAGCGGCTTCGGGGCTTCCCGGATCTTGATGAAGAAGGGCATGGCGCCCACCAGCCAGTCGGCCGCCATCGGATGGCCCCGGTACTGGTACTTCATCGGCGCGTATGGCAATCTGGTGGCGACCCTGGGTGGTTTCGGTGGAAAATCCTCCAACATCTCCTCCACGCCCAACGGCGGAAAGACCCATTTCCGTCAGTGCTACGTGTATGACGTGACACGGCCGGATCCTTGATCCCGGCCACTGAATAGATAGTGTCCTGTTCCAGAAATCACTGTTTTGGAGGCATGGAAGAAACATGAGAGGAAAGATCGGAGCCCTGGTGCTCCTCTTCATGATCGGATTCCTTGGATTGTACATCAAGCCCGCCTACGGACAGTGAGGTTCCGGAACGATCGGCGGAGCCGGCGCCGGGGGTGGCGCCGGAGGCTTCGTCGGTGGGGCCGGCTTGCTGTCGGACATTAGAGAAGAATCAAAGACATTTGGGATCTCCCTGGCCTACGCCAACACAGATGTCGGAAAGAGTACGTATCAGACCTACTCCCTGAGCATGAGCTACAGGCCCCTCAAGTGGCTGGTGCTCGCGGGGGAAGTCGGTTACACCGATATCGACGGGGAGGAGACCATCGTGGACGATCTGGGCGGTGGTATGTCCAGGTACAACGTCTTTTCCTACGATTCTCGGGGCGTGGGCGACATCTCTCTCATGGGATGGGCGGAGATGTTCACCCTGATGTCCTCCTCGAAGGACAAATCCTCCTCGGAGGATGAGGAGAAGGAGCCGCCGACCGTCGGCGATCCGGCCCTCTACCTCGGCGTGGGGGTGAAGCTTCCAACGGGGAAACACGACGATCTGGACCGGGAGAAGTTCCTCTACGACCGGGCCAATTCCATTGGGGAGTTGAGCGACTCCGACGGCCTGATCCCCTCCTATTTTCAGCTCGGGACCGGCACGACGGACGGGCTCTTCGGCGCGGTCTACCAGCAGCGCTTCGGCCGGTTCGTACCCCAGGTGGGCGTGACCTACACGGTTTCCGGGGGATCGAACAGCAAGGGATACGAACGGAGCGACGTCCTTGGCTGGAGCTTGAGCACGAAGTTCATCCTGATGAACCTCGAGGACTGCAGGCAGCTCTACGTGCGCGGCGGCCTCAGCGGTGTCTACAAGGCCTCCAGGGACATCGACCATTCCGAGAACAACCGCCTGGCCGGACAGCAGGAGAATGGCAGGGTGCCGGATACGGACGGCGCCTTCAACTACTGCGATGTGGGGCTGGGATACGATTTCACTGAATTTCTGACCGCCAACGTCCAGGCAAAATTCCCCCTGAACAACAGCGGATCCAGCACGAACTTCAACTTCGACAAGATGTTCTCCGTGAGCGTCCTGCTGAGGTTCTGACGAATCACGATAAGGAGCGGGACAGGAGCCGTGACGGTTCCTGTCCCACTCCTTACTCGACCTCGTCCTGCCGATTCGCCCCCGCCGTTGGCATCCATTCCTGCAACCTCATGCATTCAAGCGGATTATATCCACGAGGAGGAGTCCCATTTGAGCGGCAATGAACGGGGGATGATTCCATTGGCCTTCGATTCCGTGTAAAACTCCGGAACCAATTGCTTCGAGCAATATTTAAGCTCTATCTATACCAACGGCATTGGCCCATTTACCTGTGAGAGAGCCATCCATGACACGCAACTTCCCGATTCTACTCGTCTTCATCGCGATTTTCCCGACCGCCAGGCCGGGTGCCCAGGAGCCCATCGACCTGGAAAAACTCCCGCCGGCAGAGCGCCGCCGGCTGCTGGAGCGCTACGACGAGAACAGGAACGGGAAGCTGGACGGGGACGAGCTGAAGGCCGCCAGGCGGTCCATCGAGCGGCGCAAGCGATGGAAGAAGATGTTCAAGAACCGGCGAATCCGCCGCGGCCCGCGGTTCCAGCGGACCAAGATCGTGAAGAAGTTCGACGCCGACGGTAGCGGCTGGCTGAGCCGGGCGGAGCGGGACAAGGCCCGGACCTGGCTGAAGGAGAATCCGCAAGGCCGCGGAGGACCCGGGGGCCGCGGTGGATTCGGAAGGCGCCGGGGAGGCAGGTTCGGAAGGCAGGGTGGAGAGAGAAACCGAACCAGCGGGCCGGCAACACCCTCCAAGCCGGTCCGGCCGGGCGACGTCCCCACCCACCCGGATCGCGGGCTCTACGATCCCTCCATCCTCCGGACACTGTTTCTCGAATTCTCCGACAAGGACTGGGATCAGGAGCTGAGCGCCTTCTACCGCACCGACGTGGAGGTGCCGGCCACCCTGAAGGTGGACGGAAAGGAACTCGCCGGCATCGGGATCCGCTACCGGGGAAACTCGTCCTACTTCGCCGTTTCGCCCGGCCGGAAGAGGTCGCTCAACCTGTCGGTGGACTTCATCCACGACAAGCAGCGGCTCTACGGCTACAGGACCCTCAACCTGCTCAACGCCCATACCGATCCGTCGTTCCTGCGCGAGATGCTCTACTCCGAGATCTGCCGCCACTACATTCCCGCGCCCGAGGCGAACTTCGTACGCCTGGTCATCAACGGCGAGAACTGGGGCGTCTACGTCAACGTCCAGCAGATCAACAAGGACTTCCTGAAGGACCGGTTCGGCACGAGGAAAGGCGTCCGCTGGAAGGTGCCGCCCGACTTCAGCGGGGGCGGGGGGCTGAAATACTTCGGCGACGAGGTCGCCGCCTACAAGCCAAGCTACGACTTGAAGACCAACAAGGGAAGTGCCAAATGGCCCTGCCTCGTCCAGCTGTGCAAGGTGCTGGAAAAGACACCCGCCAAGAACCTCGAGGCCAAGCTCCCGGCGCTTCTCGACGTCGACGAGGCCCTGTGGTTCCTGGCCCTGGACAACGTCTTCATGGACGATGACGGCTACTTCAGCCGCGGCAGCGACTACTACATCTACCTGGACAAGACGGATCGCTTCCACCTCATTCCCTACGACAACAACGAGACCTTCCGGACTCGCGGCATGGGACCCGGCGGCGGGGGATTTCGAGGCCCTCCCGGCGGCGGATTCCCAGGACCCGGCCCCGAAGATCCTCCTTTCCCGCCTGACAGGAATTCCGAACGCGGAAGAGAGGGGGGAGGATTCGACCTGAGCCCCATCGCGCATGCGGACAATCCGAACCGCCCGCTGATCCACCGCATGCTGGCGGTGCCGGCCTGGCGCGCCCGATACCTCGCCCACGTGCGGACTCTCGTCGAGGAGTGGCTGGACTGGAATGTCCTGGAGCCGATGTGCCGGAAGTACCGGAAGCTCGTGGAGAAGGCGGTTCGTGCCGACCGGAAGAAGCTTTACCCTTTCGAGGACTTCCAGAAGAGCCTCGATGAGGACGTTTCAGGAGGCTTTCGCCGGACGCCGTCCTTGAAGCGCTTTGTCGAGGAACGGCGAAAATACCTTCTGGCCCACCCGACGATGAAGGCGCCGCGTCCGGAGATCACATCGGTCGTCCACGACGAGAAATCGGGCGAGGGCGCCACGCGACGCCTACACATCCGCGCGCATGTGAGAGGAAAAGTCCCCCTGCAGAGGGTCCTGCTCCACTACAAGGACCGTCGCCTCGGCCCCTTCATCTCCGTGGCCATGCGTGGCGATGGAAACATCGGTGCCTACGTGGCGGAAACACCGTGGTTTAACCCTGGGACCAAGCTGCGCTACTACGTCGAAGCGCGCGCCGCGGCCGATCCCGGCACGACGTCCTTTCATCCCGCCGGGGCAGAAACCGGCGCCGTCGTCTACCGTTTCGGAGGGAAAGCGCCTTGACGCCTCATTCCCGTTCTACTTCACGGCGCACCAGTAGGCATTGAAGCCAAGGCTGTAGTTCCTGATCGTGGCTCCCGACACCGTGTCCAGGAGCGTTGCATTGGTGGATGAGTTGTAGGATACGATGAGCCTGGAGGTGTCCGGCGTCACTCCGCACTGATACGCCTGCTTGGACAGCAGGGTGTAGACGTTGGTCACAGTGTGGAACTTGGGACTTCCCGGAGCTACGTCCACCTGGATGGCTTGATACACACGGGGCGAGGCCGTGGAGATGGTGTCGGCCAGATAGATATACTTCCCGGCCTCGTCACAGTCGATGCCCAGGGGATTGTTGCCCACGGGAGTACGCGGCACGCCGATCTCGCCCCCGAGGTTCTGACACCCGGGCACGACCGGATCCTGATCCACGCACGTCATGTTCCCGGTGTCCACCACGGCGACCTGGCCCTTGCCACCGAGAGAGAACAGGGTCACGTACGCGTAGTTGTTGCCGGGGCGGATGGCCAGGTTGGCCGCCCACCCCCCGGTGAGCCTGAGCGCTGCGATCATGGTGTTGAAGCCGGGGCTATGAGGGTCGGCGTCGACCTTGGAGATCTGGGAATTGCCCGAACCGAATCCGAAAACGGCGTTGCATACGTACCGTTTGTCCGGACAGGTCTTGGTGGCCTGGGCCTCGTTGTGCCCCGCTGGATATCCCTTGACGGTGCCGAGGACGGTAAAGAACTTGGGGCTCAGGAAATCGGCATCCACCACCCAGGTGGTTGAGACGGAACCGCCCGGATAGCCGTACGCAGAGGCATAGAGGAAACGGCCGTCTCGAGTCATTGCGAGGCCGTTGATCGAGCCCCTCGAGGCGACGTTCAGGGGCTGCACGGAGGGTGGAGTGGCGCCGTAATCGACGAGGTAGAGGTTGACTGGCGAACTGCTCGCTGCGAACAGGTAGCGGCCGGATTTGCTCTGGACGGTGACGGGAATCGGTCGGCCGCCGACCTTGACGGTGTCAAGGACGTTCCCGGTCGTCATGTCGATGCGCATGACGTGGCCACCCGTGTTGCGGTTCCATCCGCTCACGAAGCCGTACGGAGGCGTCACCTGAACCGCAGCACTGTTGGTGAGCGCGTATCCCGTGGCATTGTAACTGTCCAGGATGGCCGCCTGTGCGTTCAACGGAATGTTCCGGAGCGACGGCAAATTCGGAATGGGCAGGGAGACCGTGGCCTCTCCATGGCCGTCGAGGAAACCCACGTGGACGAAGCCGAGCATCGCCATGTTGAGGCAAATGGTGCCGATGGGCGTGGGAAAGCTGCCGCTGCCGGAGGTGAGCACGAGGATATAAAAGGCGTTCGGCTTGCCCGTGTAGATATCGATATCCATGGTGCTTCCGAGGGTCGCCCTGTCCATGGCCAGGCGGGGAACTCCGTTGGTCCCGGGCGTTCCATGGCACTGGGTCTCAACCTGGCAGGAAAGAGAGAGCAGCAGAATCACAGGACAGAGAAATAGTACGAATCGCATGACGGCCCTCCTATCTCATCCGGGATCCGGGTAGCGTATGCGCCGGATCCACTCCGTACGGATGTGCGGCGGAACAGAAGCAGGAATACACATCCTCTTGTCGAGTACTTCACCCCCGGCTGAAGGAGCGATTCTACCGTAATTCTCCCTGGATTCAACCAAGATATCCGGGCCCCGACCGGACAACACATAACTCGAGAGGCTTCAAAAGATTCCGGTCATGGACGGGGCGAAACCGTCACTTCACCCCCATCTCCTCCAGGAGATGCTCTGCACCGGCGAATTTATCCGTCACCCACAGGACGTACCGGATGTCCACGGCAATGGATCGGCTGTAGCTCTCGTTCCAGGCGTAGTCGTTGATGGTCGCCTCATAGGCCCGGTCGAAGTTGACGCCCACGATCTCGCCGTGGGCGTTGAACACGGGACTACCCGAGCTGCCGCCGGTGGTGTCCATGTTGTAAAGGATGCCCACGGGAACATCCTTCAACTTGCGGCTCGCGAAACGGCCGAAATCCTTCTTCTCATGGAGGCGGATGATCTTCTCCGGGATGTTGAACGGCGCCTTGCCCGTATGCTTTTCCAGGATGCCCCTCACGGAGGTGACGGGCTCGCAGTAGACGGCGTCGGACGGCGAGTAGCCGCGGATCCTACCGAAGGTGAATCGAAGGGTCAGGTTGGCGTCGGGAACGAAATCGGTCTTCAGGAACTGCTTCTTCACGTCGATGAGGCGGGCGGAAAGCCCGTCCAGCGCGCCCTTTCGCCATTTCCGAGCCTCCTTCAAAGCCTTGAACTCCGGATAGAGCTTCCGGGCGAAACGAATGTACGGATCGTCCATCTCCACCAGCTCAACGGGAGTCTTTTCGAAACAAGTCGTCAGAAACGCCTTGTCGTTCAATCGGGTGCCTCCGTAGAGGCTATCGATGAACTTCTCGATGGGGACCTCCGGATCCTCCAGGCCGACGACGTCCTCCAGGGCCGTGATTCGCTGTCCCTCGGGAAGCCTCGAGGCGCGAAGGAGCATGTCCTTCAGCAGGATCCTGTCCGTCGTTTCGTAGTAGTTCCCGATCGTGAGCAGCATCCGCTTCTTCGTGCGGGTAAAATTCCGATCCATGAAGGCGGAGTCACGCTCCAGGTCGGGCTTCCTGCGCTCCTTGGAGGCCTGATACACGCTGTCGGCGATGTAGAGCAGGTCCGCACTGCGGCGGCGCATGAAGTCCAGGATCAGCTCCCGCTCGGCGTTTTCCAGGATCTTGTCGTAGACCTTTCCGATCTCCGCCAGCACGGTGCCGTACTTCTTCTTCCGCGCCGGATCCGCGTCAATGAACTTCTGAAGCGCCTGCTCTTCCTTGCGCTTCTGCTCCAGCAGCGGCAGACGTCTGAAACCCTTCAGCTTGCCGCGGTAGTTCTTCATGGTGTTTGACCTGCCCTTGATGCGGGAAAGGTGCTTGATGACAACGCCGCGGTCTTCTCTCCCCATCTTCTCCATGATGGAGTTCTGCCACGCGTAGCAGTCCGCCACCCAGGGCAGGCGAACCTCCTTCTCGAAGGCCAGAAAGTGAGAAGTGCGGTGGCGATAGGTGCGGGCGGGGTAGCCGAGGATGAACACGAAGTCCTCCTCGTTCACGCCCCTCGGCGCCACCTTCAATACCTTGCGGGGCCGGTAGGGCACGTTGTCGGTGGAATACTCCGCGGGCGATCCGTCCGGCGCCGTGTACGCCCGCATGAAGGCAAAGTCGCCGGCGTGGCGGGGCCAGATCCAGTTGTCCGTCTCGCCGCCGAAGTTGCCCAGGGCGTTGGGCGGAACGTAGACCATGCGCACGTCCTTCAGGTAGGTATAGATGAAGAGCACGTAGGTCTTGCCCGGAAACATCTCGGCCACCTCGGACCGCTTGCCGGGGTGCGCGTCCTCGGCTTCCTTCACGAGGGACTTGATCTTCTTCTCGATGGCCCGGGTGCGGTCCGCCAGCTCCATGTCCTCCTTCACCACGCTCAGGACCTGGTCCGACACGTCCCGGTAAGACTCTGTGATGCGCACGGTGTAGCCCTTTGCGTGCACCTCATCGGCCAGAGTCGGGGCCAGGAATCCGTTCTTGATGTAGTCCTTCTTCTCGGTGCTGGCGATCTGGGCGGCGCGGTACGCGATGTGGTGATTGGTGATCATCAATCCCCTGTCGGACACGAAGGATCCCGTGCCTCCGCCGAGCTTGACGATGCCGTCGATGAGGCTCACGCCGCTGGGATTGTAGATCTCCCCGGCAGCGATCTTGAGTCCCTTCTTGTGCAGGTTCAGCTTGTGGATCTCGCTGATGGGGTACATCCCTTCGTCGGCGAGGGCGGCTGAAGCCAGGAGGATCGACAGCACGACCGCCGTGACGCCGAAGAGGATCGGATTCTGCAATCTCATACCATCTTCTCTCTCGTGAATGCGACGGTCTCTTTCATTCGGCACAGAGACGGAGCATCTCGTTGAGGGCCGTGAGAGCCTTTCCCATGTCGGCCACGGCAATGCACTCGTCGGTGGAGTGCTCGTTCTGGGCGCCGATGCCCACCACGGCCATCTCGATGCCCTTGTTGTTGTAGATGGACGCATCGGTGAAGCCGGTGATGAAGATGGGCTTGGCGTCCTGGATGCCGACCTTCTCGAGGGCTTGCTGCGCGATCTTCACCGTGGCAGCGTCGTCTGGAATGCTCACGGCACGGCACAGGTTGTCCACCGCGATCTCCACTCCGGCACCCACTGACTCCACCTCCGCACGAATGATCTTCCCCATCTCCTCGGCGAGGTTGACTCCCTTGTCGTGATTGGAGCTCCGGCATTCAGCCAGGAACCTGGCCTTCTCCGGAACGCCGTTCCGGATCAGACCGCCCTCGATGACACCCACGTTGGCCGTGGTCTCGTGGTCCAGGCGGCCGAGGCGAAGAGCGGTGATGGCCTTCGAGGCCGCCAGGATGGCGTTGATCCCCTTTTCCGGCTCCATGCCCGCATGGGCCGACTTTCCCTTGATGTCCACGTCGATGGCGAAGTAGGAAGGCCCCCCCACCACGATGGTCTCGAGGGTGTCGTTGTCCATGAGGAAGCCCTTCCTGGCCGTGATGCGGCTGAAATCAAGGTTCTTGACGCCGAGGAGCCCCACCTCCTCCTGGCGGCTCACCGCAAACTCCACCGGCGGGTGCACCTCCGCCGTCCTCATGGCTTCCAGCACCTCGGCGATGCCGGCCTTGCAGTCGGCACCGAGGATGGTGTCGCCCTTTGGCCGGATCACGCCATCCTCGATCACCGGTTCGATGCCCACCCCGGGTTTCACCGTGTCCGCGTGGCAGGAGAGCAGGACGGCTTCCTTGCCCTCGCATCCCTTGGCGGGAAACCGGGCGATGAGGTTTCCGTAGTCATCCAGGTCGGCCTCGCCGCCCATGCCTCGGATCTCTTTCAGCAGGTATTCCATCATCCGGGCCTCGTTGCCGGACTCGGAGTCGATGCGCACCATTTCCATGAACTGCTTCACCATGCGATCGGACATCCTGGCATTCCTTTCGTCTAAATGGCCGGTCACGATTCGTAGCGGCCATTAGTGTTGGGACGTCTTGCCCCGGGGCGATCTCAACCCCCAAAATACGGGAGGTTTGGCGATTTTCAAGGGCCTAAATTGCCCGTGGACATCTACGAGAGCTCGAGTATCATACATGGCTGTCTCTTCGATTCAGACAAATTCAGTCCATTGCTCGAGTTCAGGAGGTCCCATGCGTCTGTTCATCACACTCTGCCTCGCGTCCACTCTCGTGTTCCTCGGCTCCTGCTGCGATTGCACTTCCCCGGAACAAAAGGAACCACAGGATAAGAAGGCACCCGAGAAAACCGTTCCAGAGAAAGCCGCAATCCCCGCCACTGACTTCTCCACTGCCGAGGCCGCGGCCAAGACCTTTATTGCAGCAGCCGGCGCCGAGAACCTCGACATCCTGAGTCAGTGCTTCTCGAAGAGCTGCGAGGGCGAGTTCAAGATGATCCAGAACAAGACGGCGAAGGGAGAGTCCCTCCATGAACTGGGTCAGATGTTCACCGGCGCCACCGTCACCGGCACCCGGGCGGGAGACGGCCCGAACAGCATGATCGTGGACGTCAAGCTGGTGGGGGGCAGTCGTAATAAGGAATCGCTCAACATGGTGAAGGAGGGCGAGACCTGGAAGGTCGTTGGATTCTGAGCGCATAAACGACCTGACACTGCGCCCTACAAGCCCCGCCACTCCTCGGGCGTCAGGCGGCGCATGTCGTGGGTCTGGATCACTTCCCTGATCATCTCGAGGGCGCGGTCCCTGTCCACGGGCATGTTCATCCGGAGCGGCAGGTAATTGCTCGCGTGGTTGGCGTGGAACGTGCACCGGGTGAACCGGCTGCGGTCGATGAGGATCTCCAGCTCTGCAAGCATACCCCAGGGATCGGGCAGGGTGAAGGCGCCCTTCGCCTCCTCGGCGTGGAGCGGCGTGCCCGGGATCACGGTGGTGGTCAGGGCGCCCAGGTAGGGCGGATCCATCTCGGTCAGCAGATCGGCCGTGGCTTCGGCGTGCTCTCTGGAGCGTTTCACGCCGCCGATGCCGAGCATGACGATGACCGAGTGTCGGATGCCGGCCGCGCGGAGGCGCCCGGCGCTCCGGGCTGCCTCTTCCCGCGTGGACCCCTTTTTGATTCTCTCAAGCACCACGTCATCACCGCTCTCCACACCGTGGTATACGATGCCGAGGCCCAGATCCTTGAGCTTGACCAGGTCCTCCACGCTCTTCCGGAGGATCGACCTGGAGTCGCCGTAGATGCCGATCCGGCGCACCGCGGGCAGCTTGTCGCGGATCTCTCTCAGGATCCGCTCCAGCCGGGTGGTGGAGAGAATCAGGGCGTCGCCGTCGCACAGAAACACGCGCCGGATGCCGGCGCCGTGCCTCGAGGACAGGGCCGCAGCCTCGTCGATGTCCTGCTCTACCGTCTCCCAGGATTTGACCCGGAACCTCTGCTCCTCGTCCGGATACATGCCGCAATAGGTGCATTGATTGTGGCTGCAACCCAGCGTCACCTGCAGGAGCAGGCTTTGAGCCTCGCTCGGGGGGCGGAAGATGTTACCGACGTAGTCCATGTCTAGAAAACGCCGCAGTAGCGGCCGTCACGCATGACCTCCTTCGTTCCCCCCGGCCCTTCGATGACCAGGGATACCACGTCGATATCAGGCTGCATCTCCTTGATGTAGACCCGGTCGATGTGCACCACCGCCTCGGGCTTCGAGAAGTCCGACGGCCCCACGATGCCCCCGAAGTGGTCGCTGCGGCCGAAGGCGATGTGCAGGCCGAGCTTCTCGTCCAGGAGGATGGAGCCCGTGGGCTTCAGGTCGAAGTCGCCCAGGACCCCGAGGCCCAGCTCGGCCAGGTTGGCGTACGCTGGTTCGGCCTCGAGGAGTTTCCGCTCGCTGTCGCTGTGCGGCCCTTCGGTCAGCACCTCCACGGCACGGTTCCCCTCGATGCGGTAGACCACCACCTCGTCCTCGAACTGCACGGGGAGCGTACCCGCCGAGCGGCTCGGTTCCCCCGCGACCTCCCCCTCGTACGGCACGATGTAGGTCTCCCCCGAGGGCAGGTTCCCGGCCGCACCATTGTCCGGAAAGAGCCCTCCGGAGGCGTGGCCCTCGCGGTGGCGCAGATCCAGGAACAGGGTGTGGTCCTTCCCCCCGGTGTGGAACACCGCCGTGGCCGATTCGGCCGGATCGAGGAGGTCCTTGATCACCATGACCCGCCGGTTCACCTCGGTGTAGTCGATCTTCAACGCTGGAATCATCTCCGCCAGGAATCCCGGCATGGTGGCGGCTCGCATGGTATGGCCGCGAACCAGCATCTTCAGCGGGGCGGTGGCGGACAGCTGCGTGGGCGCGATGACGAGGCTGTGGGTTTCGAAGAGGTCCTTGAATGGAATCGAATCCCGGCCGGCCAGCTGATCCGCCTCGTCGAGAATCTCCTCTCCGGTGCCCACGACGCAGGTCTCCGGCAGGTCCGCGTTGTTGCCCCCGGCGTTCCGGTACCAGGCCAGGGTTACCCTGGGCAGACCGAGAGCCTCGGTCTCCTGATTCAACTTCTGGACCCAGTCCGCGGCCATGGCGCGTCGCGCCTTCCACTGTGCCCGGTCCGGCACCCGGTCATCGGGAAGGTCCGCGATGACGACCAGTCCGGTATCCTCCGGAGTGGGCTGAAAGACGCGCCGTACCAGCTGGACCAGGTCCTCCCCGGTCAGTTCATCACTCATGGTTCACATCCTCGGTTGTTTCAGACTTCACGAGAGGAAAAGTATATCAGCACCCGGATCCGACGTCAGGGCCTGCGTAGAAAAAACTCCCGCCCCGCCGTCCCCCTGGTATACTTGAGTCCTGTATACGGAAGTCCTGAACACGTGCGTATCGGATACCGGCCATGATCATGAACGCCTTCCGAAATCTCGTGCCTCTCCTGGTCCTCTGCATCGGAACGGTCCAGGCGCAGCCGAAACCGGGCGACTACATCCTTGGAGATTTCAGCAACAGGGGGATCTTCTCCATCAACCGGGTCACGGGCGTCGTGTCCACGGTGGCCACCGGCTTTACCACGGGATTCATCAACTGGGTGGTCATGGATTACAACAACAGCGACATGGTCGCTGTCTCCGGCACCAAGTACGGTGCGCTCTCCAGGGTTTCCAGGACCGGCACGATCATCACCATCGCGACTGTCCCCGGAAACACCTCCCCCAACGGCATCGAAGTGGACGAAGACGGCACCTATGTCGTGAGCGGCACCGACAGCGCCAACCTCAGCATCCTCGTGCGCATCACCAGTGGCGGCGTGGTGTCGAGTGTACTGCCCAGGGCGCCGAATTACCTGAACAACGTCATCATCGACCGGGATGACGGCGATTACATGCTCGCCCTTTTCAATACGGGCCTCCTCCTGAAGATGGATCGGAGCTCCCTTGCCCACACCACACTCACCTCCGGCATGGGGAACGTCTCGGCCGTGGACTTCGATCCTCGCACCGGAAATTACGTGGTGTCCTCCTTCACCCCCGGCAGGTGCTTCATCATCGACAGGACCGGAGCCATCGTGAAATCCTTCTCCCTCTTCTACGACCAGGCCGTCAAGGTGGACGACGAGGTGGGGACCCTCCACGCCGCCGGATTCAATGGAGCGGGCGAGTATTCCATGACGGGTGTGGCGATCAAGACCTTCGGTCCGCATTCGCCCAGGCAATGGACTTCGCTGGACGTCTACGGGTCCCGGAAGGTCTCCGGATTCGGCCCCGCAGCGGCGGGCACGACATACACCCTCCACTTTTCCTTCCCTCAGTCCGGGCCGGGCGCTCAATACATTGGCGCCCTGTCCCTGACCGGCCAGCACCCGGGCATCCCGATGGCCGGCGGCCGCAGGGTCAACCTCGTTCCCGATGACCTCACCTTCCTGATGCTGCGGATGGGGGATCTCCCCGGATTGACCTCGGGATTCGTGGGGACGCTGGGAGTCCAGGCAAACGCCCTGGCCACGATCCACTTGCCCAAGTTCACCCCGCCCGGCCTCAGGTTCTTCGCCTCTGCCGTGGCCATCAACATGGGAATGCCCGGAGGACTCGACGTCGCCAACACCTGGGCCTTCACGACGAGGTGAACACGAGCCCCGGCAGCCCGGGGTGAACAGCCCCCGAACACGCCGGCACGGCTCCACCGATCCAAAGAAAACCGGCCGCCGCAGCGGCCGGTTTTCATCGTCGATCTTCAGACGAATCCGTCGAGATCAGCAGGGCTTGAATGCCACATGCTCGGGCCCGACCTTGTCGGTGGCCACGAGCTCGACAGGCATGCCGATATCGACCTCTTCGGGATCATCTACCAGAAGGCGGCCGAACAAGCTGCCGGCCGCGCCCTCGAACTCCACGTTCGCGATCCAGACCGGCATATCGAGAAGCTCGCCCGACCGGTCCTCGAAGACGAGGGTCACGGCGGTCACGCGGCCCGACTTCGGATCCAGCTCCCGCGCCTGCGCGACCGGATCGATCATGTGCATTCCGACCTCACAGAAGCCAGAGGCCGGGATCACCACCGTATCGGTCTTCTCGCAGTAGGTGCCGGTGAGCTTGCCCTGGGCCAGATCCTCGTAGAACTTCCGCCCGCCGATTCCCGCGGTGTAAGCGTAGTCGAGCGGGATCCGTCCCGGGAAGGACTTCGCGGTGATCGAGGTCAGCTCCTTCGGCTTGATCGGCATCGGCGTCACGTCCGTCGGCTCCTCGTCGGCCTTGAGCGGCCGGAAGTGGAGGATGTCGGTGACGGTGCCTACGCGCTCCTCTGCCGGCTTCCACACGGCCTTCACGCGCATGCCGACCTTCACCTCCTTCGGATCGACCTCGCCCAGCATGTGACAGAGCCCCATCTTTTCGGTGATCCCGTCGATGGCGATCACCGCGAAGATGTTTACCTGTCCCTCCGGCAGCGGGGCCGAGGCCCAGTTGACGTGCGAAAGGGTGAAGGTCTCGACCGTGCCGGTATCGGCGAGGTCGTAGTAGTCGTGGACGGCACGCAGGTTGCAGATCTCGCAGAAGGCACGCGCCGGGATCATGGTGCGGCCGCACTCGGAGCACCGCGATCCGCGGATCTTGCCGTGCTTGAAGCCATCGAGATAGGTGGTCAGCGCGAAACCGTTGTCCCACGAGTAGCTGAGATCCGGGCTGTAATCGACGTGCGGAACGTCCTTCACGTCCTTGAGAGCCGTGCCCGGCAGGTCTTCGGCCTTCTTGTCCCGCCAGTTGGACGGATAGATGGGCATGCCGCCCTCGCCCGACATGAGGACCACTGTGCCGACCTGCATCAGGTCGCCCCAGGCCTGCGTGATGCCGCGGTGGGCGGTCTTCTTCACCTGGCGCTTCCCGGCCTGGCCGGTGAGCTGGAAGTAGAGTTCCGCCACCTTCATGAGGCCGGTGGCCGCGATCGGGTTGCCGACGCCGAGTGCGCCGCCGGACGGGCACATGGGATGGCTTCCGTCGCGGGCGAAGGCACCGGACAGCAGGAGGTCCTTGGTCTTGCGTCCCGTCTTGTCCATCAGAAGCCCGTTCATGTGGTGCAGCGCCTTGTAGGCGAACGGATCGTAGGGCTCCCAGACGTCGATCTCGTCCTCCGGCTTGGTGATGCCCGCCATCTTGTAGGCGTCGCGGGCGGCCATGGACACGTAGGTGGGGAAGCCGAGGTCGCGGGTGCACCAGTAGGCGGTGTCGAGCCGGAAGCCGACACCGTCGATGAAGGCGGGCGCCTTGCAATGGGAGCGCGCGATCTGCTCGTTCGCAAGGACGATCGCCACCGCGCCGTCCGACGTCGGGCTGATGTCCAGCCGTTTCACCGGCCAGGACAGAAGCCGCGAGTTCATCACGTCCTCGACGGTGATCTTCTGCGCGATCTGGGCCGCCGGGTGGTCCATCGCGTTCAGCTTGTTCTGCACCGAGACGAGCGCGATCTCCTCCTCCTTGTAGCCGTAAACGGCCATGAAACGCGCCATCTCGATGGCGAAGATGTGAATGAGGGTGAGCTCGAGCGGCTGCTCGGTGGTGTGGTCGAAGATGGTGATGAACGCGCCCGCCGGGTGCGGCACGCACGGTGACATCTTCTCTTCCGTCACCACCAGGCAGTTTTTGAACTTGCCCGACGCCACGTGCATCCAGCCATGGATGGGGCTCATGATCCCGGTGCCGCCGCCCACGAAGTGGCGGAGGTAGGGCTTCCTGTTCGCGCCTGCTCCGGCGATGAGGTTTTCGCCGTTCATGTGGATCCCGTCGAAGGCGTCCGGCGCTGTGCCGAGACAGACGGAATCGATATCCTTCATTTCGAGCCCGGCGTCTGCCAGCGCCATTTCCACCGCCTGTGCGGCCAGCTCACCCGGGGTCTCTTCCGCGCGTCGAACGAAGCGGGTCATGCCCGCGCCAATCACAGCTACGCGACTCATTGGACCCTCCTTTCCGCGTCGAGAACAGCCACAGCGCATGTATCAGTGGGAAGTCCCCTCCAGCCGTGCACGAGGGCCTTGGTGGCGCCGTCGATCTGGTGCGCGCCTGCCTCGCCACGGATCTGCTTCACCGCGTCGACGAGCCGTGCGCCGCCGTTCGCCTCGATCATGTCGCCCATGCCGAGAGAGCCGCCGTCGGGATTCACCGCCGGGAGCGTCTCGTCATCGAGACCGAGCGCGTCCATGTGCATGAGCTGGCGGTGTGGGTAAAGGTCCGAAACGTAGAAGATGTCGATCTCCTTGGCCGCATCATGGATTCCGGCTTCGGCGAATGCCGTGCGTCCGGCAAGCGAGGTGCCCTCGGAGAAAGCGTGGTCGCGGCGCTCGATGATCGAGTTGGCCGATCCCCAGCCGATGCCGCTGACGTAGACGGGCTTGCGCGCGCGCTCCTTGGCAATTGCATCCGTGCCGAGCACCGCGACGACCGCGGCATCCGCGTGACGCGCGATCATGGTATCGGTCACGGGCGTGGCCACCGGCCGCCCGCCGAGCACGTCATCAGTGCTGACCGTGCCGCCGTAGGGAGCGAGGGGATTGCCGATCGCCTTCGCACGGTTGCGGATGACCACGTCGGCCACGTCCTCGAGGGTGTAAAGCGACACGCCGAGGTAATGCTGCATCTCGATGGCGGCCAGATAATGCGGAGACACGCCCAGCCGGTTGAAGATTGGATCGTAGGCAAAAGTGAGCAATTCGTCCTTGTTGACGATGTTCGACGCCTTGCAGTACGCCTCCACCACAAGGATGTTGAACTGACCGGTCTCGATCTGCATGCACGCCGAGCCGACGCCCTGCAGGAATTCTCCGCACACGGTGTAGACCGGCTTCTTCACCATCCCGAGTTGATCGGGCACGTACTCGTCGGCGATGGAGTAACCGGAGACGAAGTCCTCCTCCACCGATACGGCCCCGTCAACGTCCGCGGCCACGACTCCGGCGTCCTGGTAGGCCATCTCGGCAGCCCGGGCGATCATTTCCCGGTACGAGAGCCCATCAGAAGTCGGGAACGAGCCGCAGATCCCGACACCCATCACGGCGACACCCATGAAATGCTCCTTTCGGTAAGCGGTAATCCGGACCCAGCGTCCGGACGGACAGGGTCGGTAAGAGGTTCCGTCGGCTCGGATCCGCAAGTATCCCGGGTGACGACTCGGCCGCGACCTGCGAGCGAGATCGAAGGGGGCCGGAGGGGGGCCTGCGCAGTCCGGTTCCGACGAGGCTGTCCCGACGTGCAATCCTTAGCGTATAAAACACTTGAAGTCGACCACGAACACCCGGGCGGAGCTCGAAATCACACCCTCGAAGGGACGTGCAGGGGTTCAAAGACTTTCAGCAAAGCTCCCCGGGGCATAACCTCTTTTTTTCATGGATGTTAAGATGTCTTCCAAACCGACGATCCCCGGAGTTTTTGGAAGACGTTCATGGGGTTGTCCGCGATAGAAAGCGGGGCGTTCTTCCAGGCGGCCAGCCGAATACCGTCAGCAGGAATGAAATATCACGACACGGTCAAGAACACGTCACGAGACCGGGTGGCGCGTGTCCTCGATGCAACAGGAACCATTCTGGAGGACTGACAGGCATGGACTTCTTTGAACTCGTCGAGCAGCGCCGATCGGTCCGGAGGTATCGGAACCGATCCGTGGAGGAGGGCAAGCTCCTCGCCGTGCTGGAAGCGGTTCGCGCCGCACCGTCGGCAGGCAACCTCCAGGCATACGGCGTCGTCGTGGTCTCTGACAGGAAAAGAAAACGCGCCCTGGCCCGGGCCGCTCTGGATCAGGCGTTTCTCGCCCAGGCACCGGTGGTACTGGTGTTCCACCTGGCACCCGAACGTTCCGTCGCATACTACGGCCGCCGGGGGAGAGAACTCTACACGCTTCAGGACGCCGCCATTGCCTCCACCCACGCATTGCTGGCTGCCACCGATCTGGGCCTCGGCGCCTGCTGGGTGGGAGCCTTCTCGGACGACGCTGTCCGCAAAATCCTGGGGATCCCGGAAGACAGGACGCCGGTCGCCCTCGTGGCCTTGGGGTACGCGGCGGAAACGCCGGCCCCCACCCCAAGGCGCCCCCTGAACGACCTAGTAAAGTGGGAGACCTACGACAGCACCTTGGCACCCTGAACTTACCCTGGTAGAGTGTTCGAGGAACAGAGGGGAGAGCATGGTTTTGTTCATTTGCATTACGGGAGGAAAACCATGGCTGTCAGCATCCGCCGCGTCGACTATTTCTACCTGACCATCGAGGACAGACCCGGTGAGGCGTGCCGTGTGCTCTCCAGGCTCGCTTCGGCCGAGGTGAATCTCCTCGCCTTCAGCGCCGTGCCCACCGGCGCCGCGCACACCCAGCTCACCATTTTTCCCGAACATGTGGAACGCCTGGCTCGGACCGCGGAAAAGGAGGGATGGGTGCTGACGGGCCCTCAGCGCGCTTTCCTCATCCACGGAGACGACCACCTGGGAGCGCTGGTGCAAATCCACATGAAGCTGGCCGACGCCGGCATCAACATCTTCAACTCCAGCGGGGTCACGGACGGCCGGGGCGGGTACGGCTACATCATTCACGTCCGGCCGGAGAAGTACGACGAGGCCGCGCGTGTTCTGGAAATCTGATTACGGGAAAAGGAATTCCATTACCGCCGCGGAGGAGCGTCAATTCCCCCGCAGCGCCTCCAGGGCGAGACGGAACTCCTGCGCGAGGCCCGTATCCTCGTGGGCGAACACGTCCAGGCGCTCCCGGGCGCGGGTGCAGCCCACGTAGAAGGCCGCACGGCCCTCGCGGTTCAGGGCGAACTCGTTGGCGGAGACGATCAGGACACAGAAGGCGTCGTAGCCCTTGGCGGAGTTGATGGTGGACACGGTGAGGCAGTTCTTGCGCGTGATGTAGTCGTCCTTCCTGGCGGCCTCGAAGGGGAGGAGCACCTCGGCCACGTGCAGGTGGTTCTCGAGGATCCCGGCCAGGTCTCTCAGCCGTTTCCGCGAGGAGCCCAGGACCAGGATGTCCTCGGGCCGCACATCCTGATCCTCCATGAGCCACCGGAGCCGGTCCGTGATCCTGGCGTCCTCCTCATCCCGGTCCTCGAGGATGTGCACGCCGGGCCAGGCCCCCGCCCGTTCGGCGAACTTCACTCGCCAGAATCCCCCTTCCTGCTCGATGACCTTCCGGTCCTTCTCCAGGTAGTTGGTGTCGGCGAATTGCCGCATCTTCACCCGCTGTCCTTCGGCGGCGGTGGAGCCCAGCAGCACGTTGAAGGCGACCTCCACGATCTGGCGGGTGTTGCGGAAGCACTCCACCATGACGTGGGAGCGGCCCACCATCTTCACGCCCAGCTTCTCCCAGGTGGGCCGCGGCCTGCCGTAGAGGTTCTGGGCGTCATCGTAGAAGATGTAGACCTCGGGCAGCCCGCCGCCGGGCGGCACCTTGCACAGCTCTCCGAGGAGCCGGATCTCGTCGGGCAGAAGATCCTGCGCCTCGTCCACGTAAACCACGTCGTACGCCACCTGGTCCACGAGTTCGGGGGAATCCCGGCGCGTCATTGCGAGCTGGTTTCGGTAGTGTTCCACATGCTTCGCCAGCTGATCTGCCGATGCTTCCTTTTCTACCGGCTTGTACTTCCACAGCGAGCGGCCATCTAGTGTATGCAAGAGTCTGTTGAAATGCGTGACCTCCAGACGGTCTTCCGGGAAGTCCTCCCCGGTGCGCTGGCGATAGGCCTGGTGGATCTTCATGCGGATGAACGGCACCAGGGTCCGGTTGAAACAGACGGCCAGGAACCGCTCTCCCGGTTCGGCGAAGAGAGGCTTCTGCCTG
Source organism: uncultured Planctomycetota bacterium (assembly GCA_964485695.1). Classification (GTDB taxonomy): domain Bacteria; phylum Planctomycetota; class JAFGQW01; order JAFGQW01; family JAFGQW01; genus CAZAKZ01. The sequence goes on along the minus strand of CAZAKZ010000027.1, from coordinate 22,364 downwards.
TGCACGCTGCGCGCCAGCCTTCGCGCCAGGTGCGTGGCCAGGACCACGGTCTTTCCACTGCCGGCCACGCCGCGGATCAACCGCGGGCCACCCCGCCAGTCGCCGGCAGCCAGCTTCTGCTGCTCGCCGGAGAGGCGCCTCTCACGCGCGGCAATCTCGTCGAAGTCGTCTCCGAGACGGCCGCCCTCTCTGTCACGGTCGCGGCCCCGGTCCCGACCTTCCTCCTGGAGCACCGCGGAATCGCCGAAGGCCTTCCGCAAGCCCGCCAGGTCCTCCGGCGTGAGCACAGTCTTTCCCCACCGCTTAAGCCGCGATCCGCCCGTCTCCCGCATACGGTGCACCAGAGCGTCCGGCGCCACGTCCTCCTCGAAGAGGAGCTCGGGGAGGAGGTCAGGAAGGCTGAACTTCTGCCTGTAGTCCTCCCGGCTGATGGAAGCGAAGACCACCCACCACAGGAACGGAATCTCCGCTTCCGCCTCCAGGATCCGCTCCACGCTGTTCTTGATGTCGAACATGGCGGTCCGCACCTGACGGATGGGATTCTGGGGCACGGAACGGCCCTTGTATCGCACCCGGATCTCTCCGGCCGTAACGCCTTCGATGTCCTCGAGAGGCACGCCCTTCACCTCCAGGACGTGGACGCCCGAGGTCGGATCCAGGACCACCAGGTCCGGCGGCCGATGCGCGGACCGCACCAGGCTGGGCTCCGCCAGCAGGGTGACGCCGGAGTCTTGACGATAGCCTTGCACCAGGGCCTGGAGGACACGCAGGTGCGCCTCGTTGTGGATGTCGCTCTCAAAGCCGTCCCAGCCCACGCATTCGCACTCCGCCTCGGCAATGAGTCGGGTAAGGCTCTCGGACATCCCTGGCTCCTCTGGAAGATCCCTCGGCTCTGAATCGCGGGCGGGGCTGGTGGACGATTCTATACGGTCCCTTCAGAGGAGATCAAGGGTCCGGAACCCATAATCCGGGCCATCCACGAATACTACGACCTCAAACCCGCCCCGGCTTCCCCTCTCCGCTGGACCCTGTCACGTTGACAGCACCCATGAGGGCTGATACTCTGGAATTCACAAGACGATGTGGTAATGACTCTGTCCGTGGAGAACAACTGAATCCGGAGTCAAAACGGAGGGGCTCGTCCCGAGGGGGACCACGATACATAGAGGAGGACAAGCCATGATGAAAAACCTGATCTGCCTAACCGCCGGAGTCTGCCTCCTGGCTGGCGCCGCGACCTCCCAGCACCACGATCCAGCCTACCTCATGGGGGGATACGGCTCGACCTCGACGGCCTACTGGAACGGCGTCTGGAAAGCGGACGCCGCAAACAAGTCCGTGCAACATCTGACACCGAACCAGAAGATCTACTATTCCAGATGCATCAAGATGGACGCAGATAACCGTCGCGTCGTCCTGACCGTGGAGGGAACCACTTCGACCGCCTATACCTCCTTCGTCAGGAGCGGCATCTACCGCATCAATCCGGGAACGCTGTCCCTATCCACGGTCATGGCGGATACCATGGTTCTCTATTCGCCGAGGCGGCTGATCATCAACCAGGACGGCGACTACGTCTTCAACTGCTACCAGAGAGTCAACAACCAGTACCGGTACGCCTTCCTCAAGTTGAAAGGCGGGGGATCCCTCACCACCATTCTCAACAGCATCAAGTTGGGCACCCCGTCCTTTTCCGCCTACGGCGTTGGAAGGAACATGGATACGGGGAACTACCTCTTCAACGTCTACAGCTCTCCGAACTACTATTACTCCGTGCTGGATGTGGAGGATAGCGGCAAGTTCACCACCTTCGGCGGCGGTTCCTCCCCCAACTACGGATGGTACGGCTACTACGCCGACATCGAGCAGGACTTCGACACCGGCCACATCGTGGGTCAGTACAACCGGATACTCTACCAGCTGAAAAAGGGAGGCCTGACCCGCACTACCCTGTGGAATCTGGGATATCCCGGTGGATTTACCATGCAGTACACGAGCAACTTCGACCTGCAGTCCGCTGCTTCCAAGCGGATTGTTGCATCAGGATACGTCTATCACTACGGGACGCCACAGAATCCGAAGACCTTCTACTCGCCCGCGGTCTTCTACATCGACGCCGGGCCGCCGTATGCCGTATTGGGCGTGGACTGCGATCCGAAAAACACCATCGGCGTCCAGCGCGGGTACTACACCTACGGTTTCGGATTCTACCAGGGCCGCCACCTCCAGACCGTGAAGATCGCACCGAAGAAGTGGAACATCTACATGAGCTGCCCGAGCCACCCGGGCAAGAACTACGTGCTCCTCATGAGCGCCTCGGGATACCGGCCCGGCATCAAGCTGCCGGACGGGCGGACGCTGCATCTGAACTACGACGACTTCTTCAATCTGTCGTACAAGAACTGGCTCAGGCCCTACTTCGATCCGGGCCCGCTCAAGCTGGATTCAGGCGGCCGGGCCGTCGGCAGCATCGACGTGTCCAAGCTGCCCGGGCTGGGCATTCCCATCTGGATCGCCATGGCCGTGCTGGACTCAAAAGCACCGAGCGGCGTCGCGTACCTGCCCGACACGTACGTGATGAAGATGTAGCCGAACCGTTCGCTGAAACATGAAAGGGGTCGCCAGGAGCATCAGATGAAATACCGGGTAGTGGCCGCCGCTGCATTCTGTCTCTTCACCGGCATTACGGATGCACAGTACCACGACCCCTCCTACCTCATGGGGGGAAACAGTACGACCTTGTTCTATTGCTGGAACGGTGTCTGGCTGGCGGACGTCGGCAAGAAGACGTTGAAGCACCTGACACCGAACCACAAGATCTACCATTCCAGGTCGATCTACATGGATGCCGACAACCGACGCGTCGTGCTCGCCGTGCAGGGGACCACCGCGCCCGGCTTTTCCTCCTTCGTGCGGAGCGGCATCTACCGTCTCGATCCGGGTACGCTGTCACTCTCCACGGTCATGGCGGACACCCTGGCCCTCTATGCACCGAGTCGTCTCATCATCAACCAGGACGGCGACTACGTCTTTACCTGCTACACCAGAAAAAACAACCTCTGGCAATACGCCTTCCTGAAGCTGAAAAGCGGGGGTTCCCTCACCACCCTCCTCAACAGCACCAAGCTCGGCACATCCACCCTCTTCGCCCACAGCACCGGCAGGAACATGGATACGGGTAATTATCTGTTCAACGTGTGCAGCCCACCGAACCACAATTACACCGTGCTGGATGTGGACGACACCGGCAAGTTCACCACCTTCGGAGGCGGGGCAAGCCCCAACTACGGTTGGTACGGATATTACGCCAACTTGGAGCAGAACTTCGATACCGGCCACATCGAGGGGCATGAAAGAAGGGTACTCTATCAGCTCAAGAAAGGAGCTCCCACGCGCACCACCCTCGCGCACCTTGGTTATCCATCCAGCTACTACATGCAATACACGAGCAACTTCGACCTGCAGTCCGCCGCCGCCAAGCGGATCGTCGCGTCTGGATACGTCCATCGCTACCAGTCGCCTCAGAATCCGACCACCTTCTTCTCCCCGGCCGTCTACTACATCGACACCAGGCCGCCACACAACGTCACGGCCGTGACCTGCGATCCGAAAAATACCCTCGGCGCCGTGCGTGGCTACTTCACCTACAGCTTCGACTTCTACCGGGGCCGACACATCCAACCTGTGAAGACAGCGCCGAACCGATGGAACATCCACATGAGCTGCCCGAGCCACCCGGGCAAGAATTACGTGCTCCTCATGAGCGCCTCTGGATACCGGCCCGGCATCAAGCTGCCGGACGGGCGGACGTTTCACCTGAACTACGACGACTTCTTCAATCTGTCGTACAAGAACTGGCTCAGGCCCTACTTCGATCCGGGCCCGCTCAGGCTGGACTCAGGCGGCCGGGCCGTCGGCAGCATCGACGTGTCCAAGCTGCCCGGGCTGGGTATTCCCATCTGGATCGCCATGGCCGTGCTGGACTCAAAAGCTCCGAGCGGTATCGCGTACCTTCCCGACACCTACGTGATGAAGCTGTAGTGGGCTGAAAACTTCTGAAAACTCCGAGCCGGGGCGACTTTCACCAGCCCGTCGAGTATAATGGTGAATGTCGTCCCGGCTCTGGAGATTCATGACCATGACCACTCGGGCATTCTTCCTGCTGTTTCTCTGCCTCGCCTCCCCGTTCGCCCCGGCCCAGCCCCTGGCCGGAGATCTCTTCCTGTGCACTCCGGGCAGGGTGCCGGGCGGCCCGCACATGTACGGCGGGCTCTATCACGTCTCCCCGCAGGGCAAGCACACGACCCTCCGCCTCGGCAGGTCCTATGCCGACCTGGTCATGGACATGAACAACAAGGACCTCCTCATAGCCACACCCATCGACGTCCGGATCATCAACCCGTTCACCCAGGCGACGCGCCGCACCCTGTGGAACGGATCACCCATCAAGTACGTCCAGTGCATCACGCCCCTGCACACCGGCGACCTCCTGGTGAGCTCCAACGACAGCCGCTCCCCCAACCAGGTCTTTCGCCTCCGGTACGACGGTTCGGCCATCACCACAATCCACGCCGGTATCACCGGAACGAACGCATACAACTACCTCCAGGATCTCGCTACGGGGGATATCCTGGAAGCGAGCTGGACCGGGCTTCGGACCTTTCCTCTTGCCGGATCGCCCGTCACCACGCTTCACGGCGCCACGATCTACGGAATCACCCAGGACCACCAGGACGGTTCTCTCATCCTGAGCACCCCGACGGGATTGATGCGCCTCGACAGGGTAAAGGGGCTCACCACGATCCGCGCCGGCACCAGCCACGGCCACCTCGCCTTCGATCGTTGGGTGGGAAAGGGCGAGATCGTCGGCGGCGTTCCCGGCAGCCTCCTCCGCCTGGACGGAACCGGCCGCATCGTCGCCACGATTCCGTGCAACGTCGCCGGCATCAACGTCTGCTTCGGCCAGGGCCGGAACCTCGTCACCCGCCGCATTCTCACGGCCCGGAACCGGTGGCAGTTCACCCTCGACTTCCCCGGCGAGGGTGGACGCCCCTACGTACTCGGCCTCTCCCTCTCGGGTTTCACCCCCGGCATCCCGGTGGACACCCGGGTGATCCCCCTGCAGCCGGACGACCTCCTGCGCCTCACCCTGACCGGGGGATTCACCGCCTTCCTCCAGGGCAACATCGGCCTCCTCGACGCCGGCGGCAACGCCTCGGCCGTCCTCGACGTGAGCCCGCTCGGAGCCGCGGTCAAGGGTGTGAAGATCTGGGCGGCCGCCGCCACCCTGAACGGACCGTCCCTCAGCGGCATCGGCACGATCACCCGGCCCGCGGTCATCGTGCTGGAGTAGCCGGCGGTGTTCGCAGCCCCATCCTCTTCCTGATCCTCCCCTTCCTGATTCTCTGCCTGCACCAGGCAGATCAGCTCCTGGATCGGATGGAGGCGCCTACTCGATAGTATCCGCAATCGTTTCCAGGCGCCCGCTGTGATTCGCGATCGGCTTATCAGCGAAACCGATACCGCGTGTTCTTGCCTTTCCCCTCTCTGGATACCAGGCCTCTTTCGATCAGTATCCGAAGGTCCATCTGCGCCGTCCGGTGCGTGATCGAGAATCGCTCGGCGTAGGTTCCTGCCGTGAAGGGCGATTCGACCTGATTTGCCGCCTCCATGAATTGGCGGGGACGGTCTGGCAGATGCAGGAGTTTCTCTTCTGGAATCTCATGGTCCGGCCCCCGGAAGGTAACCGAGAAGAAATCCCCGGACGCATCGAATTCCGGTGGGCGAAGCTTCCATTCTTCCATGAACGCCTGCATCCGTCCGATTCCCGAGCCGAGTTTCTCGCCTTTTCCGATGCGGAAGAGAAGCTCTGCTATGAGGGGGTTCCGACGTCTGGATTTCCCTTTCAAGGTTTCGATCGTCAGATTGCCGAGCAGGGTGCCGGGGTTGGTGAGCTCGATTCTGTCGACGAAGTGGTCGATCTGGATCTCGGCGCCGGCTTCCGAGTAATCCCGGTGGATAAGCGCATTGACCAGCGCTTCCTCGAGGGCACGCATGGGATACGCAGGGATTTCGCGTCGGGACGACGAATCCGCCAGCCGGTAGCGAAGAGGGATCTGCGAGTGAAGCTTCCCGAGAGCTCCATCCATCTGTCGGATCAGAGAACCCGCGAAGATGGCACGATCAATGACGTTTGTCTTGTCTCTTCCACGGTAGCGTGCGTAGCTGGTCTTGGCTTGCGGAAGATACTTCTCCGGAGCGGAACCAAAGAGCAGCACACCGACGTGGTTGAAAATTAGTTTTCTTGCCTGCTGTTCAGCTACACCGAGAGAAACGAGAAATCGCTCCTTGCCAAGGCTGCCCAGCACATCGCCGAGATGGGCGCGTTCAGTGAATTCCCGAAAAACGTCATCCGAGAAGTCGTCCGGGTATCGGAAGTCAAAGACCTGCAGAGCCTCAAACTGGATCCTGTTCAGGCGGATGGCAAGGTCGAGGATCTCATCGCGGGTGAGCTTCTGATTGGTGGCCCCGGAGCGCAGATAAAATCCATCTGAGCACTTGTAGGGCTTTTCCTCTCCTTCTTTGACAATGATGGCGAGCGCCTTGCCTAGATCCATGCAGGAAATTTCGACCGGCGGATCTATATTCCTGGAAATGCTCTGGACCTGGGCTTTCAGGCGGTTGGTAATCCTGAGGCCCGAGAAGGAGCCATCGTCGTCAACACCGAGGTAGAGGATTCCACCCTTTGCGTTGGCAAACGCGACCATCGTGCGATCGAGCTTGCTGATCGAGGTCTTGAATTCCTGGAGAACCCCTTCACCCTCCGAGATTCTCTTCAGAAGCTCTTCTTTTTTCATGAAGCAATCGTAGGGTATCCGCACTCGAGAAGCAAGTGCGGTTCGCGAATATTCGCGAATATTCGCGAACGGGATTGATTCGCGAATAAACCCGAATCCGCCGGATCTATCCAGGATATGGTCACCACCAGGGTTGCCTTGAGAAGCTCCGGCTCCGTTTGGTGGTTGATGTCCCGCTCCAGGCCGCCGGCGATGGGCGGATCCTATTCCATCGCCACCCAGGGGAGCACGTACCGGTGTACGCCCGCCATGTCGGCCCGGGCCAGTCCTGCCGGGATTTGCCTCCAGGAGACCGTGGGCAGAAGCGAACGATTGAAGGTGACGCAGATCCAGTTCAGAAGGCCCGCGGCCAGGTAGGACTGAACGTACCAGGACAGCCGATCGCCCTGCCACGTCCACGACAGGAAGAGGAGCAAGCTCCCGAAACAAGCATGTTCCGGCTCCTGGTCGAACTCTCCCGCGACGAACCTGAGGATGCAGTACTTCTCGATCCAGTGGCCGGGCATGCGTCTCTTCTCTACAGCCCCATGAGCAACTTCACCACCTCCGCGCGGGCGGTCACCAGCTTCCGGGTGCGCTGCCGGATCCAGGTGGGGCCGTACCACCCGGTGAACGGGGGTCGCTCGGCCTTTCGGAGCAGGATGTCCAGCTCATCCAGGAAGGGCAGGGCGCGGAAGCACATGCGCCTCGCCTTGACGAGATCCGGCGCTGCCATGGCCTCCACCAGCAGCGTGCCGGCCTCGGTGGAGAGGCGGTCCATGGCCGCAGCCAGCTCCAGGTTCTCGAAGAAGAACCGCCGGGCCCCGGGGTTCTCGATCAAGTCACGCGCCCGGGCGAGGCGCTTCAGCAGGCTCCGGTGGCCGGTGCGCCGCAGGAGGAGCGTGGGCAGGGTGTCCATCCGGGCGGGGGTGAAGGTCTTGCCGGTCAGCTTGAGCCGGAGCGAGGGCACGGCCCCCAGGCATTTACCCGCGCCGTAGCCGTGAAACAGGGCCTTCGGCATCATGGCGAAGTAGGCCTCGTACGCCTCGCGCACCGCGCTGGCCGCCTTCTCCCCGAAGTATTCCCGGCACCACCAGCCGAGCCACCGGCCGGCCGTGTCCGGAGCCCGGAAGAGGCCGGAAGCGTTCCAGCAAATGTCCGCGACCAGGCGCACGCCCAGCACGTATTCGCGGAGTTCCGACACGTTCACCAGACAGAACTCCGTGGCCCCGGCCTCGACGATGTTCCGGAATTCCTTCTCGATGAGGTCCGGGCCGACCACCTGGTGGGACTGCATGGTCTTGGAGCGCCCAAGGTACGCCAGGTGATAATAGACGCCGTGGGGGTGTTTGCCGCGCTTCTCCGGAAGGGCCCGCATGCGGCCGTCGTTGTTGTCCGGCCAGACGACGATGACGCCCTCGGGCACGGGGAGCTTACCTGTCTGATAGAGCGGCAGCATCTCGGTGTACATGGTGAAGTGAAAGAGCGACGCCCGGCCCGGCGGAACCCGATCGCGCACCAGCTTCACCTGGATGTCGAGGGCCTCCTCGAAAGCCATCAGCTTCTGTTCCCGGGTCCAGTCTTTCGGGAAACGGTATGCATAGTCGTTGGTTCCGCGCATACCCACGGGCCAGATGCAGTCGAAGTCCCGGGTCTCCTCCACCCCGCACCGCCAGTATTTCATGAGGCCTTCACGATTCTCGGTCCAGCTCCATACCGGCTTGATGCCCCGCTTCTCCGCCAGTTTCCCGCGCGTGAAGTGATAGGGATCGGAGAGCAGGGTGTCGTAGTGGTGGGAGGTGTAGAAAAGCCCCCACTCGTGGGCCATGCGCACGATCTCCCGCTCCCGCACGGTGCGCACCCACGGCGCCACCATGTTGAGGCGCAGCCGGAGCGCCGTCTCGAAGTAGCGCTCATACCACTCCACGGGCACGGTCCCGCGGGGATCGGGGATGCCGTCCGGGAGGCGCGGCCGGGGCAGGACGTCCTCGTCGTCGTGAAAGAGCCCGCGGAACCGGAACGTGGGGGGCGGCTGCTTCCGATGCACGCCCTTCAGCACCAGCGGCAAGCGCCGGGCCGGCCGGTACCCGGTCCAGTGGTGGAGCGGGTCCTGGCCCAGACGCTCACAGAGCTCGTACACGGCAAAGGCCGTGCCTCTAGCATTGCTACCCAGGAGGGTGACCTTTCTCTCGTCGATCCGGATCTCGTACGCCTCCCAGCGCGGGTCCTCCCGGGCGATGCGGACCTCGAGATAGGGCCCGTCCCCGGGCGGCGCCGCCTGCCGGGCCACCTCGACGCCGGCAATGCGGGAGAGATCTTCGGAAAGGAACCGCAGCGCCCGATCCACCACGGAGGGCGGATTCACAACCACCACGGCAATGGGTCTCGAGGCGTCCTTCACCAGGACGAGGTCTCCCGGCCGAGGGGTGCCGTCACGTATCCAGGATCCCCGCCGGGGCGCCAGGGGATCCTGCGCAGGGAGTATCTGTGTGAGTACCAGGACCAGAATAGCAGACAGTGCGATGATTCGTGGCAGCATGATAACGACTCCACCCAGCGAGCAGTTCCATCGAGTTTCGGAGCCAGTCTACCACGAGTCACTGCCGGTGTAACATTGGACCTGGCAATCCGACCTTGCGCCGGCCTGTAATTCGCGGTAAAACCGTGAATAAAACAGGAGACCCCCATCATGAAGACGCTCTCGGCTATTCTTCTCGGCCTGGTCCTGGCCATGTCGGCCGCGGCCGGAGACTACGTGATCCTGGTCGGCGTGAACCGGAACGATCCCTATTTCGAAGCGGCAAAACTTCTGGCCAGGCACCACAAGTGCCAGGATATTCTCCGCTTCAATCCCGAGAAGCCGGAAGCGATCGTCCCGAAGCTGAGGCAGCTCGAGCCCGCCCACGTGGCCCTCGTGGTCCGTCCCGAGCAGATCGACGTCAACTCCGTGCGTGCCATCCTGAAGATGTCCACCACCCTCGACAAGGACCCCTTCCCGGACTTCGCTTACGGCTTCATCACCGGCGCCACGGCCGCCGACGCACAGCAGTTCGTGAAGAACATCATCCGCGCCTCCAAGAAGAAGCACCCGCGGAAAATCGGCCGGGCGTCGGTCCGGGGCGGCAAGGGAAAGTCCTCCGCGTCCGAGCGTCCGTACCGCGCGGGAGAGCTCGAGTTTCCCATGCGTGCCCTCTGGTTCGTGGCCCCCGGCGGCAGGGGCAGCCGCGACCAGGCCTTCATCGACGAAAACCTGAAGTCGCTGGGGGGCCTCGGCGCCATCCTCATGGGCGGCCACGGCATGCCCTGGGAGATCGGCTCGGGGCCCCGCGCCGAGGACGTCGCCGGGGTGATTCTCTTTCCCGCCGTGGTCTTCAACTACGCCTGCTACACCGGCGTCACGCACAGGTACCCTCAGCGGAAATATCAAGGCGGCTCGTACGTCATACACCTGAAGGAGGTGGAAGCCGAGAAGAGCTTCGCCCTGTCGGTCATCGGGGCCGGGGCGACGGGCTACACGGCCTACGTCAATCCGCGGCCCGCGGGTCCCGAGCTCTCGGTCGACTTCGATCGGGTCCTGGCCGGAAGCACCCTGGGGGACGCCCGGCGCAATGACTACAACAAGATCGTCCTGGGCTACCTCGGCTTCGGCGAGGCGGGCATTGCGGCGCCCCCGGTCAAGGACGGCGAGAAGAAGACCCGGGATCAGATGCAACCGGTGCGCCACCTGATGCTCGACGGCGCCACGGGCGGCATCCTCTACGGGGACCCGGCGTTTCGCCCCTATCCGGAGGCCCGGAAATCCTTGCCCCTCAAGACGGAGGTGAAACGGACCGGCAAGGAGATCCAGGTGACGATGCGCGTTTCCGCCATGTCGGTTTTCGTCTGGTGCTCGGACCCCTTTCGCCAGTTCAAGCCGGAAAAATCCCGCGCCATGGCCAAAAAAATCTACGGCCGCATCGAGATGACCGGAAACATCGGGAAGATCCGATCGGTGCGCGTGAAGGAGGCGACTCTGGGCGGCTCCCCAGTGGAGACCCTGCCCGTAGTGTGGGCCGAGGAGAACGACCGGGGCCGCAGGTTCCTCCACCTGAAGGCCAACTTCGAACAGACCCGCAAGCGAGGCGAGGTGGTGGTCCGCCTTGTGGCGAGTGAGAAGGCCGCGACCAGGCGCAAACCCCGGAAGGTGGCGTCCGCCAAAAAGAAAACCCAGAAGAAGCCTCAAAAGCCGGCCAAGCTCGACCTCCGCGGCCGGGGTAACATGAAGGTCCTCTGGACCGTGGAGATGAAGAGCGACAGCAAGGGCGGGGGCGCGGCCGCCGACATCGACGGCGACGGCAAGCTCGAGATCGTGTTCGGCACCTACTTTGGAGACCGCCACGTCTACGCCGTGGCCGGGGAAAGCGGCAAGGTGCAGTGGAAATTCGAATCGGACCGGGGGCCGCTGGACGCGAGCATCGCCATTTGCAACCTCGACCGCAAGGGCGGGCCCGAGATCCTCGCCGCCGATTCCTCGAGCGGCAGCCTCTTCTGTCTGGACGGCAAGGGGAAGGAGAAGTGGCGCATCCGTCTGCCCAACAGCACCGATTCGCCACCGGCCGTGGCCGATCTCGACGGGAACGGAAAGCTGGAGATCGTCGTGGGATCCATGTGGCTGGGGGATCGCAACGGCCGCGTGGGCGTCTACCGGGCGAAGGACCGGAAGCTCCTGTGGGAGCAGAAGGTGCCGGGATGCGTGCAGTCGGCTCCTTCCCTGGTGGACCTGAACGGTGACAAGGTTCTCGACGTCATCGTCACCTCCTGGGGGGGGGACCGGGGTGTCTACGCCTTCTCCGGAAAGAAGGGGAAGCTGCTCTGGCGCTTCCAGACGGAGACCCGGAATCCCCGGTCAAAGGGCATGTACCACGGCGTCACGGTCTCGGGCAACGTGCAGAAACGCCGCCTCATCGTGACCACGTGCGACGGCGACGTCTACGCCCTCGACGCCAGGGGCAAGAAGATCTGGAACGAACACCTGTCGGGCGAGTACCTCTTTGCACCCACTTCCATCGCCGACCTGAACGGCGACAGGAAGGAGGAGGTCGTGGTCGGGGGGCGTTCTCTCTACGTCTTCCGCGTCTTAGACGGCAAGCTCCTCTGGAAGAAACCGCTGAAGGACACGAACCACCGCGGCTCCGCCATCGTCGATGCCGACGGGGACGGGGATCTGGACGTGGTCTACATCGACAAGACCGTCCTCCGGGTCCGGGACGGCAAGTCCGGCAAGGAGATCATGTCCTTCGACGGCCGGGTCAACAAGGGCGACAGGCTGGAACGCGTCTCCTCCGCGCCCCTGGTGGCCGACTTCGACGGGGACGGCGCCCTGGACGTCTTCTTCATCACGGGCCGCGGCTACTCGGGCAAGTACAAGAAGGACAACTTCGGCCGCGGCTGGGCGCTTCGCCTGGGCGGCAAGGGCAAGGACTGGCCCGTCTTCCGGGGCAACCTGCGCCGCACCGGGAGGGTCGATCAGCAGTGACCCTCCCGGGTGGGACTTGCTAAATGGCCGGTCATGATTCGTAGCGGTCGGATCGGTATCTATCGGCGGCGCAGGCAAGGCACGACGACTGCCGCGTATTCGGTGAATACGCAAAGGAGGTTGGGCGCAGCATGCGTCGTCGAGAGGCTCCGAGGCGATCGCTACGAATCGTGACCGGCCATTTAGCCTACTGGATCGTGACGCCGTACTCCTGGGAAATCTGGGCGATGCTGGACGGCGCAGCGGGGTCGACGACCACCGCTGCAAGAAAGAACCGCAGCCCCTTGAGCACGCCGGCATTCGGGATGGGGATGTAGGGCGAGGCCCGGCCGTTCAGATCCAGTGTTCCCCTGAAGTTGACGAAGACCTGCGGGATCACCACGCTGGCGGCAAAGAGGTTATCCGGAGTTAGAGGAATCGTCCGGCTGTCCACCGGAATCCCGGGCCGGGGCGAGAAGGAGGCGGCGGCCACGTAGGCCTTGCCCGGATGATTCGCAAACCGGATGCGGATGTTGAAGACGCCGCCCGGGGTCGGGGTGTCGATGCCCCAGAGATTGTGCTCGTCTTCCACCACCATGCAGAGCTTCGTCATGGTGGGGCCGTTGTAGGGGATCCCGATCTGCTTTCCGTTCCTGTCGAAGAGGAGGATCGTCGTGCCGTGGGGGCCGGCGGCGACGTTGCCGTCGGAAAGAACCGCGAGAGCCTTGGGGGTGCTCGTCCCGGACACGAAGGTGGTCAGGGTGTTCAGTGCATCCAGGCGGTAGATGGAGCCGATGAGGACTTCGTTGGTTTCGGGATGGAAGTCCATGGAGTAGGGGGATCTCAGGGTAGGGACGACCGTGTTGACGGTGCCGTCGCGCTTGATGCGGAAGACGTAACTCGAGCCGTACTCGCCCGCCACGATGTCGCCGGTGTCCCGGTCCAGGCAGAAGACGTTCGGAAAGATGCCGGACCTCAGCGTGTGGAGCGAGAGAGACACGGGATCCAGGCGAAAGAGGCCGCCCGAACCGGCCCAGCCGGTACCGACGAGGATCTGTCCGTTCTCGTCCAGGTCGTTCCAGCAGGAGCCGACACCCATGGGCAGCCGGGTCAAGATGGTCGTCACCACTCCGGCGGGCGTCATCTGGAAGACGCTCAATCCCGCTGCAATGTAATAGTTCGTGTTGTCCGCACCCACCATCACGCCGCGGATCTTGTTGGACGTGGGAACGGTCCCCACCGTGCTGAACACGTTCGTGTTCGGGGTCACGGCGTAGACGGCATCGGGAGACGCGTAGCTGGCAATGATGTAGTCACCGGGTTTTGCCACCTGTGCGTTAACCACGCCGATGCAGAGGCACAGAAGCGCGAGGATACCGAGGAGCTTTGACATGAGATTTCCATCCTTTCCTTCTGCGGAACCTGGAAGACGAAAGAGATTCCTTCCCGATCACCTGCAGTTTGCCTGCTTCTGGGAACTACTCTCCCCGTTCGTAGTTGTTATCTTACCCGGGCTGCCGTTGAAAGGGTAGGCTTGGGTTCGTTATTTTGCGTCTCGCAGGACGCGCAGCGCCAGGAGCGCCAGGGCCGTGGCCGCCGAGGGCCCGGCCCGGTCGGAATCCCACCAGGAGCCGTCGGCACGGCGGCGTTCCCGCAGGATCCGCCGGAGGCGCTTCGCGTATTCCTTTCTCTTCGCCAGCGGAAGCAGCTCGAGGGCCTCGGCCAGGTGGCAGTGGGCGAAGTAGACGTGGCACCCCTCGTTGCCGTACCGGGTCTGCGCCTTCACGGCCCTGTCCAGGAGCGAGCGATGCTTGAAGAATCCGGCCACAGCGCGCTCGAGGACCTCGGATTTGCCGGTGCCGGCCCGGAGGCGCGCCATCTCGATGAGGGCCATGCGGCCCACGGATCCCATGGGGGTGACGCGGGGCGGCCAGTCCTCCCGGTAGTAGAGGTAGCGGTAGCCGCCATCCTCGAGACGGGCCTTATCGAGCCACGCCCCGCCCCGGGTGATGAGCCCCTCCGGGACCTCGATCCCACGCGCCTTCACATTCACCAGGGACCGCACCACCAGGGCGGTGACAAAGGACCTCGGCGTGCCGCGGCTGGAGTCGTAGTAGGTGTAGGTCCAGCCGCCGCCCTTGCACTCCCCGCCCCGGATGCACTCGAGCACCCGGCGAATCAACCCGGCGAACTCCTCCCTGCGCTTGGCCCAGACCGGATCCCCGGAGGCGTGCAGGTCCAGGAGGAGGTCCAGCAAATAGGCCTGCCAGATGGGCGAGGTGGTGGCCGTGGCGTAGCGCCTGGCCTCCGCGTCCAGGGTCTTTACCACGAAGGCGATGCCCCGGTCCACGGCCTTGCGGCTCCGGTCGGCCCCGGCGGGCGCGTACGCGAGGAGCGCGCGGGCACACAGCGCCGTGACCGCCATGCAGTCATCCTTGAAGATGTTCATGGGCGGGGCCACGGCCATGGCGACCTGGTCAGGTTTCCGGTACTTGGGATTGGCGATCCAGGAGCCGTCCGCCTCCTGATGGTCCAGGAGATAGGGGATGCTCAGCCGCTCCACGGCCTCGGTGAGGTGCGGGGACGGCCGGGTCCTCCGGGCGGCATCCACGGCCGTCGGGGCGACGCCAAAGGAGAGGTGGCCGAGGCGAAGCTGCAGGATGATCAGGGCCAGGGCGGTGTTATAGGCCTCGCGGTCGTGGTGGCTCTTTCCGAGCACGATGCTGCCGCCGGGCCGCCTCCGCTTCAGGATCCGGGGCACGTAGAGGTCCACGAACCGCCGCCACAGGTCCGGACTCCACTTCCGGCAGGCCAGGGACGCCGAGAGGTAGTTGAGGCTGAACACGTTGCCCGCGTGGCCCGGACTCACGGGGATGGCGTCGAAATTCTTCTCGAGGTATTCGACCGCACGGGGAAGGCCCTTGAACGTACCGATCCCTTGCCAGGTCAGGGCAAAGACGGCGGCGGCGGTACGGCCCGGCTCCGATTCCACAGCCTTGGGCCAGCTGTGGAGCCGGCCGTACTGGAATCCGCCATCCTTGTTGTGCACCTTCAACAGATAGCGGTAGGCCCGGTCCATGACCGCTGCAGGCATTTCCACGGCCCGGCTGCACGACTCCAGCGCGGCCAGGGCATAGGCCGTGGCAATGACCAGATCCTCGGAGTACCAGGCATACTCGAAGTCGCCGGACCGAGCCATGCGGTTGCGGAGATCGTGGCACCAGCCCCCGGTTTCCCGCTGCAGCACGGCCAGGCGATCGACCAGGCGTCCCAGCTTCGCCTCCAGCGCCTCGCCGCCGTCCTTCCGGTAGACCTCGGACAGGAAGAGCGCCATGAAGGCGGCGTACCAGGTCTCGAAGTGCTCGTAGTCACCGCCGGTGGACTTGACGGTCCGGATTGGGCCCTTCTCCGGGATGCGCTCGGTCAGGTAGGCCACGGCCTTGCTCAGGGCCTCCTTGAAGCGCCCCTTCTTCGTCGTGCTCCCCTCGGAGAGCAGCGCCAGGCCGGCCACGGCCGTGTCGAACACCGCGTCGTGGGACGGCGAGGCCGGCCAGGCCCCGTCCTCCTTCTGGCACGCGGCCAGGAACCGGAGCCCTTTTTTAACGGCCATGCGGCACCGCAGGGAGTCCAGGGGATCCCGCCGCGAGGGATCGAAGGGCGCCTGGGCCGGGAGGATCACGAAGGTCGTCGCCAGCAGGAAGAGCAGGAGGCAGCAGGTGATTCCGGTTGCTTTCATTTTCTTCGGAATATCAGGCCGCTTGAGTCAGTACGCTGTCACATTGCTTGATCGAGCAATGCAAATGCACTCGAGAATAATATCGTCACAGGTCTTCCGGCTTCAGACCTGTCCGCCTTGCGATGCGTGCAAGCATCCGGGGACCGATTTCCTCGCGGTCGTGGAAGGCGAAGACAACGTCGGGCCAATCCTCTCGCGCCAATACCCGGTGTGATCCCCGCTGTCTCTTGATACTCCAGCCGATCCTCTCGAGAGCCGCCAGGACTCTTCTTGCTCGGGTCGAGGGCCACTCGCTCATGCGGCTTTGAAGGAAATGGAAAGGAACTCAGCGCCGGCTTCGCCGTGTTCGAGCCGATCGGCGACCGTGCGAAGAGCCAGGGCCTGAACTCGCGCCTTGGCTTCCTCGACAGAGGCCCCGTAAGCCATAACGCCTGGCAACTCAACGACTTCCGCTATCCAGCGACCGTCATTTTCCTGTTCGACTTCGATTCTGAATTGCATGGTAACCTCGTTCTGATTCTACCCGATTTCCATGGCTTTTGGTACTGCAAACAGGTGAAGATCGCAGACAAGACCAGCCTGCTTCCGGATTCTCGGCCCGGATGTTCATGCACTCCGGATCAGCATCTCCGGCGCCTCCCCGGGATCCACTCCCGGTCTGGAGGCGGACAGTCCTGCCTGCTCGGTCTACCGTTTTGGAAAGAATTTCTTTACACCCCACACATGGGAGTTGCACGCAACACCAGACTTGCCTCATGGCCC
Organism: uncultured Planctomycetota bacterium; assembly: GCA_964485695.1. GTDB lineage: Bacteria > Planctomycetota > JAFGQW01 > JAFGQW01 > JAFGQW01 > CAZAKZ01. Next base: position 5,536 of record CAZAKZ010000027.1, on the reverse strand, counting down.
GGTGATGGTGATCTGCAGAGAATCGCTGATGTCGCGGATGCCGCCCGGGGCCGCGGCCTGGAGGGTGACGAACGCCGAGTGGAACCTGACGCCCACCAGGGCCGGACTGTATGGAATCGCGACCTGGGCTGTTCCTTTCCCTGAACCGCTCAGCACTCCGAAGAAACCCCTGAAGATCCCGGGAAGCAAACCGTACGTGTTGAAGAGGCCGTCCGGATCGAGGGGGATGGTGCGGCTCCCGGCCACGGGAATGCCGGTGGTGGCGCTGAGGGACACGCCGGCCGCGTAGGCCCGATTCCCGGATCGGGAGGCCGTGAGGCCCAGCACAGCCGTCTGGCCGATCCTGGTGGAACCTCCGAGGGTGAGGCGGACGCCGTCATCGTAGTCCGTCACCCTCAGGTCGTCGATGAGGGCCTCGCAGAAGCTGTCGTCCGGCCGGTCGGTGGCCACGAACCGCACCTGCACCCGGGCCCCCGGCTTCACGAAGTCCCGGAGCCGGAACAGGTGCCGCCGCCACGCCTGATCCGAATAGGTGACGGTGTCCACCAGCTTCCAGGTGGATCCGCCGTCGCCGGACACCGAGATCACAAACGCATCGTTGTTGGGCTCGGGTCCGTGGTCCATGTACCAGCGCCAGAACTCGATGTAGGGGTTTCGCGCGCTCGACAGGTCCAGGTCCCGCGTCACCAGTGTGGTCTTCCCGCCGTCCACATCGTCGACGTCGCCGCCCGAGGTGGCCTGGTTGCCGGTCACGTAGCAGTTCCGGTTGGCCCCGAACGTGTGATCATCCCCGGTCTGGACCCGGAATCGGTTTCCGCCGTAGGTCTGGTATGGATCCCCCCACGTCCACAGGCCGGTGGTGGCGTCATCACCGGGAACGCCCATTGTCCAGGTGGAGGTCTCGCAGGTGTCGTACACCATCACCCGCGGCGTGCCGACGATGATATCCACGGGTTCCCGGAGGGTGTGGCCATTGAACAGGTAGTGTACCTCCAGGGTGAGGCGGGTCCCCGGCGCCGTGTATTCGGGGATCAACGCCCGCAGCGGATTGTAGTTGTTGTCTGCATCCGTATGGCGGCCGATGTTGCCCAGCGGGACACTGCCGACCTCCACCACTGCATACGGCGTTGTGCTCACCAGGGCGACCCGGGCGCTGGCAGCGGTCAGGACCCCTCGGTTCCTCACCATCACCGACACCGCGATCTTCTCACCCGGTTGGAACACGCCGTCGGGATTTCCCAGGTCCTTCACCGTCCGGAACTGGGTGACCAGGTAGGGTCCTGCGAACTTCACGGCGGTGAGGAACATGTGGAGGTTCTCCTCGGCGAGCGCAAGAATCCGGGTCGTGGCGGGCCAGAAGGATTTTCCAAGCTCGGGCAACCAGCCCCAGAGCCCCGCGGTCCCCTCGAACCAGTCCACGGCCCCGCCGTTGATGGGATAGAGGGTGGTGTGGACGATGCCGGGGCGGTAGGCGTTTTGCTTCACCATCTCGGCCGACATTTCCACGTAACCGCTGTGGCGCGGGGACTGGAGGTTGGCGTATCCGAAGGGAAACATGCACAGGCCGCCTTGACAGTGGATGTCCCACGCCATGGTCATGCCCTTGCTCACCCGGGACGAGATGAAATTCCCGACGTTCCGGGCCGCCGGCTCGCTGAAGGGGCCGGTCCCGCGGTAGGTGCCCGAACCCGGGAAGGGGGAGCTCCCCAGATTGTCGTAGCCCCACTTGTAGCCGAAGTTGCGATTGAGATCGATGCCGGACCCGTTCCGGTTCTTGCGCCACATTCCGCCGCCGCCCGGTCGGATCTGCCGGTTGTACTCGTAGCCGTCGACGTTCATCACGGGCAGGTACCAGATCTCCCGGTTGTCCAGCAGGTCGGTGGCGATCGGGTTTTTCCCGTAGTTCTCCATGAGGTACTCGATGCACCGCATCGCGCTCATCATCCCGCCCGGCTCCCGGGCATGGATCAAGGTTTGCAGGTAGATCTCGGGTTCGTTCTCGTCCACGTCGGCATTGGCCGACACCTTCACGATCCACTGGTCTCGCTTTTCGAATGTCCGCCCGATGGACTGGCGGGCAGTGATGAGGTTCGGGTACCGGGACCGCCACTGGTCGAGCTGGGCCAGGATTTCTGTCCACGTCAGGTACCCTCCCATGCTGCCCCGCTTGAGGGTTGCAGTACCGGGCTGCATGAGCCGGGAGGCGTAGAAGGCCTCGATGTCCTGGTGCACCACAACGGGTGTGAAGCCCAGTTTTTTCAGGAGCAGCAGGTCCTCGGGGTAGACCAGAGCATTGAGGACGACACGCGACTCCAGGCCCAGGATATCGATGTGGGGAAGGCTCCGGACCTTCCTCTCGGCCTCGGGGGTCCATGCTGCGACCTGGACGTGCATGACCGGGTGATATCGTTGCGCCCCGGCCGGACCAGGCTGGAGCACCAGGGTGAACCCGACGAGACCGAGCAGGATGCACAATGCACGCATGGAGAGATCCTTCGTTTCAGAGACGGTGTGGTGGTCTAAGTAAAACACCTCGATTTCCTCCAATCACCAGACAACAAGGTAACTTTCTGGAGAACGATATCAAGCCGAAAATCCCCGTTCTCGCTCTGACCTGCTTGATTCTCGAGGGGTGCTGTTCGGATAGCTTGCACAAAGCCCTCATTACCAGACCGAAACCCTGGTAGCGCCCTCACCTTCCTGATGGGAAGTGTAGTATTTTTGACGCAGCAGCCGTACGGAGAAGACGTCTGTTTCCTCGACCCGGTCACCGGTGTGGTGGTCACCCCTCTGGAGGGCGCCGAGTTACGTGGTATCCGGGGTGGGAGACGACGGGAAGCTCTACGTGGGCAATCATGGAGACAACCGGATCTACGTGATGACGCCACATCCGGAACCACGGTCGTCCGTCCTGGCGGCTTCCTTCAGAACCACGCACGGCGTTGCGCTCCAGGACGGGCACCTCCGGGCGCCGCCCTTTTTTCTTGTTCTCAGCCCGGTGGATTCGGTGCTTGCTTGTTGTCATTCTTGCCAGAGGTTTGCGATGAGGGGCGATGCCGGGCCGCTGACCAAGCGACAGGGCGCAGTAGTACGGCATGTTCCTGGATCTGTTGAATCGAAGCTTGATCTTCATCTCGGTTCCGGTTGTGCCGCTTCCTTCGAGCGAGACGTTCCGATCACCGTAGACATCAATGTCGGTGAGGCCCCCAGGCCGAAGTCCTTGCTCCATAGCACGGCGCCATCCACACCCCGGAAGCTGGCCGGGAATCGGAAGGATTGCCCCGTTTCCAGCCCGTCAGACGCCCGCCTGGCCCTCCCGGATCATCCGGTTGACACCCGATCGGGGAAGATAATAGAATGGACGTTGAGTCAAAATGCGTTTTTTGAAGGCTATCCGCGGTACTAACAGCCCGTGGGACTTTGTCCACAGGCTACCAGGGTTCGCCTTTCCGCAAGTGAGGAGATTTTCCATGCGTGCGCGCCTCCGGCCGCTTGCCATGATCCTGGTTTGCGGGCTCACGCTCGCTGCGGGCCGCCCGGCCGGCGCCACCTGGTCCATCATCATCGTCGATCCGGTCACCCGGGAGGTCGCCATCGGATCGGCCACCTGCCTGACCAGTTACGACCTCCGCGCCGCCTCTCCGGTGGTCCTGGCCGGTGTGGGGGCTGCGGCCGCGCAGTCCTACCTGGACATGACCGGAGCCAATCGCCTGCTCATTCGCGACCAGCTGAAGCTCGGCACCGGCCCGGCCCAGATCTTGAACCTCCTCGCGAAGGTGGATCCGAGGCATCAGTGGCGGCAGTATGGAATCGTGGACATCAAAGGAGGCAAGGTGGGTTTCACCGGCACTCGAGCCGGGTCCTATGCCGGCCACCTGGTGGGGCAGGTCGGCAATCTCCACTACGCCATTCAGGGCAATGTGCTGACCGGTTCCCCTGTCCTGACGAAGGCCGAGGACGCGATCAAGAACACGAAAGGCGACCTCGCCGCGAAACTCATGGCCGCCATGGAGGCGGCTCGCGGGATGGGCGGCGACGGCCGCTGCTCCTGCCCGACGAGCGCCCCGACCGGTTGCGGTTCACCGCCCGCGAGCTTCACCAAGTCGGCGCACATCGGCTACATGATCGTCGCCCGCGAGGGCGACCAGGACGGACCGTGCAACTCCTCCGTCGGCTGCGCCGCCGGCACCTACTACCTGAACTTGAACGTCGCGTTCAAGGGCTGGTCGGCGCCGGACCCGGTCACGCAGCTCTGGTCGCAGTTCGGCGCCTGGCGGGTTTCCTGGGTCGGGCGCCCCGATCACTTCCTGTCCACCGTCACCTTTCATCCCCTGGGAATTCCGGCCGACGGAAAATCGAAAACCAGCGCCACCCTGGTACTCCGCGACTGGCAGGGAGGGCAGCTTTCCCTGGGGGGGGCGACCGTCACCGTCTCCGCCGACCCCTCGAGCACCGCCCCCGTTCACATCGGCAAGGTCCTCGACCTCGGAAAGGGCACCTATTCGTTTCCGGTCACGGCCGGAACCACGCCCGGGCTGGCCGTGTTTCGCATCGAGGTGGATGACGGCCGGGGCAAGGTGCTGCTCGCCCCCAGGTCGATCCTGACGGTGTCGAAGCCGCCGCTGTACGCCGTCCCGACGACGCTTTCCGCGGCTCCAGGCGGAACCGTCAACTTCGAACTGTTCCCCGGCCCGGCCTTCGCCGGCCGGCCGTATTACCTGCTGGCCTCGGCCTCGGGATCGGCGCCGGGCATTCCGTTGCCGAGCTTGACCCTGCCGCTGAATCCGGACCCGCTCTTCTACCTGTCCTATTACCTCATGAACTCCCCGATCCTGCCGGGGGCAGCCGGAAAACTCGACGGATCGGGACGGGCGTCGGCCAGGCTGGTGGCCGGGCCCGGATTGCTCGTGCCGTTCGTGAACGGCAGCCTGACCTTCGCCTACGGGGTGTTGAATCCCATCGACTTCGCGAGCAACCCGGTGGCGATCGCAATCCGGCCGTGACCGGGGCCACGTACGCACCCCGGGTAGAATACTATCCGGAACCGGCTGAGATCGCAGGAGTATGGGTCGGCCGGTGTTTCATGAACAGTCCGGACACACCACTAGGGCAGGTAGTCGATTTCCTCGCTCGACCAGCCGCGCAGTTTCACCGTAGGTATTCCTAGCTTTTTTGCCTGCTCGTCGACCTTCCACCTGAATCCCTCGCAGTCAGAAAACCAGAGGTAGTCCTTGTTCTTCTGAGGATAGGAAAAATAAACCCCCTTTTTGACAAAGCCGGGAGTATTGAGAAGTCGGGCGCCATCCCAACTTTCCAATGTCCTTAGCACCCGCCACAACAGGCGATCTTGATCTCCACCGCGGGTGTTGCACACCAGCCGTTTTTGCAGGGGTCGCGGTAGATCCACTGCGCGTAGGCCTTGAAGCCGATCAGGTACGGATCCTTGGCCAGGGGGATCTTGAAGCTTGCGTTTGCTTTCGGACCGTGGGTCATACTCTGGAAGAGGATTGGAGAACCGACGTACCACCTCACTCCG